>DATJZH010000247.1:0-6809 GCA_035499215.1 Streptosporangiaceae bacterium | reverse complement strand
GAGGGCGGATTCGGGACCGGCGCCGCGACGGCGACTTGCGGAAGCTGGCCCCGCGCGAAAGCCTGATGCGGCCGGGAGCCCGCGGGCACTGACTGCAAGGCAAGGGAGCCTAAGTGCCGTATGACAGGCCGGGTGACGATGTCGTCGCGATCATAGATGCGCCGCCGGCACCCGCCGCGCTGCTGGCTCCCGGCGGGAATTTCGTCGCGCTTGTGCACTATGAGGCGCATCCGCCGATCACCCAGCTGGCCCGCCGTTACCTGGCACTGGCCGGGATGCGGGTCGACCCGGTGATCGCCGGGCGGCAGCGTACCCGGCGGCTGACCGGGCTGTCGGTGCTCCGTCTGCCCGACGGAGCGCAGCGGCCGGTAGAGCTCCCGCCTGATGCCACGGTAAGCGTGCCCGCCTGGGCGCCCGACGGCCGCCGGTTCGCCTTCACCGTCGACGAGCGGGACGGGATCGGCGTCTGGGTGGCCGACGCCGCGACGGCCACCGCGAGCCAGGTGCCGGGCCTGCGGGTTCGTGACGTACTCGGCGGCGACCCGATGTCGGTCGGCGGCACGGTCCGCTGGTCTCGCGATGGCATCTCGCTTCTCGTGCTGGGCGCTCCTGCCCACGTGGCCGCGCTGCCGGAGAATGCGATCGAGCCGCAGGTCGAGGAGACCGCGGGCAAGCATTCGCAGATGGCGACGTTCCAGGATCTGCTGCGCACCTCCGCAGACGAAGACATCTTCGAGGCGCTTGCCACCATGGTGCCGGTGCGCGTCGACCCGGTCTCGGGAACGGCAAAGGAACTCGGCCCGGCCGGGCTCTACCAGCAGGTGCACGATTCCCCGGACGGCGAGCACCTGCTGGTGCGCCGGCTGCAGCGGCCGTTCTCGTTCCGGGTGCCGCACCCTTATTTCGCCCGCCGGGTCGAGGTGTGGTCGGCCGACGGCGGCGTGGAACGGGTGATCGCCGATCTGCCCGTCAGCGACGAGGTGCCGCGGCACGGGGTGCCGACTGGCCCGCGCGGGGTGTGCTGGGCAGAGCGGCAGCCCGCCAGTCTCGTCTGGGCTGAGGCGCTCGACGGCGGCGACCCGCTCGCCACCGCCGAGCACCGCGACCAGATCATGCGGCTGGACACGCCGGCCACCGCGGAGCCCGAGGTCTGCTTCCCCGTGCGGCACCGCTGCCTCGGCTGGCTGGACACCGGCGAGCCGGACCGGCTGATACTGACCGAGCACGACAGGGACCGGCGGTGGCTGACCACCTGGTGGTGCGACGTCCGGGCGCCAGAGCACAACCGGGTCATTTTCGACCGGTCAGCCGATGACGCCTATGCCGACCCTGGTTCGCCGCTGATGGCCCGGCACCCGGATGGCACCCGGACAGTCCTGCAGGACGGCTCCGTCATCTACCTGCGCGGCGACGGCGCGAGCCCGGCGGGCGACCGGCCGTTCCTCGACCGGGCCGACCTGGCCGGCCTGCAGCGGAGCCGGCTCTTCCAGAGCCCGCCCGATGCCTTCGCGCGGGTGCTGGGCTTCGTGGCCGGCGGGCGCGAGCAGGTGCTGGTCTGGCACGAGAGCCGGACCGAGCCGCCGAACCTTGTCATCGTGCCGCTGGACGGGTCACCGGCCCGCCAGCTGACGTTCTGGCCGGATCCGCACCCGCAGCTCACCAGCATGGACAAGCGGCTGGTCAGCCACGACCGCGGGGACGGCGTGCAGCTGTCCGGCATGCTGCACCTGCCCCCCGGCTATGACGCCGAACGGGACGGCAGGCTGCCGCTGGTGGTCTGGGCCTATCCGCTGGATTACGGCAGCGCGGCGACGGCCGGGCAGGTCCGGGGCAGCAGCAAGCGGTTCACCCGGCTGACCGCGTCCGAGCCCGTCTGGTTCGTGCTGCGCGGGTACGCGGTGCTGGCCGACGCCACGATGCCGGTCATCGGCGACCCGGAGACGATGAACGACACCTATGTCGAGCAGATCAACGCCGCCGCGGCCGCGCATATCGGGGCGCTGGCTGAGATGGGGATCATCGATCCCGGCCGGGTGGCAGTGGGCGGGCACAGCTACGGCGCGTTCATGACGGCCAATCTGCTGGCCCACACCGATCTGTTCGCCGCCGGGATCGCGCGCAGCGGTGCCTATAACCGCAGCCTCACCCCGTTCGGCTTTCAGACCGAGCGGCGCAGCTTCTGGGAGGCGCCGCGGATCTACGACCAGGTATCGCCGTTCCGCTACGCCGACCACCTGACCACGCCGATCCTGCTGATCCACGGCGAGCAGGACGCCAACTCCGGGACGTTCCCGATCCAGTCGCAGCGGCTGTTCCAGGCCGTCCAGGCCAATGGCGGCACAGCCCGGCTGGTCCTCCTGCCGCACGAGAGCCACGGCTACCTCGCGCGCGAGTCGGTCCTGCATCTGCTGGCCGAGCAGTTCCGCTGGCTGGAGCGGTGGCTTGGCCAGCAGCCGACGACGCAGATACCGGCCGCGCCGGCCTGAGCGGGCCGCCGCGCCGTGCGCATCGTGCTGACCCGGCAACCGGGTCTCAGCTGATGTACTGCTGGGCCGCCCGCGGGTAGTCGAGAATCTCGTCGCCGGTGAACCAGACGCCGACCTCGCGCCTGGCTTCGTCAGCAGTGCCGGAGGCGTGCACCAGGTTGGCGACCGCAAGCTTGCGGGCGTTGGCGTAGGCCTTGCTCTGGTGCGAGTAGTCGCCGCGGATCGTTCCCGGTGCTGCCTGGTCCGGGTAGGTCGAGCCCACCATCTTTCGAACGCAGGCGACGGCGCCGACGCCCTCGAGTACCAGCGCGATCACCGGGCCGCTCTGCATGAAATCGGCCATGAAAGAGTAGACGTCCAGACCGCAGCGCTCTTCGAGGTCGAAATAGTGCCTCCTGGTCAGCTCGGCATCCATCAGGACCATCTTGACGGCGACGACCTTCAGCAGCGCGTCTTCGAATCTGGCTAGCACGCGCCCGGCCAGGCCTCGTGCCACGGCGTCGGGCTTGAGCAGCACGAGGGTGCGCTCTATTCCCGTGACGTCACTCATGCGATCCTCTCAGCGCAGGCCATGTCGAAGAGCGGGCCCGCACAGCCTAGCTAAGGGCGGCTGAGCGCGGTCCCGGCGAGCTCATTTCCACGGTCAGCGAGGCCGCCAATTGTGACGAACCGCACATGAAGGCCGGCAGGGCCGCCAATCGCTGCCGCTGGCCGCTAGTCTCCTGTCTGGCAGGAACTCCCGCCGGGGCACTGGCGTCGGCTCGGGCCCGGGAAACGAACGCAGGGACCCACCCCCTGGCCGGCTGCCGGCCAGGGCGACAGGGGACCGGTTAGGCAGAGTGCAGTGCAGGATACCTGGGTAGCCCGAGATCTGCCCGTGCTGGAGGCGACCGTCCGACTGCTCGAAGAGAGCTACATGGTCACGGTCAGCGACATAGCTGCCCAGACGAGGCTGCGCGTCACGGACGTGGCCCGCGCGCTGGAGGCTCTTGACCCGGCCTATGTCGACTTCCGCAAGACAACAACAGGCGGTGACGCCACGTTCTGGTATGTCCTGAAGGTCACCCCGCAGGCGCGCCGGGCCGTGGGGCAGTGGCCGACGCCGGACAGCCTGATCGGGCAGATAGCGCGGGAACTGTCCGCTGCCGCGGCGACCGAGACCGACCCGGACCGCAAGGGGCTGCTGGCCTACGCGGCGCGGCTGGTGGGAGACACGCTGCGGGACGTGGCGGTGAGGGCTGCCGCGCAGGTCCTCGGGCCGCAGTCCGGCCTGACGTCAGCAGCCGACAGCCCGCCGAACGGCAATCGCGCGCCCGGCGCGCGGTAGCCCGGTCCGGCCCGGGCCGGCGGCACCGGGCCCGACGCGCGCCGGCGGCTGGCTGCTGCCTGGTTCCCCCCGGCCGCACCGCCGTCAGCACTCCGCCGCTATCTGCTCTGTCGGCCGAGCGGCGGCCGGAACGGCAGAATGGGCGGCGAGGGATTCCGGCGCGGGCCTGACCAGAGCGCCGGGACGGCGTCCACGGCGGCGGCGATCGCGTAGGCGGCCTGCTCGTAATTCAGCCGCCAGCCGACGAAGTCCGGCCAGGCGTCCTGCGGGTCGCGCTCAATCGGGAAGTCCACCTTCCGCATCCGCGCAACCGCGTCGAGAAACTCCTGGTAAGTGAGGCTGATGCTGCCATCCGGGTCGGGTTCATCGGGGACGCTGATGCCCATGGCGCGGGCGATCTCCCTGAAGCAGATGAAGCCGGCCCGCAGGCACAGCCGGGCCGGGACGGTGGGCGCGGCGCTGGGGGACAGGGCAAGGAACAGCGCTGCGGAATCCAGCACTGCCAGCAGCGAGGTAACCCAGGATGACAGCGCCCTGGGCGAGCGGAACCGCACCAGCGGCAGGTAGGTGGTGTGGCTCTCGGCCACATCGGCTGCCCAGCGCTCCCATGCCGCGTAGAGACCGGGCAGAGTGTCGATCGTCGATACGCCAGAGCCCAGCGCATAGTGCGTGCGTGCCAGCAGCTCCGGGCCCCACGAGGGAGCGCTTGCCCGCGCGTTCAGCAGTGCCACCTCGGTCTCGCGCCGGTTGAATGCCGAGTACAGCGTCGGCAGGTAGGCGATCTGAAGAGTCACCGTGATGATCCCGGTGAGCGAGGCGATATCGAGGATCGTGCGTTCGGCCGCACCGCCGACCTTGACGGATCCGATCTCCCAGAGCGCGGGGCCGGCCGTCGTGAAGGCCTGGGTAATTCCCCCGCTGACGAACGGCCAGATCAGCAGCGAGTAGCCGACGAAGAAGATCCCAAGCCAGACGACCAGCTGCAGGAGCAGGATCGCGGCCGCCTGCGTGGCGAACATGCGGTCGCGGCGCTTGTAGTCGCTGATCTTCGCGGTCCCCAGCCAGTACCCGCCATTGACGATCCGGTCAACCCAGCGAGTCAGCCAGCTGCTCACCGGGCGGGGGACGATGAGGGTTCCGATCACGCTGGATGCCGCCGTGAGCACCAGCAGGGAACCGGCGATCGCGGCCGCGGACCGGGCGATCAGCGGCACCACCATAGTTTCCTCCGCCCCGCTGACGTTGACCAGAACGCACCTGACGATGATCAGAAGATAGCGGCCAGGGGCCGGGGGCCCGCGTGCGGCCGGTCGCCGGGCCGGCTCGCCGCGCTGGCCGGGCACGCCGGCCGGGCACGCCGGCCGGGCAAGCCGGCCCGTCCCGTCGCAGCCGGCCGGCTGATGGCAAGCTGACCTGAGGACGGGCCGCCAGGCCCGCGCCCGGGACGCAGCCCGGCAGGCTACGAGGCAAGGAGAAGTGATGCCCACTCGCAGTGCCCGTACGACATGGACCGGCGGCCTTAAGGGCGGATCCGGCAGGGTCGCGCTCGTCAGTTCGGGCGCCGGCACCTATGAGGTCAGCTTCCCAAGGCGGACGGCCGACGAGGCGGGCGGTACGACCAGTCCGGAGGAGCTTATCGCCGCTGCGCACACGGCATGCTTCGCCATGCAGTTCGCCGGATTGCTCGGCGCGGCCGGCGGCAGCGGCCAGTCCCTCGACATCTGCGGGGATGTCACGCTCAGCCCGGACCAGTCGGGCGGCTTCCGGATCAGCGGAGTGCGGCTTACGGTCCGCGGCTCGGCGCAGGGCGTCACTCCCGAGGAATTCGCCAGGATCGCACAGGAAGCCAAGAGCTCCTGTCCGGTCAGTAAAGCTCTCGCCGGCACCGACATCTCGCTCGAGGTGGCTGCGGCTGACGCCGGGTAGGCTGTTGCGACTGTGCGGCATTTACCCCGTCCAGGCGAGGGCAAGGGGGGCCAGAACCGGTCCGCTGCAACGCAAACCGGTGCAACTGCGTCTGCACTGATATGGCTGGCAGCTTTTCGGGCCGCGCTGCCTGCGCCTGCGCCTGCGCAGGGCGCGTGCCGTGATACGGCGCCGCCGTTTCCGGGCATGACTACTGACCGGACGGGCGCCGGGCCGCTTGGCGGCCGCAGCGCGCTGAGCCTGTCGTCTGGGCGATAAGGAGAGATGCGTGCCAAGATCGGCAGGTCCAGGGCCTGACGCCGACCTCGGCCGGGTGAGCTTGGGACCTCGTTCCCGGCCCGGCTTGCGGCCCCCCGGCCCGGCTTGGCGGCCCGATTCGAGCCGGCGCGATCCCGCCCGGACCGTTCCCGCCCATGCCGATCCCGCCCGGGAGAATCCCGCCCAGAGCGATCCCGGCCGCGGCGGCGCCCCCCGGTCCGATCCTGGCCGGGGGGCGGTCCGGCGGACCCCGGCCGAGCGGACTGCCGCCCAGCGGCCCCAGCGGACTGCGGCCGAGCGGACTGCCGCCGACCGGACCCCGGCCCGGCGCGATCTGGCGAAGCGAAACGCTGGCCCCGGTGGTCAGTACCAACGCGCTCAGGCCCGGCCGGATCCCGGCCGCGGCGGCCCGGCCCGGCAGGACCCGGCCCGGCCCGGCCCGGCCCGGCATGGTCCGGCGCAGCACGGTCCGCGGCGCCACGGCCCGGGGCAGCACGGCCCGCCGCACCACGGTCCGCCGCTGCAAGGCCTGGGGCGGCGCGCTCCCGGCCAGCTGACTGCGGCCCGGCGGCCGGCATCCGGGCGGCGCTACCGGCCGGCGGTGCGCGTCCTGCTCGCCACGCTCACCACTTTCGTCCTCATCACCGGCTGGTCGGTGGTGCGCGCGCTGGCCATGCCCGGCGGCGGCACCTTTTCCGAGCGGCTCGCGGAATGGGCCCGCGACCACGAACTCGGTCCCATTGTGACCCTCGGCGAGTGGCTCACTTACCAGTCACCCAAGCAGGGCGGCAAGCCGTCGTTCGCTTTGACCG
>DATJZH010000246.1:0-2011 GCA_035499215.1 Streptosporangiaceae bacterium | reverse complement strand
CTTCAAGTCATAGGCCACGGCAAGCCAGGTGCTGGTCCGTGCCCGCGCCGCCACGAACACCAGGTAGTCATCCAGCAGCGGATGCCCGAGCGTGATCTTCTCGATCTGGCCGTCTGCCGCCGAGCGGGCCAGGCATGGCATTGGCATTGTCAACCCAAACTGGCCCCGCGGTGGCGAGGGTAAATGGCCCCATCTGAGGGTGGCGCGGAGAGGCGCCGCTAGCGGGTTCGTGAGGGTCATCCCCAGAAGATGCAGGTGGGGTCGCGGTCGATCTCGGTCAGGAGGTCTTCGGCTCTGCGTGATGGGGCCAGCAGGTCGTAGATGTGGAAGCGGAGGTTGCGGTCGCGCCAGTACAACGTCCAGGACTTGCCGTCGGCGGTGTAACGCAGCCGGGCGATCGGGAGGCTGGTCCATTCCGGTCCGGAGTCCTCACGCCATGGCGCGCCGCTCGACGATCGTCAGGTGCCGCGGGGCGAGCTCGCACTCCACGCGGACTTGGTGGCGGGCGTGCTCGGGCACCCGTGCGGCGTACCATCGCTGTACTCGTGCCACGTCCAGCTCTGGCAGGGCATCCCGGATCACCAGCCGTCAGCGGGCCCGAGCTGCGTTGCTGAGCGCGTCGAGTGCGGTGTCAAGCCGCTGCCGGCGGCGCCGGCTGGCCGCGTGATTGGCCTCGGCGGCCACGAACCCGATCAGCTCGTCCAGGTCGCCGGGGGTGGCGGGCAGGACGGCGCCGCCGTCGTGGGCGCGGATCCGGAACACCAGTCGTTCGCAGCCGGCATCGGGCAACCGCAACTCGCGCAGTGCCGCGGCTGCCTCCTCCGAGATGACGATCTCGTTGACGGGGCCGGCGAGGGTGAGCCGTCGCGGGCGCAGATCGCAGGGCGAGCCGGCCCAGTTGCTGATGATGCCCTCGTCGTCGCAGACGCTGCATTGCCACCGGATCGGCGCCGCCGGTCCGGTCCGTAGCACGATCATCCGGCCCGGGCAGCGCCGGTTGCCCGGCCGGCGGCGGCACGGCAGCGCGCTTTCCCAGGCGGTGCCGGCATCGCCGGCTGTTGCCGCCCGGACGATGTTGCCCAGATGCTCGGCCAATAGGCGTGCGGGCCCTGGCGTGCCGGCCGGCAGGTCGAGGAAGTGATGCAGGTCGGTGACCATCATTTCCTGGGGACTTTACCGCGCCACGGTCCCACGCGGCGCCGCGCGTCCGGCCTGTTGCGCGCTGCTGGCTGGTCAGTCCTCGCCGGTGCCGAATAGTTGCCCGCCGTCGTCGTGGCCGAGCAGGAAAGTGAAGCGGGCCAGGTCGGTGCGCAGTCCGGCGAGGTCGTAGCCCGGGGTGCCGATGAAGCGGCTGAATGAGGCGGCGAGCTGGGCGTGGTCGGTGCCGCCGAGCCACTGGCTGATGAAGGTGAGCAACTCGGCGAGTTCGGCGGAGTCGGCCAGATCGAGGTGCACCTGGGGAGCTGGCATCGGGTCCTCCTCGGGTGGCGCTCAGCGGGCGGGCGCGCTGGCGGCCTTCTTGGTGTTCTGCTGCTGGCGGGCGTGGGCGAGGCGGTAGGAGACAGTGCCGGTCTCGATGATCTGCCCGGCGAACGTCAGCCGGTCGACAATCGCGGCGCACAAACGGGGATCGGTGAAGGTCTTGGTCCAGGCAGAAAACGGCTCGTTGGACGCGATAGCGATCGCCGAGCGTTCCTCCCGCTCAGTGAGAACCTGGAACAGCAGTTCGGCACCGCGCCGGTCCAGTTCCATATAGCCCAGCTCGTCCAGGCAGATCAAATCGACCCGGCCGTAGCGGGCGATCAGCTTGGACAGCTGCCGCTCATCGGCGGCCTCGGCCAGCTCGTTGACCAGCTTAGAGGCCAGCGTGTAGCGCACCCGGTGGCCGGCCTCGGCGGCCAGCGTGCCCAGCGCGATCAGCAGGTGCGTCTTCCCGGTTCCGGAATCGCCGATCAGGCAAAGCGGGTGGCCGGCCTTGACCCAGCCGCAGGTGGCCAGCTGCCCGATCACC
>DATJZH010000245.1:0-2646 GCA_035499215.1 Streptosporangiaceae bacterium | reverse complement strand
GCTCACGTAATTCCCCACCTCGCTCACGTAATTCCCCATGGGGATGACGTGCGTGTCGTGGTGGACCTGGCCATCGAGAAGGAGCAGCCTTCCTCCCGTCGAGGACGGGAGGCCGATGGCAAGGAGAACGTTCGACGTGATTGATGTGACCGAGATCTTGATGCACTGGCATGCGGGCCGCTCGCTGAGCGAGATGGCCGGGAGCCTGGATGTGGACCGCAAGACGCTGCGCAAGTACGTCGCCCCGGCGGTGGCGGCGGGAATCGTCCCGGGCGGGCCGGCCAAGGACCAGGAGGAGTGGGCGGAGCTGGTGCGGGGCTGGTTCCCGCAGCTGGCCGATACGCGGCTGCGGCAGGTGACCTGGCCGGCGATCGGCAGGCACCACGAGTACATCGCCGCCCAGCTGAAGGCCGGGGTGCGGATGTCGACGATTCACCAGCGGCTGCGTGATGAGCACGGCCTGGCCGTCAGCGTGCAGAGCTTCCGCCGGTATGTGGCGGCGAACGTGCCCGAGGAGGTCCGCCGGTCCCAGGTGCGGGTGCTGGACCCGCGCCCGTCCCAGGCCGGGGAGCAGGCGCAGATCGACTACGGGCAGCTGGGCCGCTGGCCGGACCCGGTTACCGGGAAGCTGCGCACGGTGTGGGCGTTCGTCATGGTCTTGTGCTGCTCGCGGCACTTGTTCGTGCGGCCGGTGCTGAAGCTGGACCAGCGGGCGTGGACCGAGTGCCACGTCGCGGCGTTCGAGTTCTTCCAGGGTGTGCCGGCCCGGCTGGTCCCGGATAACCTGCGGACCGGGGTGGACAAGCCGGACCTCTACGATCCGAAGATCAACCGGTCCTATGCCGAGCTGGCCGCTCACTACGGGTGCCTGATAGACCCCGCACGGTCACGGAAACCCCGTGATAAGGCCAGGGTCGAGCGCCCCATGCCGTATATCCGGGACAGCTTCTGGCGGGGCCGGGAGTTCACCAGCCTGGCCCAGATGCAGGCCGGGGCGGCCCGCTGGTCCCTTGAGGTCGCCGGGGCCCGGCCGTGCCGCCCGCTGGACGGCGCCGCCCCGGCCGCGGTGTTCGCCGCGATCGAGAAAGACGCGCTGGCCCCGCTGCCGGGCGAGCCGTTCGTGCTGGCCACGTGGGCCAGGGCCAAGATAGGCACCGATATCCACGCCCGGGTGGACAAAGTGCTGTACTCGGTGCCGTGGCGCCACATCGGCAAGACCGCCGACGTGCGCGTCACCGCGACCATGGTGCAGTTCTTCATCGGCGGGCAGCTGGTCAAGACCCACCCGCGCAAGGACAGGGGCAAGCAGACCGACTTCGCCGACTACCCGCCGGAGAAGATCGCCTTCCACATGCGCACCCCGGCCTGGTGCCGCCGCCAGGCCGCCGCGATCGGCCCGGCATGCGAGCAGGTCATCGCCGGGCTGCTCGCCGACAACGCGCTGTACCGGCTGCGGTCGGCCCAGGACGTGATCGGGCTGGCCGGCCGGAACGACCCGTGCCGGCTGGAGGCCGCCTGCGCGAAGGCGCTCGCCGCCGGGGACCCGTCCTACCGGACCGTCAAGGGCATCCTGGCCGCCGGGACCGAGAACGGCCAGCTGCCGGCCGCCGCCGGGGACGGCGGGGCGGCCGCGTTCCTGCGCGGCCCTGCCTCGTTCGCCAACGTCATCCCGATGCGCCCCGCGGGCGCGATCACCAGCGACGCCGTGGCCGGCGACGGGACCGGGGCCACGTCATGACCGCCGCGCAGGACGCGGGCGCCGGCGGGCTGCTGCCGGCCCGGCCGCTGGCCGCCCTGGCGCATGCGCTGCGCGCCGCCGCCGCGTTCATCGAGCAGGCCGGCGTCCCCGGGCTGTCCCTGACCGTCGATGAGGGTCAGATCACCATCCAGGTGCCCGCTGACCTGGCCGGCCCGGCCAGCCGCACGGCCGCGGTCACGCTGCTGGCGGCCGCGGCCGGCGGCCGGGCGGCCCGCGACACCCGCCCCGGCCCGACCCGCGGCTGGATCCGCGCCGACGGGCAGATCGCGGGCCACGACGTCCGCATCTTCACCGCCATCACCGAGGAAGCACCATGACCAGCATCACCGTCACCGACCGCAGCGCGCTGGCCGCCGCGCTGCGGGATCTGAAACTGTCCGGCATGCTCGACACCCTCGACGCCCGCCTGGCCCAGGCGCACGCCGGGGAACTCGGCCACCTGGACTTCCTCCAGGTCCTGTGCCAGGACGAGGTCTCCCGCCGGGAGACCACCTCGCTGGCCCGGCGGATCCGCGCGGCCCGGTTCGAGACCCAGGCCACCCTCGAGGGATTCGACTTCGGCGCGTCCCCGAAACTGCCCGCCGCGCAGATCCGCGACCTCGCCGCCCTGCGCTGGCTGGCCTCTGGCGAGTCGGTCATCCTCTACGGGCCCGTCGGGGTAGGCAAGAGCCATGTCGCGCAGGCCCTGGCCCACCTCGCGATCCGCTCCGGCGCCGACGCCCGGTTCATGAAAACCAGCAGGACCTTGGCCCACCTCGCCGGCGGGCACGCCGACCGCACCTGGGACAAGAGACTCCGCGAGCTCACCCGGCCCGCCGTCCTGGTCCTGGACGACTTCGCGATGCGCGAGCTCACCGCAGCCCAGGCCGACGACCTGTATGAGCTGA
>DATJZH010000244.1:0-4363 GCA_035499215.1 Streptosporangiaceae bacterium | reverse complement strand
GGTCAGGGGCGAGCTGCTGCGGGTGTACTGGTATGACGCCGCGCGCGACCGGGTACCGACCATCGACCAGCGCGTGATCGCCCAGATGCCGTGGGTCAAGCTGCGGCTGGGCAACCTCAACGCGCGCGGCCAGCAGAAGGGCGTGGACGCCCAGATCAGGGCCGACATGGAGGCGCTGGCCCGGCATCGCGCGATCACCGACGCGGTCCTGGTGGCCGGCGATGAGGATATGGTGCCTGCTGTGGAGGCGGCACAGGCATTCGGGGTGCGGGTGCACCTATGGGGCGTCGAGCCGCCCTACGGCACGAATCAGGCCGAGCGGCTGGTCTGGGAGTCCGACACCGTCGAGGTACTCGAGCGAGCCTTCGTCGAGCCGTTCTTCACCCGCCAGATAGTCGCCGATTCCGGCCCGGCCGCCGGGACGGCAGTCGCGGCGGTCCGCCCCGGGCACCTGGCGCCCGCTGCTCCGTCGCCCGCCCAGGTCTTCGGCGAGCGGTCGTCGGCGCGCCCGCTGGCCCGGCCCGGTTCCGGCCTGCACGCCGCGGCCCGGCTCGGCCCGGACCGCAAGCGCGTCGAGGAGGCGGGTGAGCACGTTGCGCAGAAGTGGATCCTGACCCGCGGCGAGGACAACATCCGCGACCTGCTGCCCGGCCCGATCCTGCCGCCGGTGATCGACAAGGAGCTGCTGGTGGATGCCGAGAAGGAACTTGGCCTGTCGCTGCGCGCCTACCAGGAGGCCAGGGAGTGGCTGCGGGATGCGTTCTGGGCACGAGTGCACCGGCAGTTCGGAATTGGCGTCGGCAAGTCGAGGAGCTGATCACTATGTCCGGGACGGACAATTCACACCGTGGGCCCAACTCGCGCCATGGGCCCAACGCAACCGCCCGCCCGCACCACGGCTCGCCGCCGGGTCGCGGCCGCCCGCCGGAACTTCTCGTCACCGGGGGCAGTCTGACCGCAGCCGAGCTGGCTGCGGTGACTGTCGTGGTCACCGCCAGGGTCAGGCTGGCCGGCCAGCCACCACCCGGCCCGGTGACCCGTTCTGAATGGTCGGCGGTATCCCGGCTGGTGCGTGAACCCCTCGTCGCACACCGCGGCGGCTGGCGCGCCAGCGGCCTGCCGCGCTAGCCGCTGGCTTTCAGCCGCCCGGGCCGGGACCCGGCGCCCGGCGCCGGTTCGCTTTGTCCCCAGAGGCCACTTCCGCACCAGCAGTATGTCCGCCGTGCCCGGTGCGACAGCCGGCCGGCGCCTGCTCGCCGGCGCCAGCCCGACGCCTGCACGGATGGGGCCTAATAGCCCTAGCCAAACAGCGGGGGAGCCCATCTACTGTCGTCCTAGTAACAGTAAATGGGCTCCCCGTCGTAGCGAGCGGACTGACGCTCACTAGACTCCAGCCCAGTCGAGAGGAGTCGGTTTCGTGCGCAAGGTACTGATCGCCAACCGCGGCGAGATCGGCGTCCGGATTGTCCGAGCATGCCGTGACGCCGGGCTAGCCAGCGTCGCCGTCTACAGCGAGCACGACCTGGACGCGCTGCACGTGGCGCTGGCGGACGAGGCGTTCGCGCTGGGCGGCCAGAGCGCGGCAGAGAGCTACCTCGACATCGCCAAGATTCTCAAAGCGGCGGCCGACTCCGGTGCCGACGCCGTGCACCCCGGCTACGGATTCCTGGCCGAGAACGCGCACTTCGCCCAGGAGGTCATCGCGGCGGGACTGACCTGGATCGGGCCGCCGCCGGCCGCGATCGAGGCGCTCGGCGACAAGGTCTCGGCGCGGCACATCGCCAAGGTCGTCGGCGCGCCGCTCGCACCGGGCACCGACGGGCCGCTGTCCGACGCCGACGAGGCGGCGGCGTTCGCCGCCGAGTACGGTCTGCCGATCGCGATCAAGGCAGCCTACGGCGGCGGCGGCCGCGGCCTCAAAGTCGCGCGCGAGGAAGATGAGATCACCGAGCAGTTCGAGTCCGCGGTGCGCGAGGCCGTCGGCGCGTTCGGCCGCGGCGAGTGCTTCGTGGAACGCTACCTGGACCGCCCCAGGCACGTGGAGACCCAGTGCCTGGCGGACTCGCACGGCAACGTCGTCGTCGTCTCGACCAGGGACTGCTCACTGCAGCGCCGGCACCAGAAGCTCATCGAGGAGGCACCGGCTCCGTTCCTGACCGCCGACCAGGAGAAACTGCTGCGCGAAGCGTCCAAGGCGATCCTGCGCGAGGCCGGCTACGTCGGCGCCGGAACCTGTGAGTTCCTCGTCGGCCAGGACGGGACGATCTCCTTCCTGGAGGTCAATACCCGGCTGCAGGTGGAGCACCCGGTGACCGAGGAGGTCAGCGGCATCGATCTGGTGCGCGAGATGTTCCGCATCGCCGACGGCCAGCCGCTGGATTACAGTGACCCCGAGCTGCGCGGGCACTCGATCGAATTCCGGATCAACGCGGAGGATGCTGGCCGCAACTTCCTGCCGGCTCCCGGCACGATCTTGGTGTGGCGGCCTGCGGCGGGGCCTGGCGTGCGGCTGGATTCCGGCTACGCCGAGGGCATGACGGTGCCGCAGGCATTCGACTCGCTGATCGCCAAGCTGATCGTCACCGGTGCCAGCCGCGAGCAGGCTCTGCAGCGCTCGCGCCGCGCGCTGGCCGAGTTCGAGGTCGGCGGCATGCCGACGGTACTTCCCTTCCACCGGGCTGTCGTGCACGACCCGGCGTTCACCAGCTCGCCGTTCACCGTCCACACCCGGTGGATCGAGACCGAATTCGCCGGGGACATCCCGCCCTACGACGGCGTGCCGACGACGGCAGGCGCCCCTGAGCCGGCTGCCAGGGAGCGGATCACCGTGGAGGTTTCTGGCCGGCGGCTTGAAGTCGTCGTGCCCGCCGGGCTGGGCACGGCCGCAGGGGCAGCGCCGACCGGCCCGGCCGCCGGCTGGCCGCGCCGCACAACCGGGCCGGCTGGTGCCGGCGGAGCCCGCCGGGGGGCTGCCAGGGCGGCTGGCGCGCAGCCAGGGGGCGACGCGCTCGTCAGCCCGATGCAGGGCACGATCGTCAAGGTCGTAGCCGCTGAGGGACAAGAAGTCTCCGCTGGTGACACGGTCGTGGTCCTCGAGGCCATGAAGATGGAACAGCCTCTGGCAGCACACAAGGACGGCACCGTGCGCGACCTTGCCGTGGCGGTGGGTCAGACGGTCTCCACCGGGGAGACAATCTGCCAGCTGCCGGACTGAGCGATGGCGCGGCTTGCCGGCGATCCTGGCGTGCTGCGGTGGCTGAGCTTCGCGATCGGGTTCCGGCTCCCGGCCGAGAATGTGGACTGGGTCAGGCATGAGCTGACCGACGACGGCTGGCGGGCCAGGACGGTGGTCCGGCACCTGGCGGTGATCGTCCCGATCTGCATCGTGCTGGCTGTGCTGCTGCTGACGCTGCTGCCAGCACCCGCGTGGCTCGGCGTGATGATGATCGCGCTTATTCTGTGCGGCAGCCTGTTCACCGTCGCGGCCTACGCGGACGACATCAGGGCATCCCGGCTGCGCCAGCATGGCCTCGATGTCCCCGACGACCCCGACCTGGGCCATCCGGCGCACTGACACTAACCATGGCGTGCGAGCCCGCAGCCAGCACCGGTCTCGAGCCAGCACCGGCCTCGCTCAGTGCAGGTGCAGAATAACGACGTCCTTCAAGGCGATCATCAGCAAGCCGAGGAGGGCGGCCAGCGACGTGACGACAAGCTGCCGCCAGCCCCGCAGCCTCGCGGCACGACCGGCCAGCCACGCGTAGATCATCAGCATCAGCACGGCCACGACCAGCGCCTCGTTCACCGCGAGCGTCGTCGAGGCCCCGGTCAGCCACGCCAGCAGCAGCACCGCCAGGGGAACGACCGAGGCGCTGACCATCGACCAGGTAGCTGCCAGCGCCGCGCCGGCGGCGTGCCAGGACGGCAGGTGCCCGCCATGCAGCTGCTCGCCCAGTAGCTCGGCGTACTGCTCCGCGATCCAGTACACCAGCAGCGTGACGACGACCGTGAGGGCCACATCCCCGATGGACTCCGCTGGCCCGGCCGCAGCCAGGACCGCGGCAGTGATGATCGTGCCGTAGATCCCCGCGGCGCGCCCCCGGCCCCTGCCGGACGGGTCAGGTGGGTTCCCGGCGGCCGGACCCGGCTGCTCCCCGGCCCGCTGCTCCCCGGCCCGCTGCTCCCCGGCGGCCGGACCCGGCTGTCCGCCCTCGGCTGGCCCCGGCGGCTCCCGGTCGGCCGGCGCTTCTGCCATGACGGCGTCTCCTTGATGGCGGGCATGACCTGCGAGCTAAATCATGCCCGCTGTCGGGTGCCTGCGGTCTGCCGCGCCCCGCAACTATCGCGTTCTGCGCGCTGTCCC
>DATJZH010000243.1:0-4684 GCA_035499215.1 Streptosporangiaceae bacterium | reverse complement strand
ACGGGCAGCATCGCGAGCCCGCTGATCACCATCACCATGACCAGGTAGTCCAGCGGCGCCCATTCGTGCACCAGGCGCGGGCGGTAAACCGCCACCGCAGCCACTGACAGCCAGGTGCCGGTGCAGTACGGGCAGATGAGCACGCCAGACAGCCATGCCCAGAGCAAGCCGTTCTGCTTCCGGCGCTCGGCCCAGTCCCGCAAGAAAGCGAACATCTTGGACTTGGAGATCATGAAGCTGCCGCTGCCGATCGCCGCGGCCAGGCTGAGCGTCGCAACTATGTCAGCGCTCATGCTCAGCAGTTGCGCAGGAGCGGGTTCTGGTTGAGCAGCTGCGCGGCGGGCGAGATGAACCGCTGGAAAGCGTCGGTGGCGGCCGGGTCGAACACCGCTGGCTTGCAGCAGTTCTGGAACGCCAGCCGCACCCCGAAATGCGCCTCGATCGCGTTCCGCATGGAGTCCGAGGAGAACATCCGGAACATCTGCCCCCACTGCTCGTCGGTCTCGGGAACCTCGGCGTTCTGAGCGCTCTCGGTGCCCTCGCTGCGCATCTGGCTGACCAGCCGCTCCACCATGCTCCAGGCGAACGGCAGCGACTGCCCGATACAGGAGATGAACTCCTCGCGGGTGACGGTGCCGGCCTCTGCCTTCTCCAGCAGGGCCGGGGAAACGTTCAGGGACATACATGGCTCCTTGACTGTCGAGACTGGTTCTCAGTACCGAACCACCCTACCGCGACCAGCCGTGAGTGGACTCAACTTGGCCCCTATCAGCGATCCACAGCTGGTTGCGGCGCGCTCACGGCATCGGCACTGGCAGCGGGCGGCGAAGTAACAGCAGTGCTCATCAACCGTTGCCGATGTCCGCCGGGGCCGGACACGCTTGGCGAGCATCTGCAGCCCGCAGCCGAACAAGTAGGTCGGGATGACCGCCGCCTGGTCCGCTGAGAGCGTGTGCCGTGCCAAAACCGTGCTCATGCTCTGACCTGCTGCTTTACGCTCGGCGCTCGTGCTGGTCCGTCTCGTCTACCTGTCCGTGGTCCGGGTGTTCGGCTGGCTGGTACTCCTGGCGCGGAGTGACGCCGCAAAGGACGCGGAGATCTTGGTCCTCCGGCACGAGGTCGCGGTGCTGCGACGTCAGGTCGACCGCCCGACGCCGGACTGGGCTGACCGCGCCGTGCTCGCCGCCCTGGCCAGGGTGCTGCCCAGGCATCTGTGGCTGCACCGGATCGTGACCCCAGCACGCTGCTGGCCTGGCACCGCCGCCTAGTCAAGAGGAAATGGACCTACCCGAACGCGCCTGGCCGACCACCGGTGTCGGCCGTGCGGGCGCTGGTAGAGCAGCTGGCACGAGAGAACCCTCGCTGGGGGTACCGGCGCATTCGGGGTGAGCTGCTCGGCCTTGGGTACCGGGTGGGGAAGGGGACGATCCGCCGGATCCTGGCCGCCGCCGGGCTCGGCCCGGCGCCGCGCAGCCCAGCCAAAGCTGTCGATATCACCGCCCGGATTGAGCACAGGCAAGTAGTTGGCGGCCTAATCAGCGAGTACCGCAGAGCGGCCTAGCGAGCACGAAACGCCAGGTCAGCGCCTATGAGCGAGTTTGGCACAGGACAGGGTGCACGGCGCGACGGGACGGACCGGCGGTGCGCCAGCGCGTTCCCGTGGAATTTGCATAAACAGATCGGCATGTGTTTATATGCCGTGGTGTCAGCGCGGACGAAGGCGTTCGAGGCGGCAGGGGAGCTGCTGAAGGTGCTGGCGGCCCCGGCCCGGCTGGCGATCGTCACGGAGCTGGCCGATCAGCCGCGGTTCGTGCACGAGCTGGTCGACCTGCTCGGGATGAGCCAGCCGCTGGTGTCCCAGCACCTGCGGGTGCTGCGGGCGGCCCGCCTGGTCGGGGTAGAACGGCACGGCACGGCTGCGGCTGATCGACCAGCGCTACACCAGCGGCCGGCGGGCCATCGTCGACCTACTCATGAGCGCGGGCCACCCGGTGAGCATCGGGGACATCGCCGAGCGCCTGCCCGGCCTGCCGCGCAGCTCTGCCTACCGGCACCTGACTGACCTGCACGCAGCCGGGCTCGTACGGCGGGTAACGGCCAGCGACGAGTTCACCCGGTTCGAGCTCGCCGAGGACCACACCGAGCACCATCACCACCTGCTGTGCGTCAACTGCGGCAAGGTCATCGACGTGACCCTCCCGGCCGGCTTTGAGCGGCAGGCCGCGGAGGCCATCAGCGAGCTTGCCGACGCTGCGGGCTTCCAGGCCCATAGTCACAGCCTCGATGTTGTCGGCCTCTGCTCGGCGTGCCGCTGACCGGCGGCCGGGGGGACCGGCCTCGTTCCCGTGGGAGATCGATTCTGGCTGAGGTCGAGTCACGGCACCGGCAGTCACCCGGAAGATGGAAGATATAGATGTGCCTTCCCAGGTCCAGGTCACGCCGGGGGCAGACCGTGGCATGGCGTTCGGGCCGTTGTCAGATGAGGCTTCGCACTGCGGGTGGCGGGCCCTGTGACCACTGGGGCCACGCTGCGTGAGGCGAGGCGGCGCCGGGGCGAGGGGTGGTGCCTGGCGTGCCGTGTGCCAGCGCGGCCGCGGCAGCCGCCCGCACCGACGCTGATGGCAGCATTTCCTGGTCAGGCGGTTAGCGTGCGGTGATGAACGCGGCGATTGACTGGGCGATGCCCTGGGCTGCGGCCTGGCGCCAGTGCTCGTTGGTGACCTTGGCCGCGTCGGCCGCGTTGCGCATGTTCGCGCACTCGATGAACACCTTGGGTACCGTCGAGCAGTTGAGTCCGCCGAGGTCGGATCGGGGCTGGATGCCGCCCGAGCCGAGATAAGTGGACAGCGGCTGGCCGGTGGCTGCCGCGAAGTGCTTGAGGAGGGCGTCGGCCAGATAGCGCGACGGCCCGATGATCATGCTGTTGTCGGCCGACGGGTTCTGCACGAGGACCGGGACCAGGACCGCGAATCCGTATCCGTCCGGGGGGCCGCCGTCGGCGTGGATGGAGATCGCCGCGTCGGCGCGTGCCCGGTTGCCGACCGCCGCCCGCTGGGTGACGCATGGCCCGTATGCGGTGTGGCCGTTCTGGGTCAGGATCACTTTCGCGCCCGCCGCCCGCAGGATGACCCTGGCTTGCCTCGCGACGTCGAGGGTGAAGTCGAACTCCGGGTAGCCGGCGTCAGTCTCCGCGCCGACAGTGTCGCAGGCTTTCAGGAAGCCGCCGGCGTTCACCAGCACGTCGATCTCCGCGACGTGCTGGGGATTGTGCGGGTTGTGACCGGGGTCGATCACGATCACCTTCCCGGCCAGCGGGCCGCCCGCCGGCGGCGTGCCGGCGATAGCGGCGGGTGAGCCCGCCGGCGGAGCTGCCAGTGCCCGCGTGCCGGCTGCCGCGGGCGCAGCAGCGGCATCTCGTGTCAGCCGGGCTACGACCTCGCCGCCTGCGGCGATGACCGCCGCCGAGCCAGCAGCTGACAGCAGGAACCTGCGACGGCTCGGCAGCCGGGCGTGAGCTGCGCCGGGCCCGGTGCCATCCGTGCCGGACATGACAGCTCCTCACCGGGGACTGATCCGATTCTGGCACTGCCGGACCGGCGTGCCCGGGGATTCAGCGTCACTGTTGGCGGCTCGCCGCGTAGCGGTGCCGACATGCTTGCCTAGCGGCCGGAAGGTGAGGCGGGCGGAGATCGATCCTTTGGGGCCGGCCGCCGGGACGCGGCCCCTGGGCCGCGCGGGCTAAGACGGCGCCCCGCGGCATCGGGCAGACGGTGAGCGAACGTGGTCTTGGTGCGATGCCACCGCAGGCGCGGCCTGTGGCGTGCGCTGTCCCCGGGCAGTCAACCCGATGAGCCGTCCTGGATCGGGCCGGTGATGGTCTGCTCGGTCCTCCAGCGGGGCTGTCCGCTGGCGAGGTTGTGGGTGCCGAAACCTATGCCACCAGGCGATATTCATGAATCACGCCTCCGGTGCGGTCGCGCCGCCGGACGCGGGAGTGGTCCAGGTCGGTGACGCCATCTGGCAGCGGGCGGAGCGGCGCGGCCTGGTTAAGGGTGCGGTGCGGCCGGTGCGTGTTGTAGAAATCCTCGTACTCGCGCAGGACGGTCATCAGGTGGCGCTGGTTCCAGATCAAGGTCCGGTCCAGCAGCTCACGCCGGCAGCTCCCGATCCAGCGTTCCATGATCGCGTTCATTCGAGGCGCCTGAACAGCGGAGCGGACCACTCTGGCACCGGCGGCCTGGAAGACGGCGTCGAACGCGGCGGTGAAGCTGGCGTCCCGGTCATGCAGGACGAACTTCACGCTCATCCCCGCATCTTCCAGGTCCATCAGGAGGTTCCTGGCCTGCTGCACTACCCAGGACTGGACCGGGTTCTCCGTAGCGCCTAGCACCCTGATCCGGCGAGTACCGTGCTCGATCACCGCCAGGACGTAGACCTTCGTGCCGGTGAGCAGGTCAGCGGTGAAGAAATCAAGCGCCAGGATCCCTTGTGCCTGGGACCGCAGGAACTCCGCCCAGCCCGGGCCGTCCCGGTGCGGAGCCGGGCTGATGCCGGCATCTTTGAGGATCTGCCACACCGTGGACGGCGCCACCATGATGCCGAGCCCAGCGAGCTCGCCGTGGATCCGCCGGTATCCCCACGACTCATTCTCCCGGGCCAGTCGCAGCACCACCGACCGCACTTT
>DATJZH010000242.1:0-6458 GCA_035499215.1 Streptosporangiaceae bacterium | reverse complement strand
GACGTCTCGTCAGCCACGACTTGCCCTCCCGACTCTGACAGTGACGCGGTCGTAAGCAATCGTTTACGCTACGTCACCACCTCGAACGGGTGAGCCTGCACATCCCGCAGCGAAGAGGCGTGCGGCCCCTGTCAGATTCCCCTTCGCGGGGGCAGGCTGTGAGGCAGGACAGTAATGCGCAGGCACCGGGACCGGCATCGCCGGCCGTCCTGCGGTCATTGAGGGGCAGCGACGTGACGACCGTCTTCCGCGAGATTGAGCGGAAATACGACGCTGCGGAGGCAGCGGGCGCCCTGGACTCCGTGCGCAGCATGGTCGGCGTGGCGGGTGTTGCCGCCGTCTCGGAGGCAGCCGAGGAGATCCTCGACGCCGTCTACTACGACACCGCGGATCTGCGGCTGATCCGGGCCGGCCTGACACTGCGGCGGCGCACTGGCGGCGACGATGCGGGCTGGCACCTGAAACTGCCTGCGGGCGCGGACACCAGGGACGAGATACGCCTGCCCCTGGCAGCGGCTGAGTCAGCCGGCGGGCCGGGCGCCGGCCCGGCCGCCCTGGCGGCGGCGGGCGCCGCGCCGGGCCCGGCCGCCGGGACCGCGGCATGGCCGCCGCTCCAGCCCGCGGCCGGGCTCGGCGGCGGGGCAGCGGGCGCGGTGCCGGGCGAGCTCGCCGCGCTGGCCCGGGCCCGTGCCCGCGGCGCGGCGCTCGTGCCGGTCGCGGCGATGCGGACCAGCCGCGGCGTACTCCGGCTGGTCGATGACGCCGCGCGGACGCTCGCCGAGATCGCGGCCGACCATGTGTCGGCGCGGCTGCCCGGCGAGCCGGCCGAGGCGTCGTGGGATGAGCTTGAGGTCGAGCTGGTGACCGGCGACCGCGAGCTGCTGACGGAGATCGACGCGCGGCTGCGCGCGGCCGGCGCGCGGCCTGCCGCCACCGCGACCAAGCTGGAGCGCGCGCTCGGGGAGCGGCTGGCCGCGGCCCGCCAGTCAGCCGGTGGTGTGGATGGCGGCGCCGCGGCGGGATCGCCGCTGACACCGCAGTCGCCGGCGGGCGACGTGGTGCTGGCGTATGTGCGGCAGCAGGCTGCGGCCGTTACCCGCCTGGACCCGCTGGTACGCCGGGATGAGCCGGACGCCGTACACCAGATGCGGGTCGCGACCCGCCGGGCCAGGAGCGTCCTGCAGGCGTTCGGCGAGATCATCGAGCGGGAGGCGACCCGGCCGCTGCGCGGCGAGCTGAAATGGCTGGCGGCCGTGCTCGGGCAGGCCCGTGACGCCGAGGTGCTGCTGGGCCGGCTCGCCGGCGAGCTGGCCGCGATCCCCGCCGAGCTGGCGTCCGGGCCGGCCGCGGCCCGGATCACCGGGCACTTCACCGCCGCGCTCGAGCACGACCGCCAGGCTGCGGTCCGCGAGCTTGACGGGCAGCGCTACCTTCGCCTGCTCGATGATCTGGACGTGTTCCTCGCCGATCCGCCGCTGACTCCGCTGGCGGCACGCCCAGCAAATCGGGCGCTGGCCGGGCCGGTCCGGCGCACGGCACGCGGGCTGCGGCGCGCCCTCGCCGACGTGCCTGCCGCCCCGGACAAGGACGCGGCCATCCACGAGGCGCGCAAGGCCGCCAAGCGCGCTCGGTACGCCGCCGAGGCAGCCGTGCCCGCGCTAGGCCGCCCGGCCAGGCGCCAGGCCGCGCGGGCGAAGAAACTGCAGGGACTGCTCGGCGATCACCATGACAGCGTGGTCGCCAGGACAGTCCTGCGTGCTCTCGCCGGCCAGGCGCGGGCCGCGGGAGAAGACACCTTCACCTACGGCGTGCTGCACCAGCGCCAGGCCTGCCAGGCCAGCCAGATCGAGCGGAAGCTGCCAAAGGCCGCGGCCCGCCTGCGGAAGTGACGCCAGCCGGGAAGCCGCAGGCGCACCGGGCCGCTCGCCGGCGCGGCCCGATCGGGCTGCCCCGATTGCGGGCCGGGGCGGCCGATGATCCGGGCTTGCTGCCTTGTCACGATCGGACCGCGGCGCCGGTCAGGCTTTCCGCGCGGAGCTGAACACCTGGATGTACTCCTCAACCGCGCGGATCACGCACCTGGCCGCATCCACGGCATCGACGCGGGCTACCGCCGCTGCACTACGGCTTGCCGCCAGGGCCTGCGGGTCCATCCAGACGTCCTCGCTGATCAGATGCCCCGAGGCCGGGTCGGCGAACAACAGCGCGCTGTGGAAGCCAGGGGTTTCCGCCAGCCACGGGACCGCGGTGTCCCCGAACGCCTCGATCGCATCGTCAACCGCGGACGGCTCGACCTCCATCCGGGTCAGCCGGACTCCCTCCCCGCCGCGCGGCGGTGCCTCGCGCTCGAAGACGGGAATCCGGTAGCGCTCGACGGCGACCGTTCCCTTAGCCCGCCGGATCACTTCGCCGCGGGCGGGAGCCACTGCCGCCTCGCTGTCCCGGAGCGCATCGAGCGACGCCCAGAACGACTCGAGCACCGCGACGCCGAGCTCCGGGCTGGCCAGCAGCGACAGTCCCAGGTTTCCTGGCTGGCTCTCCACCGCGGGGCGAAGCTCGCTCTCGATGTACCTCACGGACTCACGCAGCAGCAGCGGATCCGCGTTGATCAGGCTAAGACGAGCATGCAACACGGCGACCCCAGCGCGGCTCTCGGCGATTTTCGGGAGTGTGCCCGGCTGCCCGCCGTCGCCGGCACCAGCAGGTGCACTTCTCAACGCTTCCCCGGCGGCCGCGGCGGTGTCAAGCTGGCGGACGAGTGCCGGACGCAGCCGGCCGCCCGAACTCACCCGCCGTGGGTGACGACGTCCCCGGTCGCTTCCTGCCAGATTCGTTAGCATAGCCGTCTCCCGCCGAAGCGCGGTGCCAGGCCGCGCGATCCCCGAGGCGGAACGGTCCCGATCAAGGAGATGCTCAGCCATGCCCTTGCACGAGCGTGACACCGTCCGTGACCAGCTTGAGGACTGCGTGTTCGCCGGGCGCGACCTGACGAAGCCTGTCCCCAAGTACCGGCTCCCTCAGGACGAGACACTGCCGAGGGAAGCATTCCAGGTGGTGTCCGACGAGGTGATGCTCGACGGGAACGCCCGCCAGAACCTGGCGACGTTCTGCCAGACGTGGTCCGAGCCCGAAGTCATCGGCCTGATGTCCCTGTCAGTCAGCAAGAACATGATCGACAAGGACGAGTATCCGCAGACCGCGGAGATAGAGCGACGCTGCGTCCACATGCTGGCCGACCTGTGGCACGCACCGCACGCCGCTAACACCGTGGGCACCTCGGCCATCGGATCCTCGGAAGCCTGCATGCTGGCGGGCATGGCTGCCAAGTGGCGGTGGCGGGCCCGGCGGCAGGCCGAGGGCAAGCCGGCGGACAAGCCGAACATGGTGTGCGGCCCGGTGCAGGTGGTCTGGCACAAGTTCGCCCGCTACTGGGACGTCGAAATCCGCGAGGTCCCGATGTCCCATGGCCATTACGCCATGGATCCGGCCGCCATGCTCGAACGCGTGGACGAGAACACGATCATGGTGGTCCCCACCTTCGGCGTCACCTACACGGGCGCCTACGAGCCGGTGGCGGCGATGTCCGCCGCGCTCGACCAGCTGCAGGCTGACACCGGCCTGGATATCGACATTCACGTGGACGGGGCCAGCGGCGCCTTCCTGGCCCCGTTCTGCGCGCCCGACGTGATCTTCGACTTCCGCCTCCGCCGGGTCAAGTCGATCAGCACCTCGGGGCACAAGTTCGGGCTGGCCCCGCTGGGCGTCGGCTGGGTCCTGTGGCGGGACAGCCGCGAGCTTCCCGATGACCTGGTGTTCCATGTCAACTACCTGGGCGGAGACATGCCGGTCTTCCAGATCAACTTCTCTCGTCCGGCCGGCCAGATCATCGCCCAGTACTACAACTTCCTGCGTCTCGGCTTCGATGGCTATAAGCGGGTCCACGACGCGTCCTATGCGATCGGCCAGTACCTCGCCGCGGAGATCGTCAAGCTCGGCCCGTTCGAGCTCCTGTGCGACAGCAACCCGGCCACCGGCATCCCGACGGTCACCTGGCGGATCCGCGAAGGCGAAGACCCCGGCTACACCCTGTTCGACCTGGCCGACCGGCTGCGCACGCGAGGATGGCAGGTGCCCGCCTACACACTCACCGGAACAGCTGCCGACATAGCCGTGCAGCGCATTCTGGTCCGCCTCGGCGTCAGCCAGGATATGGCAGCCCTGCTCCTCGACGACTTCCGCGACGCCGCGGCCCACTTCGGCAAGCATCCGGTCACCGTGCCCATGACCAAGGAGGAGTCGGGCGGGTTCAACCACCTGTAGGGCCTGGCCCGGGCCCGCGCGGTGGTCATCGGGCGGAATCGGCGGGCAGCCGGGCCTGCTCGGTCTGGTCTGCGGGCACCGGGCCATCTCCTCGAGATCTGGCGGCCCGGTGCCCATGCCGCAGCGATGTCCCGCGGGCATGGCCGCCTGCCTGACGATGGAGGATTGCGATGTCCGGGAAAGCCGAGCCGATCGGTGCCGATTTCAGTGACCGCGCTGACTTCGCCGATGCCGACCGTGGTTTCATCGGCACGCTGGAGCCGATGGTCATCAAGGCCGCGGACGGCCGCGTGGTCTGGGATATGGACTCGTGGGGTTTCCTGCGCGGCGAGTGCCCGGACACCGTTAACGCCAGCCTGTGGCGGCAGGCCCAGCTCACCGCCAGGCACGGCCTGTACGAGGTGACCGACGGCATCTACCAGGTCCGCGGCTTCGACCTCTCGAATATGACGCTGGTCGAGAGCGACCGGGGTGTCATCGTCATCGACCCGCTGGTCTCGCAGGAGACCGCGGCCGCGGCGATCGCCGTGTACCGGCGGCACCGCGGCGACCGCGCCGTTACCGCCGTCATCTATACCCACTCGCACCTGGACCACTTCGGCGGGGTGCTCGGAGTGGTACAGGCCGGCACCGACGTCCCGATCATCGCCCCGGACCATTTCCTCGAGAATGCGGTGTCGGAGAACGTGTACGCCGGTACGGCGATGCTGCGCCGCGGCTATTACTACGGGGCTGTCACCGCGCCGAGGAGCCCGGCCGGCACGCTGGGGATGGGCCTGGGACCGGGAGCGTCGACCGGCCTGACCGGCCTGATAGCGCCGACCCTCGACATCACCGCGACCGGCCAGGAGGAGATCATCGACGGGGTCCGGATCGTGTTCCAGATAACGCCGGGCACCGAGGCGCCCGCCGAGATGAACTTCTGCTTCCCGGATAAGCGGGCCCTGTGCCTGGCCGAGAACGCCACCCGCAACCTGCACAACCTGCTGACCCTGCGCGGCGCGCAGGTCCGCGACCCGCGGATCTGGTCCCGCTATCTTGCCGAGGCGATCGAGCTGTTCGCCCGCCAGTGCGATGTGGCGTTCGCCTCGCATCACTGGCCCACCTGGGGCACGGGCGAGATCGTCACCTACCTGGCCCAGCAGCGGGACCTGTATGCCTACCTGCACGACCAGACCCTGCGGCTGATCAACCAGGGATATACCGGCACCGAGATAGCCGAGATGATCGAGATGCCGCCCGAGCTGGGCCGGGCGTGGCACACCCGCGGCTACTACGGCTCGGTCAGCCACAACGTCAAGGCGGTCTACCAGCGGTACCTGGGCTGGTATGACGGCAACCCGGCCCACCTATGGCAGCACCCGCCCGGGGCCGCCGCCGACCGGTACGTGCGGGCCCTCGGCGGCCTGGATGCCGCCATCGCCAAGGCCCGCGAGTTCGCCGGAACGGGTGACCTGCGGTTCGCCGCCGAGCTGGCCAGCCACGCCGTCTTCGCCGACCCGTCCAGCGAGCCCGCCAAGGCCCTGCTCGCCGACGTGCTCACCCGGCTGGGCTACGGCTCAGAATGCGCCACCTGGCGCAACAACTACCTCACCGGAGCCCAGGAACTTCACGGCGCCATCACGGCCACCGGGGTCAGCGCGGCCGGGATGGCCGCCGCGCTGACCATCACCCAGCTGTTCGACAGCCTGGCCATCCGCATCGACGGCAAGCGGGCCTGGGACACCACCGCATCGATCCGCTGGCACTTCACCGATACCGGCGAGACCTACCGGATGGAACTCTCCAACGGCGCCCTGGTCCACCACCCCACCACCCGTACCGAGCCGGCCGACCTGACCGTCACGCTCACCCGCCCGCAGCTGCTCGCCATGCTCGGCGGCGCGGGCTCCGGCGGCGTGCAGTTCGACGGCGACCCGAAGACCTTCGCCATCATCGCCGGGCTCACCGACCAGCCCGACCCCGACTTCGCGATCGTCACCCCATAGCGCTGCTCCTGCTGCGACGCCAGCGACGGGGCCGGGTAGTTCCAGCGTTCGGCGCCCCGCAGCGCCTGCCATGGTCGTTGTCCCAGCCGCGGAGGACGTGATCGGCCAGCAGTTCGGCCTCCGGCAGCGCGTCAGAGATTCCGCGCGCGG
>DATJZH010000241.1:0-2661 GCA_035499215.1 Streptosporangiaceae bacterium | reverse complement strand
GCACGACGACGGCGACTCTTCGATGCCATCGGGTGATGGAGACGTGCTCACCGCGCAGGACGCTGTCCAGCACGTCCCGGAATTTGCTCCGTGCGGCGGCGGCTTCCATCTCTTCCACGGGGAGACTATAGCATACAAGTTATACAATTTGTACAAGTTGTACTCTCCGGACCGCGATTCAGGTGCCCGTCCGGGGATCGCGGGGGAACCCGTCACGGCGACAGGCCGGAGGCCGGGCATTGCCGCCCCGGTGCTCACCCGGTCGCTGCGGATCGGCACATCTGCCCAGTACACTGGCCGTAGCGGTGACGCCGGGCGCGCGCTCGCCGGCGGAATTTCCTGGTCCATCGACGGTCTCGATGGACGCGCCGGCCGCTATGCCCTCGCGCTCTCAGCGGGTGAGACACATATCACGATATTTTCGGCGGACCGATAGCCATTAGCGGCGCCACAGCGCACCGCGCGGGATGCCCGGGGCTGGTGCGCGGCCGCGATACGGACGTCGCCGGCCGCTGATCCTGATGCCCGCCGTGCCGGCGCCGGGCGCCCCACGCGCAGCGGCCCGGCCGGAGCGCCGGCTGCCACCGGCATCATCGCGACCGTCAGCCAGCTCGCGCTGGAGACCGGCGCGGCCGCGTTCCGGTCGCGCTAGGCCGGCCCGGCTGGCGGCACTGCTTCGTCCGGTGCTGCCGGCCTGCCTGGCCGGCCCGGCTGACCGGGCCCTTCCTTGTGCGGCGGGACGGCGGGTGCATCTCGGTCATCCCGCGCCGTCTCCTCGCCGGCCGGCCGCGCCTGCGCGGCGACGCCTGCTGGCGCTGGCGGCCCCTGCCGGGCGAAGCAGAGCCCGAGCGCCAGGCACGCCAGCGGGATGGCGACCATCATGTAGCGGTAGAGCCCCTGGGTCGCCAGCGCGGGGGACATGACGCTGACCGCGGCAAGCGCCCACGGCAGCGCCTGCATCCCGCCCCAGTTCCGCCACCTCCTGAGCACTCCCACGAGCCCGGCAGCGACGACGAGCAGGAAGACCAGGCCGGGAAAATATACCGGCTGCTGGTAGAGAAACAGGAAGTACGCATAAGGGTAGACCGGGTGGGTGTTGCCCGCGGCGCCATCGAATGCCCGCATATCCCTGGCGTAGTAGGACGGCAGCACGGTGATGTGCGGCGCGGCGGTGAAGGTCATCGTCTCCTGGCTCTGCGGCCGGTCAGTCGCCAGGAAAGCCAGCAGCACGTCCCTCGCGCTGGCCTTCAGGTAGCCGAGCGGCTGGGCCTTGATCGCGTCGAGGGCGAACCGCAGGGCGAGCCTGTTGTTGTAGGCGTTGATGCCCGGATGCGCGTCGTGCCGCCACCACGCGTCCGGCGCCCACAGATAGTCGGCCGGTGTGGGCTCAGTCAGCAGGTAGGAGACCGACCATGCCGGGGCCGTGGCGGGCGTCTTGATCTGCGCCTGCCTGTCAGGGCACAGCGGCGCCAGATCTGGCGGCGGCCTGATGACCGCGCAGTTGGCGAAGCTCGTCGTGCGCGACCACAGGAACAGCCCGTCGCTGCTGGTGAGGCTGTACTGCCCGGACTGGGAGTGGAAGACAAGGACGTAGCCGAGCACCGGTATCGCGAACGCCGCCGCTGCCGCGGTGAACGCCCGCCAGCCGACCTTCCTGATCAGCAGGAAGGCGGCCACCACCACGGCCAGGGGCAGTCCGTTGCCGCGCAGCAGCGTCACGGAGGCCATCAGCAGGCCGGCCGTCACGCACTGCCACTGCCGCGGGGTCTGCCTGGTGAGCAGCAGTGCCACCACGATCATGAGCACCAGGCAGAACAGGGTGTCCGGCAGGATGTAGGACTCCAGCGCGATCTCGCGCGTGTCGAACAGGACCGGCGCCGCGGCCAGCGTCGCGCCCCAGCCGGGCAGGCCCCAGTAGCGCAGCAGCGCGTATACGATCACGGCTATGCCGATGCCCATCAGGTGCTGCACGGTCGTCACGGCCAGCAGCGGATGTGGCAGCAGCCGGAAGGGCGCGAGGAAGAACGAGTAACCCGACGGGCGGATCGCGCCCAGGTTGTACCTGACCGCGCCCTGCATGTAAAGGAAAGAGTCGGCGGTGAGCAGCGCCGGCCGGAATGACAGCGCCGCCAGGATCCGCGGCAGCAGCGAGATGAGCGCCACGATGGTGAACAGCCGGTGCCGGTGCCACAGCGACCGTGGTCTCACCTGCGCCGCGGTCCGCGCCGCCGCAGCGCGCAGCGCGCCCGGCGGCTGGCCTGCAGCGGACCCTGCCTCGCGGACGGCTGGCTGCCCGCTGCTTTCCGGTGCCCCGCTGAGCTTGAGTTCAGGCACTGCTTCCCTCTAGTGTGAAACGCGGCCGTCATCCCGGTCCGGCGACCCGCCATCTGACCTGGGACGAACCGCGTGGCCGGGGCACCCGGCGCCGCCCAGGTTACTCTGGCGCCTGACAATAGCGGGCGAGATGAGCAGCGGATTCACGGCCGGGGGCGATCAGCGGCTCAGCGCGGCCGCGGTGCGCGCCGCGCTTGCCGGGCCTGGCTCCTTCTGGGACGAGATTGACGTGGTCGCCGAGACTGGGTCGACCAATGCGGACATGCTCGAGGCGGCGCGCCGGGGGGCGCCGGAGGGCACCGTGCTGGTCGCCGAGGCCCAGACGGC
>DATJZH010000240.1:0-4653 GCA_035499215.1 Streptosporangiaceae bacterium | reverse complement strand
GCCGCTGCTGGTGTTCGGGTCCGGCGGGGTGGCGACCGATCCGGCCGGCGAGCACGTGGCCCGGCTGACCCCGCTGACCGACGCCGACGCCGACGAGATGATCCACGCGGCGCGGGCCGCGCCGCGGCTGTTCGGCGAGCGGGGCGCGCCGCCGGTGGACACCGCGGCGCTCGCGGATGCCCTGCTGCGGGTCTCCAGGCTTGCCGACGATCTCCCTGAGGTCAGCGAGCTGGACCTCAACCCCGTCGTCGCCAGCGGTAACGGCGCCTGCTGCGTCGACGCGCGGGTGCGGATCAGCCCGGCAGAGCCCAGGGATCCCTTCCTGCGCCGGCTGCTCTGAGCACCCAGGCCCCGGTCGCATGCTGCCAAGGCCGGCTCCGCTACGCCTGTGCGCCCGCGAGGCACTGGCGTAGGCTCCCGGATAGGAGAGTGTTCATGCATGCTGCCGCAGGCCGAATGCAGGTGACCGCGTGGCTCCGGACCGCCGGTGGCACGGCCCGACGCAGCCCGACAGGGACCAGGTGCCGTAGCGATGCGTGAACCATCAGGTGTGACCGGCACGGCCAGGGCGATGAGGACCCGGGCGCCTGCCGGAAGCGGCGCGGCCGTCTCGGCCGAGATGACCTCGCGTCTGGTCGACGATCGCGGTTCGCAGCCCGCGTGATAGCCGTGCCGTTCCTGACGCTGCGGGCACCGGAGCGCGCCCTGAGCCGCCCGGAGGCAGAACCTGACTGAGGCCGCCGAGGACGCCATGGGACTGCCGGTCTGCCCGGGCCGCGGGCTGGGCCGGGCGCGCAGCGAAGAGGAGACACATCGGATGGTTGGGGAAGCGGCGACTCCGGTTACACGCCTGGTGGAGCTGCCCGGCCGTGGCACGACGCGGCTGTGGGAGTGCGCCGGCCCGAACGGCGCTGAGACGCTCGTGCTAATCCACGGGGTGACCTTCACGGCCGAGCTGAACTGGGGGAAGGTCTTCGCGCCGCTTGCTCGTCGTTTCCGTGTCGTGGCTGCCGACTTGCGCGGCCATGGTGACGGGATCAGCGCCGGTTCGCAGTTCCGGCTCGAGGATTGCGCTGACGATGTCGCCGCACTGGCAGGCGTCCTGGGTGTCGGCAGGTTTGTCGCCGTGGGTTATTCCATGGGCGGCATGGTTGCCCAGCTGCTGTGCAGGCGACACCCCTCGCTGTTGTCCGGCCTGGTATTGTGCTCAACCGCGCGGAACGTCCGGGGGTCACCGACGGAGGAGCTGGCTGCCCTTACGCTGCCGGTGATGGTGACCGCCATGCACTGGAACCCGATTCTGCATCTAGTAGGCGCCGAGGTTCTCGGAACGGCGCTCCTGGGCCACGTTGACGACCCGGCAACGGTCAGCTGGGCCCGCGCCCAGTTGAGCCGGACAACTCTGGCCACCGCCTTCTCGGCCATCGAGGCCGTCTGCGAGTTCACGTCGGATAGCTGGATCAGCCAGATCGATGTCCCCACCGCGGTGGTCATCACGGCCAGGGACATCATCGTGTCGGCGAGCCGCCAGCTTGAGCTAGCCCGAGCTATCCCGGGTGCGTCGGTCCACGAGGTGGACGCCGATCACGGCATGTGCATCAACGCGCCGCAGTTGTTCGCCCGGACGCTGCTCGAGGCATGCTCGGCGGTACTGTCTGGCCGCGGCGGCACGCTGCGCACCACCGGGCAGACCCCGCCGGACCCGGTCCCCGCGCCGCCCTGACACGGCTTGGGGGAGCCTGCGCGGCGGTGCCCGGGCCTCAGTTCCCGGTTAGCTCTGGCGGTGCCGGTGAGTTACCACAGCTGGTCATCGCCCTGCCTGCGAGCACTGGACGTCCCGGCGCGTACTGCCTCCAGCGGCTGCTGCGCCTGCAGGACGAGGCGGGCGCCGACGCGACGGCTGGGCGGGCGCAACGTTCACGGGACCAGTATGCGGCCACGAGCGCTCGGCTGGCGGGGCGAGAGGCGCTGACGGCGACCTGGGTCGCCTGCCGGGTCCATCCCCACCGCAGTGTCCTGGCGTGCTTGTGCTGTGCCGGGGGCAAGACTGAGCTGTGGCCAGCTGGGTACTGCATGTCGACCTCGATCAGTTCATCGCCGCTGTCGAGGTGCTGCGCCGTCCTGAGCTGCTTGGCCGCCCTGTCGTCGTCGGCGGCGACGGGGACCCGTCGAAACGCGGAGTCGTGGCCACGGCGTCATACGAGGCACGCGCTTTCGGCGTGCACTCCGGTCTGCCGATGCGCACTGCGGCGCGGCGCTGCCCCGACGCGGTCTTCCTGCCCGTTGACCGGGAGACGTACGAGACTGTCTCGGCCGAGGTCATGGCGACGCTACGGGGACTGGACGCGATCGTGGAGGTGATGGGCTGGGACGAGGCGTTCCTGGCCGTGGACACCAGCAATCCGGAGGCAGTTGCCAGGGAGATCCAGGAGCGCGTGCGCGCCGCCGCGCAGCTGGACTGCTCGGTCGGGATCGGGCAGAACAAGCTGCAGGCCAAGCTGGCTACCGGCTTCGGCAAGCCGGCAGGCGTCTTCCGGCTCACCCACGGGACGTGGTTCGAGGTAATGGGCGCCCAGCCGTCCGACGCCCTCTGGGGCATCGGGCCCAAGACGGCGCGCAAACTCGCCAAGCTGGGCATCGCCACCGTGGCGGATCTTGCTGCCACGGACGCGGTGGCGCTCGCAGCCCGCTTCGGCCCGGCGACCGGCCCGTGGCTGACCCAGATCGCCCATGGCCTCGGCTCCGCAGAGGTCTCGGCGGAGCCCTACGAGCCGCGTTCCCGCAGCAGGGAGACGACCTTCCAGCAGGACATCAGCGACTGGGAGCAGGTGCGCGCCGAGGTCGCGCGGCTTGCCAGGCTCGTCAGCGGCGACATCGCCGCAGCAGACCGACCAGCGGTGCGCATCGTCGTCAAGGTCCGCTACGCGCCGTTCTTCACCCGGACTCATGGCCATCCGCTCGCCGGGCCGACCCTCGACGCAGAACAGATCCAGCACGCGGCGCTCAGGGCGCTCGACCTGTTTGCTGACCAGCGGCCGGTGCGCCTTCTCGGCGTCCGCGCCGAATTCGCTGCCGAGCCAGCTGAGCCCGACCAGACGGGACCGCCTCCGCGGTCGGCGGGGACCGGCTGACTGAGGGATCGCGTAACGGGACCCGCGACGGCCGCTGCCCGATCGGGGTGACCCGCGGAACCGTCAGCGGGCGACCGTCAGCCCGCAACCGTCGGCACGGAACAGTCAGCGGGTAACCGACTGCCTGATCAGCGTGCGCCCGAAGTCCCACACCAGGCCAGAGCCGCGGTGCGCTTCGTCCATCACGTCAGCGAAAGCATCGACGAACAACTTCACCTCCGCGTCTCCGATCATAAGGGGCGGCAGCAGCTTGATCACCTCCATGTGATCGCCTGCTACCTGGGTGAGGGTGTGGTGCCGCTGGAAGAGCGAGACAACGACCATCTGGGCGAACAGTCCGCGCCGGGCCGCTTGCAGCATGTTCCAGCCGGTCCGGAGCTTCAGTGAGCGCGGCTTGCCGAACTCCAGGCCGATCATCAGCCCGCGTCCGCGCACGTCAGCGAGCATTTCGTATTCCCCGGCCAGTTCCTGGAGTGCGTCCCGCAGCGCCTTGCCCGTCCGCTCGGCGTTGCTGACGAGCTGCTCGTCCTCTATCACCGCGAGCGACGCCAGGCCCGCGGCCATAGCTGACGCATTGGAGCCGAAGGTTGAGTCGTGCACGACCACCCGGTCCATGGAGGAGTAGACCTTCTGGAAGATCCAGTTCCTCGCCAGCGTCGCACCGACCGGGACGAACCCGCCGGACAGTGCCTTCGCGACGGTGACGATGTCGGGCTGGACATCGTCGTGCTGGAAGGCGAAGAAGCGTCCGGTCCGACCGAGGCCTGTCTGCACCTCGTCGCAGATGAGCAGCGCGCCATGGTCGTGCAGCATCGCGCCGGCGGCGCTCAGGAATCCTGCAGGCGGCACGCGGACGCCCTTGCCCTGAACGGGCTCGACGATGAGTGCGGCGACATCTCCTTTGCGCAGCTCGGCCTGCAGCGAATCAAGGCTGCCGAACGGGATGCACGTGTCGGGCAGAAGCGGATCGAAACCGCCCCGGAACTCATTCGAGCCATTGACCGACAGGGAGCCGACCGTGAGGCCATGGTAGGCGTGGTCCCAGTAGAGGATCCGCGGCTGCCCCGTCGCATACCGGGCGAACTTCAGCGCTGCTTCCACCGCCTCGGTCCCGCTGTTGCAGAAATACACACGGTCCAGTCCCGGCGCCTTGCCGAGCAGCCTCTCGGCAAGGAGGCCAGCCAGGAGGGCACAGTCGAACTGGACCAGGTCCGGCAGCTCGCAGTCGAGCATGTCGTGCAGGGCCTTGCGTACCACGGGATGGTTGCGGCCAAGGGCAAAGACGCCGAAGCCGCTCAGGAAGTCGGCATACCGCTCGCCGTCTCGGTCGTAAAGGTAGCTGCCCTCCGCTCGCTCATACAGCTTGTCGAAGCCGATGGCATGCAGCATGCGCGCCAGCTGGGGGTTGAGGTAGCGAGCATGCAGTCCGTATCCCTCACCGCCGCGAGCGGCCAGAAGGCCGGGCAAGTCAAATCCCATGATGACAGTTTCCGTTAGCGGCAGCCGGCTTGGCGGCCGATTT
>DATJZH010000239.1:0-2760 GCA_035499215.1 Streptosporangiaceae bacterium | reverse complement strand
TGAGCCGGTGGGTAACCGGCCGCGTGCTGCGCCAGGTCAGCTGCCAGGCGAGCGCGCTGCCCTGCCAGCTGCGGGCTGACCGTGACCGGAACCGGCACAGGGGCGCGCAGCGCCCGGGCGCCGGGCGGCAGCCAGCTGAGGCCGGCCGCGCACCGCCGCCGGGCCAGGGCGAGAGGCTCGGCCGGTGCCAGGCGCCGGCCATCGCGCATTACCGGGGCGAGAAGCGGCTTGCAGCCAGGCGGCGCGGGCTCGCCGCTCAGCGCGAGAACGTCGCCGTCCGTGCCGCGGTAAACCTGCTTGGCGCCTGGTTCTGTCACCTTGCCCGGCGACAGCTTCATCACCGGCCGGCCGGCGTAGGCCACGAGCTTGTAGGCGCTGTCCAGGTAGGGCGCGTCCGCGGACACGCCCATCTTGGTACCCACGCCGTAGGCGTCGACGGGCGCCCCGCGCGCGACCAGATCGGCAATCGCGTATTCGTCGAGGCCTCCGCTGGCGAAGATCCGGGCGTCCGGCAGTCCCGCGTCGTCGAGCATGCGGCGCGCCATCCGGGCCAGGCCGGCCAGGTCCCCGGAGTCCAGGCGCACCCCGACCGGCCCTGGCAGCCGCAGCCGCTGCGCCACCTCGATGGCAGCCCGCACGCCCTGCCCGGTGTCATAGGTATCGACCAGGAAGGTGGCCTGACCGGGGAAATCGCGGGCGAATGCGGTGAAGGCCGCTGTCTCGCTGCGGAAGGCCTCGATGAAGGAATGCGCCATGGTGCCAGCGGCGGTCAGGCCGTACCGGCGGGCCGCCTCGACGTTGCTGGTGGCCGAGAACCCCGCGATCGCTGCCGCCCGGGCGACGGCCATGCCCGCGTCGATCCCCTGGGTGCGCCGGAAGGCGAAGTCGACCAGCTGCGCGGCGCCGGCCGCGAGCACGCACCTGGCTGCCTTCGTTGCCACGCTCGTCTGGAACGTCATGTGGTTGAGCAGCACCGTCTCGGCCAGCTGCGCCTCCGCGATCGGCGCGGTCACTTCCAGCAGTGGCTCATCGGCGAACACGACGCTTCCCTCGGGCACGGCCCGCACCTCACCGGTGAACCGCAGCCGCGCGAACGCCGTGAGGGTGTCCTCGTCGTAGCCCTGCGCACGGCGCAGGTACTCCAGGTCATCCGCGGTGAACGAGAAGCCTTCCAGGAACTGCAGGCAGTCCTCAAGCCCGGCGGCCACCAGGAACCCGCGGCCGGCCGGGAGCCGCCGGGCGAACAGGCTGAACGTCGCCGGGCCCGACATGGCCCGGCGCAGATAGCTGGCCGCCATGTTCATCTCATACAAATCAGCCAGAAGCCCGCCCGGCACCGCCCGGCTCCTTCCGTCGCTGCTGCCGCCGCGCGGCGGCAGCCCGCCGTGACTTCAGCGCGCCAGGCCGGCACATCGTCGTCGCCGGATCTCCACGACCAGGGCCTTCGCCGTCCCCCGGACCTGGCGTCCCGCTGCGCCCGGCCCCTGGCGCGCATGCCTGCTCCTTCTCGTGATTACGCTCCTCCGATCCAGGTCCGGGGGACCAGGGCCGAAGGTCTGCCAGGTAGCGGCCCAGGGACCCTAACCGGCGGCCGGCATCCCCGCGGAACTCGAGTTCGCCACCATTGCTCTTTGCGCTGAACCAGTGGACCCAGGCGCTGGGCTTTCCCGGCAGGGCTTCAGGCGCATGCCGGGCCCCAGCCGCAGACCAGTTGCGCAATACCGCGGGAACCGTGGCTGTCGGCACGGGAGGCACTAGGCGGCAGTGAGGTCAACCGTGACGTCGCGGACGCCTCGCTCAGGCGGGTCCAGCGACAGGCGCCCGGCCCCGGCGAGCAGCGCCAGCGAGGCCTCGTTGCCCGCGTCGACGACCGTGCGCAGCCGCGTGACCACTTCCGGGCGCCGCCGCAGCAGCGCCGAGACGAGCGCGGTTCCCACGCCGTGTGCCTGCCAGTCGTCGGCGACGGTGACGGCGATGTCGGCGGTGGCCGGATCATCTGTGTACTGCAGCAGACGGGCGACCCCCACGGGCCCCTCGCTGCCCTGTGGCGGCAGCACGACCAGGACGAGCGCGATGTGATGCACCCCGTCGACGCTGTCGACAAGCCGCCGGATCATCGAGTCATCGAGCTCGCCGAGCACCGTCAGGAACCGGTGTCGGCGCGAGTCTCCCGACAGCCGGCGGAAGCCGTCGCGCAGAGCCTCGCCGTCGGTAGGCAGCAGCGGCCAGATCAGCGCAGGGGTGCCATCCGGCAGAAAAAACTCGCCCGGCAGCAACTGGTCAGACGGCTGAGCTACGGAAGCACTCAGGGCCGCCGTTGTGCGCCGGGCCGGCTTCATGCGGCCAGGACTGTGCGCCGGGCCGGCTCCATGCCGCTAGAACGCCGCTTGCCTGCCTGATAGTTCGTGAAACTCGTCACATGCAGACACAAGAGCCAGGACACGCGGGCATGCTCGCGCGTTCAATGGCCCGGCCACCCCGGCGGCGGCCTGGCTTCTGCGGGAAGCCGACGGCTGCGGGAGATATCCGGCAAGCTCACTGGGCGGCGCGCTGAAGATCGGGCGGCCTTCGTTTCGGGCCTGTGGTTTCTGGTCTGGCAACGGCTGTCGGCGCGACCCATGGTCCCGATTTGGTCTTGTCAGCTGTGGTACTGGTCAGCTGTGGTATGAGCCGAGCGGGCTGTAGAGCGCGTCGATGTCGGCCGCGAAATCCTTGGCGACCACGTTCCTGCGTACCTTGGTCGAGGGCGTGAGCTGGCCG
>DATJZH010000238.1:0-2074 GCA_035499215.1 Streptosporangiaceae bacterium | reverse complement strand
AAGCACCTGGGTGGACGGGATATCCCCGGCCACGATGGCGCAGAACAAGCATTCAGCCACAGGAAGATCCTAGGGCTTCCCGGCACGCTTACGGCTCATCCTTCGGCTCTCCGCGGCCTGACCGGTGCGCGCCGCAGCAGTCCCGGCAATACCTGCATGAACCATCGCAACAGCTACTTGTCAATCGGGCTGGACGGGCGTGCGTTCAGTGTGGGTTGCTGGTGACGGGCGGGTTGAAGGTAACAGGTTGTGACCGGTGGTGCCGGTTGCTGCTGCGAGCGGCCAGGGGTGCGCGTGCGGGCATGCCAGCGTGCCCGCCCGGCCCGGCCGGGCCGGCCGGGAAGCGGTCATGTCCTCTCACCGGCGGGGGCTCCGCCGCGCCCTGCTGCTCTACGTAGTCCTCAACCGGGTTATCCCTGGCGTCCCGCGGTGCGGGCGGTGCCGGGTCCCGACAGCGCGCAATCGAGCTTGGTGCACGGGCGCGGCGGGGCTGCCCATGGTTCATGGCGAGCTCGGGGGCTCAACGAGGGTGCGGGCTCGCCCCGCCGCCGGGAGGAAGGTCTGTGGCCGGCCGGCCCGTGCGCGGGGCGCCCGGCGCGGGGGTCACCTCATGCGGCCGCCGGGGCGGTCACGGCGCGGGCGGGGATGAGGCCGGCCGCGATCCGGGCGTCCCAGGCCTGCCGCCGGGTGACCACGGCCCACAGCCAGCGCAGCAGCGCCGCGGCGCATGCGGCCCGGGCCTGCCCGTCGCTGAGCCGGGTGCCGCTGTCGCGGCCGGTCAGGTGCGCGTACCGGGCGGCCAGCACCCGGTTGTGGCGCAGCCCGGGCCAGGCCGCGCGCCAGGCCGCGGTCCGCAGCCCGGGCCGGCCCCGGCGGGAGATCCGGGTCCGGCCGGCCAGCGTGGCCGAGGTGTTCTCGGCCGGGTTCAGCCCGGCGTGCTTGACCACCGCCCGGCTAGTGGCGAACCGGGACAGCTCCCCGGTCTCGGCCAGGATCACCGCGGCGCCCACCGCGGACAGCCCGTCGATGCTGGTCACCAGCCCGGTCAGGCCCAGCTCATCCAGCACCGCGCACATCCGGCCCTCCGTGTCGGCCTGCCGGGCCAGCAGCGACCGCCAGTCGGCCATCACCAGGTGCACCCGCTCCAGCGCGCCGCGCCGCTGCGCCGCCACCCCGCCCCGGTCGGCCAGCGCGTCCCACAGCCCGGTCACGATCTTGTGGTAAACCCTCTTCGCGCCCCAGCGGGGCAGCTCGCGGCGGACCGCGGCCAGGAACTTCTCATACCCCATCGTCCGCAGCCGGGCCGGATCCCCGCAGCACCGGTCCGTGACCACCCCCATCGCGGCCAGCCACGTCGTCGACTCCAGCGGCCGCGCCGCCGTCGCCAGCGCGGCCGGCCACGCGCACGCCAGCAGGTCCGACACCTGCTGGGTGCAGCAGACCACGTCCGCGACCAGCGCGGACCGGCGCGCGCCCAGGTGCCGCAGCCGCGCCCACGCCTCCTCCGCCCGCTCGGGCAGGTAACAGTCCAGCCGGACCGCCAGCCGGCCGATCAGGTACGCATCGCGGTGATCGGTCTTATCCCGCGTGTAATCGTCCTTCTCCCGCTCCCTATGCACCGCCAGCGGCTGCACGCACACGAAACCAGCCCCGGCCGCGTCCGCCAGCCCCATCAGCGCCTTCCACCGGTGCCCGGTCGGCTCGCACGCCACCACCAGCCCCGCGAACCCCGCCCGGGCCGCCTGCCCGGCCGCCCACTCCAGCAGGGCGCCCAGCCGGTGCGCCTTCGCCGTCACCGTCTTGCGGGCCTGCACCCGCCCCTCATGATCGACCAGCACCGCGGCCTGCTTATCCTCCCCCAGATCGACCGCCAGCACCGCCCGGTCCCGCCGCACCACCTGCCGCAGCACCGCGATCTTCCGGTTCCGGTTCCGGTCTCCCCGCGTCAACCCGCTACCCTGAGCCACGAACGTCCTCCTGCTGTCTTGGGATCTGAAGCCCGTCATCACATCAGGAGGACGTTCCTTCAGCAACCCGGCCAAAGCCAACAGGTCGTTACTACGAGGCAACCATG
>DATJZH010000237.1:0-2363 GCA_035499215.1 Streptosporangiaceae bacterium | reverse complement strand
CCGGGCGATGCTCTCACAGAAAAGCCCGGACGAACAGCGGCCAGCTGCCGAAGTTCGGCCGGGGCTGTCCCGGATCCCAGTCGCGTCCCGGGTATCGGCCAGGCATTCCTCACAAGCACGCGCGACCACGCGCTGCAGGCGCGGCGAGCCGATGCGCCCGGCCGAGCCGCGGTCCCGCTGCACGGTGCCGCAGCGCAGCCGGTAGGCTTCGCCGACGAGCGCCCTTTCTCGCGTTTCCCAATCCCGAAGATCAACCATTATCTGGTTTCGCTACCCGGTGGCGCGCACCACTGTGGTGCGTTTCGAGATGGTATCCGACAGCACCTGCACCCGAGGATCATGGTCGAATATCGTCCCGGCACAGGTCAGTGCACCCGCGGCGCCGGGGAAGGTGTTTACAGATGCGTGACATTACCGAAATCCAACACGCAGAACAAAGGGATAACGATTGACCTATGGGGAATCTCGAACGCAAGGAAGGACGGTCTTCGGTGAGGCCGGCGGGGTGGGCTACGGCCGCCGCGCAGTGCAGTCCTCCAGTCAATGGGAAGAGCCGCCATGGCATCGATGACAGGCACTTTGAGGAGCTAACGCGCGGAGAGTCGCTTCGGCTGCTCGCCAGCGTGCCGGTCGGCCGCGTCACGTTCAGCCACCGGGCGTTGCCGACGATCCGGCCGGTCAACCATCTCGTGACCAGCGACCAGATCATCATCCGGGCTGACCTGGGAACCGCGCTGAGCGGCGAAGTAGAACCTTACGGCGGGATGGTCGTCGCCTATGAGGGCGACATGCTCGAGGCGGAAGATCGGGCTGGCTGGAGCGTGGTCGTGGTCGGCCGGGCTCGCCGCATCACTGACCAGGCCGCCGCTGACCGGTACCGTCAGGCCCTGCACCGCTGGGTATCGGGCCCGACGGCGGATGTCCTGGCGATCCAGCCGGAGATCGTCACGGGTTTCAGGCTGGCGCCCAGGGCTGGGCTGAAAGCCGCCATGAACTCAGCCGGCCAGGTCGGCTGAGCTGAGCCGGTTAGTGCTGATGTCAGGCAAGGCGCTGACGGTCTCGGAGTGGGCGGCCTCCTCCGGCGGCCGTGGCGGTGCAGGTGGGACGGCGGTACGGCGGTGCCGCGAGCTGTTCAGGCTTGAGCCCTGCCTGGCCGGTCTGGCGTCACTGGCGGAGGGGGGGACACAGCGGCAGCTCGCCAGGAGCCCTCGGGTCAGCGTCACGAGATGGCGGCGCTATTCAGCACCCATCGTAATCAGTCCAGTTCGCAGCGCCACCTGCGGCGATGGCGTTGTCGAAAATCTGATCCTGGTAAGCGGGGCTCGCGACGCCGTACTCGCCTGCCGCGCCGCCGTACGTTTCCCAGGTGCCCAGCTCGAACTGGTATGCCCCGCCGCCGTTACCCGGACCCCAGGCGTAGCTGCCGCCCTCCTCGGCATTGCGGACGCAGGTTCCGAGCGTTGAGCTGGCGGCGTCTCCGCCGCTGGATGGCGTCGGGCTCGGGCTCGGTGTCGGGCTCGGGCTCGGTGTCGGGCTCGGGCTCGGGCTCGGTGTGGGGCTCGGTGCCGGGCTCGACCGTGGTGGCTGCGCTGCTGCCTGCTGAGCCTGCTGCCGGGCTAACTGCTGAGCCTGCTGCTGGGCGGCCTGCTGCCGCGCGAGCCGTGCGGCGGCGAGCGCGGCGAGGTGCCTGCGCCGGGCCGCCCGCCTGACCATGCGGGCCTCCAGAGCGGCGACGTTGCGGCGAATGGCATTGGCCGCCCGGTCGCCGGTGAAGCCTGACCCTGCACTCGTCACTGGAATTGCGTACCGGGCGGGCTTTGGTGCTGCGGATCCGCCTTGCAGGGACACGAAGGCCGCAGCCACGCCTGCGAGCGTCGCTGCGGCCACTACCGGTCCCCTGAGCCTGGTGGCGGGTGTCTTGGGTTTGGCATGACGGGATGCTGCGGGCATCACGCTCCTCTCCGCGAGGCTCCGCGCTCACCCGGCGAACTGACGCCAGCTGACGTCAGGTGGCGCGGGGAACGCCTGTCTCGGGGAACTTACTGGAGGAAGGGCGGAAGTCGCGGGGAAACGCGGGAATAGGTCGCTTACCCGGCAGAAGATCTGGCAAAAGCGACCGCCGGGAAAGGCTGATGGGCGGACCAGCAACGCCGCTCCACGGCCACTAGACTGGCCCCCAGCTGGAGGTTCGCGCGATGGGGATGGTTGATCGGCATCAAGGCCGGCCGCCGGGCGAGGATGAGATCATCGCACGCATGCGTACGGAAGGCCTGGCCCCGCATGGCTGGGGTAATGCCCCTGGTGACACCTACGGCTGGCACGAGCACAGCTACGAGAAGGTGCTGTACTGCGTACGCGGCCGG
>DATJZH010000236.1:0-15894 GCA_035499215.1 Streptosporangiaceae bacterium | reverse complement strand
AGTACGGCGACGACGTCGCCCGTGACCTGGTGGAGAAATTCATCCGCGGCGAAGTCGAGAGGTAGATGAGGATTCTGGCGGGGGCGGGCGCGTTCACCGCGCCCGCCGCTGGCAGTGGCGTGCACTGGGCCGAGCAGCTGCGGGCCAGCGACCTCTCGGTTGGCACCTACTCGGTGCCCGCGGGCGGGACCGATGACCAGGAGCCGCACACCGAGGACGAGATCTACGTGGTGACCTCGGGCCGGGCGCGGCTGGTGGCCGGCGGCCAGAGTGCCCCGGTGGGGACGGGCGCCGTTATCTATGTGCCCGCGGGCGAGGAGCACCGCTTCACCGACGTCACCGAGGACCTTGCGCTGCTGGTGCTGTTCGCGCCGGCCGAGTACACCCGCCGCCCGGGCGGCCCGCCGGCCTAGGGCCAGCACCCGCCGTAGGCTGAGCGGGTGACCCTCCTGGCCGCCGCGATGGCGAAGCTGCGCGGCCGGCGATCCAGCTCATCGTTCCTCACTGACCTGCGGATCGTGCTCCGCGAGCGGGATTTCCGGCGGCTGTTCGCGACCCGGCTGATCTCGCAGACCGGCGACGGGGTGTTCACCGCGGGCCTCGGCTCGTACGTGTTCTTCAACAGCACCACGTTCCCCGACCCGGCGTCGGCCGCGGCCGCGTTCGCCGTGCTGTACCTGCCCTACTCGCTGATCGGCCCGTTCGCCGGGGTGTTCATCGACCGCTGGTCGCGGCGCCAGATCCTGGTCTGGTCCGCCCTGCTCCGGGCCGTGTTCGTGGCGCTCACCGCCGGGCTGGTGGCCTCGGGCCAGCTGGGCGTCCCGCTCTACATCGGCGTGCTGCTGGTGCTCGGGGTCAACCGGTTCTTCCTGTCCTCACTGTCCGCCGCGCTGCCGCACGTGGTCGCCGGGGACAAGCTGGTGATGGCCAACTCGGTGTCGCCGACCGCGGGCGGGATCATGGCCTCGATCGGCGGGATCGCCGGCCTGGGCGTGCACGTGCTGACCGGTGGCGGCCAGGGCGGCTCGGCCGTCACCCTGCTGGTTGGCGGGCTGTGCTACGTGCTGGCCAGCCTGGTCGCCCGGACCATGGCCCGCGACCTGCTCGGCCCCGTCCGCGGCCCGGGCGAGGCGCAGCCGGGCCGGCTGCTGAGCGAGCTGGCTTCTGTGCTGGCCGGCCTGGTGGCCGGGGCCCGGTATATCGTGCGGCGCCGCGGGCCAGCCGCCGCGTTGGGTGCCACCGGCGGCAACCGGTTCCTGTACGGGATCTTGTTCCTGATGTCGATCCTGCTCTACCGCAACTACTTCTACCGGTCGGCCAGCGCCAACACCGCACTCAGCCATTTCACCGTGCTGGTCATCGTCTCGGCGGTGGGCTACGCGTGCGCCGCGCTGATCACCCCGCAGGTCACCAAGCGGATAAGCAAGCCCGCCTGGATCACGTTGCTGCTGGCCAGCGCGGCGGTGGTGGCCGGCCCGCTGGGCCAGACGTTCAGCCAGGCCGCGTTCCTGGTCATCGGGTTCTGGCTGAACCTCGCCGGGCAGGGCGTGGCCATCTGCGCGACCACGATCCTGCAGGAGCAGGTGGACGACCGCTACCGGGGCCGGGTGTTCGCGTTCTACGACATGACGTTCAACATCACGTTCGTCGCCGGGGCCGCGCTGAGCGCGGTGTTCATGCCGGCCAGCGGCCACTCACCGGTCATCGTCGGGCTGGTCGCGGTGGGCTTCGCGGCTGCCGCGGCCGGTTACTGGGTGTCCTCCCGCGAGGCACCCGGCGCGGACGGCGAGCTGCCCAGCCCGGCCGCCCCGGCCCAGCGCCGCAGCTCCTGAGTGGCCCGCTCCTTGCCCAGCGGGCCGTGCTCCATCCGCAGCTCGAGCAGGTGATCGTAGGCCCGGCCCACGTCGCGGCCGGGGGGCAGGCCGAGGATGCTCATGATCTCGTGACCGTCCAGGTCGGGCCGGATCTTCCTGAGCTCCTCCTGCGCGCTGAGCGCGGCGATGCGCACTTCCAGCCCGTCCTGGGCCTGGGCCAGCCGGGCCGCTTTGGCCTTGTTCCGGGTGGTGCAGTCGGCCCGGGTCAGCACCTGCAGCCGGGTCAGCAGCGGGCCGGCGTCCCGGACGTACCGGCGGACGGCTGAATCCGTCCACTCGCCGGTCCCGTAGCCGTGGAAGCGCAGGTGCAGTTCCACCAGCCGCGCGACGTCGGCGATGACCTCCTTGGGAAAGCGCAGCCGCGTGAGCCTGGCCCTGGCCAGCTTCGCGCCGACCACCTCATGGTGGTGGAAGGCCACCCGCCCGTCCGCCAGCCGCGCGCGGGTCTTCGGCTTCCCGATGTCGTGCAGCAGGGCCGCCAGCCGCAGCACGAGGTCCTGCCGCAGTCCATACCGCGCCTCCAGGCCGATTGCCCGGTCCAGCACCGTCAGTGAATGCTGATAGACGTCCTTGTGCCGGTAGTGCTCATCAGCCTCCAGCCGCAGCCGCGGTATCTCGGGCAGAAAGTGATCGGCTGCCCCGGTGTCGACGAGCAGGGCTATGCCGCTGGCGGGGCCGCCGGCCCGCGGCGACAGCATCAGCTTGGTCAGCTCCGCGGCGATCCGCTCCGCGGACACAATCGTCAGTCTCGGGGCCAGCTCGGTCATTGCCTCCCGCAGCTCCGGCACGGGAGAGAAGCCCAGCTGGGCGACGAACCTGGCCGCCCGCAGGATCCGCAGGGGATCATCTGTCAGCGAGTCCCGCGGCCTTGCGGGGGTCCGCAGCACCTTTTCGCTGAGATCCCGCAGCCCGCCGAAAGGGTCCACGAACTCGTAGTCCGGCAGCCGGGCGGCCATGGCGTTGACCGTGAAGTCCCGCCGCAGCAGGTCCTCATCGAGCGACGTGCCGTAGCGCACGTCCGGCTTGCGGGACTCCGGCAGATACTGCTCACTGCGGTAGGTGGTGATCTCGAAGACTGCTGCGCCCTTACGCAGGCCGACGGTCCCGAACGCCAGACCTACCGGCCAGATCCGGTCGGCCCAGTTCTTGCTGATCTCCATCACCCGCTCGGGCGGGGCATCGGTGGTCAGGTCCAGGTCGCCGGACCGCCGCCCGAGGAACGCGTCCCGTACCGGCCCGCCGACCAGGGCCAGCTGATGACCATGCCGGGCGAACAGCAGGCCGAGTTCGCCAGCCAGCGGCGAGATGGTGGCGAGCAGCGCGGCCGCGGCGCGTCGTTGCGGCTCGCTCATGGGCGTGGAGTCGGACACGGGCATCGAGCGTATGGGCTGCGCGTAAGCTGAGGTAACTCGGGAGGCCCGCTTCCCGGCATCCTGACTCACACTGGCAACAGATCGGCGTCGCTAGCATTTCCGCCATGCCTCATCCGCGCACCGCCAGCAACCGCGGGAGACCCGGCCCCGGCCAAGAGCCGGCATGAGCCGGCCTACGCGGACGGCGGCCGCTGTCTGCGCCCTGACCGGGGTTTTCTTCCTGGGGCTGGCAGCACCGGCCGCAGCCGGCTCCGTCCGGGCTGAGCAGGGCGGCCCCGCCTCGCCGGCCTGGGTCGCGATCACCTCAATCAGCCCCCGGGTGGCTACCGCACACGGGGACGTGACGGTTTCCGGGCAGTTCAAGAACCTCTCATCGGCCGTCATCAGCGGCGTGTCGGTTCATCTCCGGTGGTCAAGCCAGTGGCTGCAGAGCCGCAGCCAGCTGCAGATGTACGCCGACGGGCTGCTCCTCGACGAGGCCGTGCCCGGCACGGGCAGGCAGATCACCGGGTCTATCAAGCCTGGCGCCGCGGCCCGCTGGTCGATCTCGGTCCCGGTGAAGGAACTGCAGCTGACGAGATTCGGCGTGTACCCGCTCGCGGCCCAGGCCGACAGCGCGGGCGCGCCGCTGGCCATCAGCCGCACCTTCCTGCCATACTGGCCGGCCAGCAACGGCGGCCCGCGGCCCGACCGGCTGAACATCTCATGGATCTTGCCCCTGATCGATCAGCCGAACCAGACCGCCTGTCCCGGCCTGCTGAACAACGGCCTGGCCGCCAGCGTCGGCCCCGGCGGCCGTCTGAACGGGCTGCTCGCCGCCGGGGCAGCCTATGCCAGCCGGGCCGCCATTACCTGGGCGATCGACCCGGCGCTGCTGTCCAGCGTGCAGACGATGAGCAGCGGCACCGGTTACCGCGTCGGCGGGAATGCCGACTGCCGGCAGTCCCGCCAGCTGCCGGCCAGCAAGGCCGCTGCAGCCTGGCTGGCCGGCGTCAGGAAGGCCGCCAGAGCTCAGCCGGTGTTCATCACCCCCTATGCCGATGTGGACATCGCCGCGCTCTCCCGCCAGAGCCTGGAGCAAGATCTCAGCAGGGCCTTCCGGCTGGGCCGCTCGACGGCGACCAGGATTCTGGATCGCAGCTTCGGGACGTCCGCGCCGGGACGCTCTGCCCCTGCCCGGGGCCTGCCCGGCTTCGCCTGGCCCGCTGACGGGATCGCGAACTACGGGGTCCTGCAGAACCTCGCCGTCAACGGGATCAGTACCGTCATACTCAGCAGCTGGGTTATGCCGCCCCTCGCGAAGCCGCGCTTCACTCCGAGCGCGGTGGCCAGCACGCCGAACGGCGAGACGGGCGACATGCATGTCCTGCTGTCCGACAGCGGCCTTACCCAGATCCTGAGCTCGGCGGATTCTCCGCGGCAAGCGCCGGGCAAGGCCTTCGCGGTCCGGCAGCGATTCCTGGCGGAAACCGCGATGATCGCCGCGGAAGCGCCGACTACCCCGCGGGCTATCGTCGTCGCGCCGCCCAGGAGGTGGGATCCGCCGGCCGGGCTGGCCGGCAGCCTGCTGGCTGACACGGCAGCGGCCCCGTGGCTGCGGCCGGTCCCGCTCGGCCGCCTGGCCGCGGTCACCTCGTCCGCCGGGCAGGTCCGCCGGGCCAGGCCCGACACGTCAAGTCGCGCGGCCCTCAGCGAGAGATTGCTGCGCAATGTCAGGACGGTCGGCCGGCGGGTACAGCTGCTGGCCGGCATCGATGCGCCGGACGCCGCGCTGCGTGCGGCGATCGCTTCGGTGGAATCGTCGGCGTGGCGCGGCGGGAAGGCCGGCAGACATGCGCAGGCGCTGCTCGACCGGGTCTCGGACTACGTCACAAGCCAGCTCGGCGGCCTCAGCATCATCCCGTCGGATCCGGTCACGCTGGGCGGGCTGCGCGGAACTGTGCCTGTCTCGGTCCGCAGCCGCCTGAGCTATCCGGTGAAGGTCCGGCTCAGGGTCGATCCCACCGGAGGCCGGCTGACGGTCAGCAGCGCGCCCGGCATCATCACCGTGCCCGCCGGGCATGTCATTCTGGCCAAGATCAAGGTGCACGCCACAGCCATCGGCTCCACCGGGATAGAACTCGGCCTGACGACTCTGGGCGGAAGGCCGCTGCCGGGCCCGCCCACCAGGATGACGATTCAGGCCACGCAGTTCGGAACGCTGGCGCTGATCATTGTCGCGGCTGCGCTGGGCGTGTTCATGATCTCCTCGGCTGCCCGGGCGATCCGGCGGGGCCGGGGGACGCCGCAGGGCCGGGCAACTGCCGAGCCGGCGGCCTCGCCTGCGAGCGTCAAGGCCGCCCGAGCCGATAGCGTCCTCTCAGGACCCGCAGGCCAGCGGGCATCTGACGGTGCGCCGAAGGCCGGCCAGCGCGCCAGCGCATCGCAGCCCGCAGCAGGAGAGCCTGGCGGCATGGCGGACCACGGCGCTGCGGCTGAGTACGACCAGACGGAGGAGACTGATGACTACGCCCGGGCCCCCGGCTGGCCCGACGGGGGCTGACCTCAGCCTTGATCCGAAGCAGCCGACCATCGGGACGAGCGGCAGCCCCGGGCCTGACCGATCTGACCCGGGGTCACCCGGCCTGCACCGAAAACCGCGGTTGATGGGCGCCGGTGGCCAGGAACATGGCTTTGGTGCTGAGCCCCTTGGCACTGAGCCCTTCAGTACTCAGCCCTTCGGCCCGATCCCGGACCCCCTGGGTGCCGACGAGGCCGGGGCGGAGCTCGCTGAGGAAGCCGCGGCAACTGCCGGATCAGCAGACGAGCCCGGCGCGAGCCTCGTCCGATCGAGCGGGATCATGGCGGCAGGCACGCTGGCCTCCCGGCTCACCGGGTTCCTGCGGACCGCCATTTTGATCTATGCGCTGGGCACCCACTATCTCGGCGACGCCTACAACATCGCCAACACGCTGCCCAATGCCGTTTACAACCTGGCGCTCGGCGGCATTCTCACCAGTGTCGTGGTGCCGTTGCTCGTCAGCGCGGCAAAGCGGGACCGCGACCGGGGCGAAGCCTACGACCAGCGGATATTCACTCTCGGCGTGCTGGCACTGGGCGGCGTCACGGTGGCGGCTACGCTAGCCGCGGCGCCGATCGCCGGCCTTTACGGGCATGGCCTGCACAATGCCGCGGCGCATCACCTAACGGTGATCTTCGCTTACTTCTTCATCCCGCAGATATTCTTCTACGGGGTCTGCTCGCTTGCCGGGGCGATCCTGAACGCCCGCGGCAGGTTCGGCGCGCCGATGTGGACGCCGGTTGTCAACAACCTGGTCGTCATCCTCGTCGGCGCGGCATTCATGGTGATAGCCGGCGTGAACAGGACCCCGGCCGACATCTCGGCCGGCGAGATCGCGCTGCTGGGCTTCGGCACGACGCTCGGCATCATGCTGCAGACTGCCGCGCTCGTGCCGTCGCTGCGTGCCGTGGGGTTCCGCTGGCGCGCCCGGTACGATTTCAGGCGCGCTGAAGTCGCCGAGATCGGCAGGATGGGCGGCTGGATGTTCGGCTATGTGCTGACCACCCAGATCGCCTTCCTGGTCACCACGGTGGTGGCTAACGAGGCAGGCTCGAAGGTGCCGCAGCAGGGCGCTGGCGCCGGATTCGCCGCCTACAGCAATGCCTGGCAGCTTTTCCAGCTGCCGTACGCGATCATCGGCATCTCGGTGATCACGGCGATGCTGCCGAGAATGAGCGCGCATGCGGCCGCGCGCAGGTACCGGCTCGTGTCCGGTGATTTTTCCACCGCAACCCGGCTCGCATCCGTCATCGTGGTGCCCGCTGCCCTGGTCCTGGCCGTACTCGGAGCGCCTCTCGCCGAGGGGATATTCGGCTACGGCAGCACATCGCTGGCGAGTGCACGCTACCTCGGCGAGATATTCGCTGTCTTCTCGCTTGGCCTCCTTCCGTACATGCTGTTCCAGCTGCTGCTCCGGGTTTTCTACGCCTCCCACGACAGCCGCACTCCAGCCCTGATCGGCGTGGCCACCATGACGGTGAACATCGCGGCCAACCTGGTAGCGCTGGCAATCCTGCCGCCCGGGCATGTGGTCGCCGGCCTCGGCGCCGGATTCGGGCTGGCGAACCTCGCCGGGTCGATCGCCGCCTGGTTCGTCCTCAGCAGGCGCCTGGGCGGCTTGGACGGCCGCAGGATCGGCCGCGCACTGGTGCGGATGCACGCCGCGGCAATTCCCGCGGCGCTGTTCGCCATCGCCGTGTCGCTGATGATCAACGTGATCCTGCCCGTCGGCCGGCTCAACGCGCTCGTTACCGTGACCCTGGCGAGCTGCGGTGCCTTGCTGCTCTACGTGCTCTTCGCCAGGGCGCTCGGGCTGCGTGAAGTGGACGACCTCACAGCCTCGGTGCGGGCCAGGGTAAAACGCTGAGTACCGTGGAAAGCGGCACGTGAAGAGCACGTTCCGGCGGCGGCGGGCTGTGCTGAGGACGTCTCCGGGCGGTAACGGTTTGCGTTGGTGACGCGCACGGGCCTGTCAGGGGCGCTAACGGGGCCTAGCATGTAGTGCAGCATCATTGTCTTATCTAGTCCTGTTGATCACCTACGGGCCGCGGAAGGGGGTCGAGGGCCTGCCCCCGTCCCAGGCCGTCTGATCAATGAGCACCTTTATCTCGGAACCGGGTACCAGGCTCGGCGGCCGTTACCGGCTCGAGGACCGTGTCGCCGCCGCCTCTGGCTGGGCTGCCTGGAAAGCGATTGACGAGATCCTCGCGCGCGCAGTCACCGTCTTGACCTTCGCGCCGGGATTCCCCCGGATCAGCGAGGCCATTACCGCCGCGCGGGCAGCGAGCAGGCTCACAGACTCGCGGCTCGCCCAGGTCTTCGATGTGGAAGACGACTGGGATCGCGCTTACGTCGTAATGGAATGGGCCGCCGGCGACAGCCTCGACGACCTGCTGGCCGCCGGCCCGCTGGAGCCGGCCAGGGGCGCCCGGATCGTCGCAGAAGCCGCCGCAGCGCTGTCCGTGGCCCATGCCGCCGGACTAGCCCACCTGTGCCTGACGCCGGCGTCCTTGCGCATGACACAGGGCGGCGGGGTCAAGGTCGTCGGGCTGGGCATCGATGCGGCTCTGTCCGGCGCGACCGCGGAGAATCCAGCCCTGGCCGATACGAACGGCCTGGGCCGACTTCTTTACGCGGCCCTGACCGGCCACTGGCCGGGCCCGGACTACCCGGCGCTGCCCCCCGCGCCTGTTGCCGACGGAAGCCCGCGCCGCCCCCGCCAGGTCCGGGCAGGAGTGCCTGCGGCACTGGACGACATCACCTGCCAGGCTCTGCAGCTGGGCGGACGCGACAGCAGTCAGCGACTGCGCAGGCCAGGCGACCTGGCCAGTGCGCTGAAGGCGGTAATTCCGCCGCTGCCGCCGCCGCCCGCTAGCCCGGCGGTGCGCTCTGAAGGTGGCCGTCGCGGTCAGCAGCCCGCGCCTGAACACGAACACGAGTACTGGCCCGAGGGTTGGCGGACGCGACCAGCCGGCACTCACTCTTTCGACGAGACCGGCGCGCTGGCCAGGCGCCCGCGGCGGACAAGGACCGTGGCGATCGTCGCGCTGACACTCGTCGTCATAGCCGGCATCGTTGCCGCCACCACGCCGCTGTGGCACAAGCACTCGGCTGGCGCGCCGGTGGCGCACAGCCATGCCGCGCACAACCCGAGTACGTCGGTCACCGTGCTCAAGCCGGTCGCGGCCAGTGGTTACGACCCGCTGACCAGTGCATCGAATGATCCTTACAACGAGAACAGCCAGCTTGCCAAGTTCGCCATCGACGGCAACCCTGGTTCTGCCTGGGATTCGCAGCAGTATGACAGTGCGACATTCGGCAATCTCAAGGCAGGCAGCGGCCTCATCCTGGACTTCGGCAGGCAGATCCGGCTGAGCTCGATCACGATCGCGTTCGGCAGCACGCCCGGTGCCGACGTGCAGATTAGGGTCGGCAACACCGACGCCCGCAGCGCCGCTGCCCTGGCCTCCTTGACGACGGTGGACAAAGCCACCAGCGCGGGCGGCAGCCAGACGTTCACGGCGACCAGAGCCGCGACCGGTCGTTATGTGCTGATCTGGTTCACCAGGCTGCCGCCCGACCCGAGCGCGTCGGGCAAGTTCATGGCGCAGGTCTCCAATGTCATCGTGCATGGATCATCGGGCTGACCATTCAGCAGCTCGGCTCCGCGGGCCATGTGCACGGTCTCATGTGCACGGTCTCGTCGTGACCGCGGAGCCGACGGTGATGGTGAGCTAGGCTGCGCGGCCGGATGCCGGGCGCGACGGGGCGGGCAGCGGGCGATGCTCAGGACGGAGGATAGCGACGGGACGGCACGATGCGGGCGGCCGCCCGACCAGGCGAGCGCTGCCGCAGCCCCGCGAGGCGCCAGCTGGCCCGGCCAGGCCAGCGTCCGCTGCGGGGCCCGGTTCTGTCTCGTCCGACCCGGTGCCAGCTGGCCCGGTGCCATTGGATGCCGAGCCATCCGATGCCGAGCCATCCGATGCCGAGTTGCTGCGGCGGCATGTCGAGGGTGACCCGGGTGCCTTCGGGCAGCTGTTCTCGCGCCACCAGGACCGGCTGTGGGCGGTAGCGATCCGCACGCTCGCCGACCCGGAGGAAGCGGCGGACGCAGTCCAGGACGCGATGATCTCCGCATTCCGGCGGGCTGCCTACTTCCGCGGCGACTCCGCCGTCACCACCTGGCTGCACAGAATAGTGGTGAACGCCTGCCTGGACCGGCTGCGCCGCAAAGCCACCCGGCCAGCTGCTGGCACCGATGAGCGAGCGCTGGAGAACCTGGCCAGCGGCCTGGCCAGTCTCGATCCCTCGTCGGACAGCGATACCGCCCTGGATGTGCTGGCAGCGCTGCGAACTCTGCCGCCGGACCAGCAAGCAGTCCTCGTGCTTGTTGACATGCTCGGCTACCCGGTTGCGGACGCAGCCGAGGTACTCGGAATCTCGGCGGGAACGGTAAAGAGCCGCTGCGCTCGCGGCCGGGCACGATTGCTTCCGCTGCTCGCCCACCTGCGGAGCCGGGGCGTGCCTGGCCAGGCGGGAGGGAACCGATCGCCCGGCCGCAGCGTCCTACCCTCGCCGGAAGGGGGCCAAGACCTGTCATGACGCGCCATGTCAGCACCGCGGCGATAGCCCGGTTTCGCGAGGGCGACCTGAGGCCGCGGAGGACGGCGCAGGTCCGGGCCCACCTTGCGGAATGCGCACGCTGCGCGGCGGCGAGCGACGGCCTGGCTACAGTGACAACCCTGCTGGCCTGCACGACGGTGCCGCCAGTCCCCGAGCATCTCGCCGCCAGGATCCACAGCGCGCTCGCCACCGAGGCAGCACAGCGGATCGCCCCGGCCGCCGGGAAACAGCCGGGGCGCGGGGACCTCGCGGACCGGAGGACAAGTCCGCGACGGCCGCTGCCCATCATGTCCGCGTCGACGCCAGTCCGTGCGCTGGCCGCAGCCGGTGCTGTCGCGATCATCGTGGGCGGCGGCTACGGGATCAGCCAGCTAGGCGGTTCCGCTGGCTCGACCAGTTCCGCGAGCGCTGAATCGAGTGGTTCAGGCGGACTCAACGGCGTGCACGCCGCCCCGGCCGCCGGGAGCGGGACCGGCATTGCCCGCGCCGGGGCAAGCTCGGCCAGCGCAGTGCGGTCTGGCCGCCGGGAGCGGGACCGGCACGCTGCCAGGAGCCATACCTTTACTCCCGTGTCGACCGGCACGAACTTCACTTCCACTGCACTGACTGCTCAGGTCCGTAGCGAAATATCGCGTGTTCAGTCGAACATGAAATCGCCCGCCATATCCGTCGTGCCGGGCGCGTCAGCTGCGCCCCGCGCGGCGACCGGCACCGGCTCAGCGCTGTCCGGCAGCATGCTGGCGGCCTGCGTAGCCAGGATCTCGGGCGGCGGCGAGGTGAAGCTCGTCGATGTGGCCCGCTACGACAGCAGCCCGGCAACGGTGATCGTCTTCGCCGCGGCTGGATCGGTCACCGAGCAGATCGTGGTGGTGGGGCAGGCCTGCTCGGGATCGGACAGCGACGTGCTCGCCCGCCGGGCGCTGCCAGCCGGCTGAGGAGTACCTGCGCGGGAATCTCCCGGCTCTAAGATCGGTTGACGCCAGTGCAAGGGAGAGAGGGGCAGTAGTCGTGGCTGACGTCCGGGATGTCATTGTCATCGGCTCGGGGCCGGCGGGGTACACCGCCGCCCTGTACGCGGCCAGGGCACGCCTGAGCCCCCTGCTGTTCGAGGGCTCGGTGACCTCGGGCGGCGCACTGATGAACACTACCGATGTCGAGAACTTCCCCGGCTTTCCCGATGGCGTTCTCGGGCCCGATCTGATGGACGCCATCCGCAAGCAGGCCGAACGGTTCGGCGCCGAGCTCGTGGCCGACGATGTCACCGAGGTTGACCTTGCGGCCAGCCCCAAGGTCATTAAGGCGGGTAACGACACCTACCGGGCCCGGACGGTAATCATCGCGACGGGATCGAGCTACCGGGAACTCGGAGTGCCGGGCGAGAAGACGCTATCCGGGCACGGCGTGTCCTGGTGCGCCACCTGTGACGGATTCTTCTTCCGGGACCAAGACATCGCCGTGGTAGGGGGCGGTGACTCCGCGATGGAAGAGGCCACCTTCCTGACCAGATTCGCGCGCTCGGTCACCATCGTGCATCGCCGCGATGCGCTGCGGGCTTCCAAGATCATGCAGGACCGGGCAGCGGCCAATCCCGAGATCCGATTCCAGTGGAACAGCGAGGTCACCGAGGTCCTGGGCAGCGAGCGGGTCAGCGGCCTGAGGATCCGCGACGTCAAGTCCGGCCAGGAGAGCACGCTGGCAGTCACGGGGCTGTTCGTGGCGATCGGGCACGATCCGCGAAGCGAGCTTTTCACCGGCCAGCTGGCTACCGACGCCGAGGGATACCTGCAGGTCGAGCATCCCTCGACCCGGACTGCTCTGGAGGGCGTGTTCGCTGCCGGGGACGTGGTGGACCATATCTATCGTCAGGCTGTGACCGCCGCGGGCACGGGCTGCGCCGCGGCCCTGGACGCAGAGCGATGGCTAGCCGATCACCAGGACTGAGCGGGGAAGCGACTTCAGCGCAACAGCGACTGCCCCAGGCAACGGGGTAAGGCATCTATGAACGGAAGGAAGTCCATCAAGTGGGCACAACCAGGGCTGTAACCGACGCGAGCTTCGATCTTCACGTGCTGAAGAACGACAAGCCCGTCCTCGTCGACTACTGGGCGGAATGGTGCGGGCCGTGCCGCCAGGTCGCTCCCGTGCTGGAGGAAATTGCCAGCGAGCACGCTGACAAGATTGATGTGGTCAAGCTGAACGTCGACGAGAATCCAGCCGTGGCGCAGCGCTACCACATCCTGAACATCCCGACGCTCAGCGTGTTCAAGGGCGGCGAGGTCGTGAAGGAGATCGTCGGCGCCAAGCCGAAATCGGCGCTGCTGCGCGAGCTAGCCGACTATATCTGAGTTCCGGCAGGCAGGCGGGCGGCAGGCCAGGGCTGGCGCGCGGGGACTGAAGTCAGCCGCTCGCCAGCCCTGGCCGCTGACTTTTCCCTGGCGGCCAGGCCCGGCGGGCCTAGGCGAGGCGCAATGGCCGCTCTGGCGTCATCGACCCCAGCAGTCTCTCGAGTGCCACCTCGACATCCTCTCGCCACGACAGCGCGGTCTTGAGATCAAGGCGCAGCCGCGGGTACCTGGCGTGTGGGCGCACTGTCTTGAAGCCCACGGCCAGCAGGTAGTCGGCCGGCACGACGCAGCCCGGGCCATCCCACTTAAGGTCGCCGAAGGCCTCGATGGCCTTTACGTTACGCCTGGTGAGATCCTTCGCCAGGCTCTGCACGAGTATCCTCCCCAGGCCGCCGCCGGAAAACTCGGAAATAACGTAAGCAGTGGCCAGCAGCACTGCGTCGGCGCTCACGGGGCTCGTGGGGAAGGCGAACGACCTCGGCACCTGCCGGGGCGGCGCATAGAGCATGTAGCCGGCCGGCGCGCCGTCGACGTAGATGACCTTGCCGCAACTCCCCCACTCCAGGAGAACCGAGGAGATCCAGGCTTCCTTCTCCAGGGCCGGATCTCCCTCTTCCAGCGCGCGCGCCTGGCTGACCGGATCGAGCTCCCAGAAGACGCAGCGCCGGCACTTCAGCGGCAGGTCATCCAGATTGTCCAGCGTAATGTTGGCGACACGGCGCGGCACTGGCACCCCTGTGGTCGATGGCCATGAGTTCCCCCACGCGGCTGACAGCGCATCCAGCGGCTTCGCAGCACGCCTCTCGCGCCTGCCCGTGAACATCGTACTCGCACCCGGCACGGCCAGGGTGAGCGCGCGGCGAGGTTTGCGGACCGCAAGAGCTGCTGTCTGGAACCGGCGCGGACCGCCCGCGGAAACCGTCATCCGGACCGGTACCCGCGGCCAGGTTAGGCTCGAGCGGTGAGGACTGCGCGCAAGAGTTTCGGCAGCGACAACCACGCGGGTGCCCATCCGGCGGTCCTGCGGGCGCTTGCCGAGGCGAACTCCGGCGACGCCATTGCCTATGGCGGCGATCAGTGGACGGCAGCGGCAGGCGACCGGCTCTGCGAGGCGTTCGGCGCCAGGGCCGCCTTCTTCGTCTTCACCGGCAGCGCCGCGAACGTACTTGGCCTGAGCCTGATGCTCCGGCCCTTCGAGGCGATCATCTGCGCCGACTCCTCGCACCTCAACACCGACGAGTGCGGTGCCGTGGAGCGGGTGCTCGGCAGCAAGCTGTTGCTGGTCCCGGCGCGCGACGGGAAGCTCTCGCCTGACCTCATCGCCAGCCGCCTCGGCGGGCGCGCCGACGAACACCGGGTCCAGCCGCGGGTTGTGGAGATCACCCAGGCCACGGAACTGGGAACCTGCTACACGCTCGACGAGCTGCGCGAGCTAACTGACTTCTGCCGCAGCACAGGCCTGCTGATCTACCTGGACGGCGCGCGTCTGGCTAACGCAGCCGCCACTCTCGGCTGCGGCCCCGCCGACCTCGCGGCGGGCATCGATGTGCTGAGCTTCGGCGGTACCAAGAACGGCGCCGTTGGCGCCGAAGCCGTCCTCGTGATGAACCCGGACCTCGTTGCGGACGCGCGCTTCCAGCGCAAGCAGCAGGTGCAGCTGGCCTCCAAGATGCGGTTCCTGGCGGCTCAGTTCAGCGCACTGCTGACTGACGATCTCTGGCTGCGGAATGCGCGGCACGCCAATGCCATGGCGCAGCGGCTTGCCAGTGGCCTTGCGGACATTCCGGGCGTCTGCCTCCGGTACCCGGTTCAAGGTAATGCGGTGTTCGCGATGCTGGATCTCGACCGGATCAAGCGGCTTGGGAAAGACTGGACCTTCGATGTGTGGGACTTCGACGAGCATGTCGTCCGCTGGATGACGGCCTTCGATACGGCGGAGGCCGACGTGGACCTGTTCCTCGCCGCAGTTCGCGGCGAGGACTGATCCCGGCTTCCCGAATGCGCCCAGCGGACGGCCAAGGAGACTGCTCCTGAACTGGTGCGCCCGGCGGCCGCCCGGTTTCACGTGAAACAACGACCACGACCAGGCGGCATCAGCCTGTTACGCAGCCGATAGCCTGTTACGCACTGCGGCTCTGCGGCCAGCCGGGTGACATGGCGGCGACGATGCGCTCCAGATCGTCCAGCGTCGCGAACTCAACCACTATCTTGCCCTTCCGCTGGCCAAGTTCCACCTTGACGCGGGTCTCGAAGACGTCCGACAGGCGGTCCGCGAGCTCCTTCAGTCCCGGCGCGACCGGAGCCTTGCCACGCGGATGGCGCCGCCCCCTGGCCGGCTGGGCGCCCAGCGCGACGATCTCCTCGACAGCGCGCACTGACAGGCCCTCAGCGACGATGCGATGCGACAGCTGCTCCTGATCCCGGGAATCTTGCACCGACAGCAGCGCCCGCGCGTGCCCGGCGCTGAGAACTCCCGCAGCTACCCGCTTCTGCACCCCGGGCGGCAGGCTCAGCAGCCTGATCGTGTTGGAGATGTGCGGCCGCGATCTTCCGATGCGCCGGGCGAGCTCGTCATGGGTGGCCGAGAAGTCATCGAGCAGCTGCTGGTAGGCTGCGGCCTCTTCTAGCGGATTGAGCTGCTCGCGGTGCAGGTTCTCGATCAGCGCATCCCTGAGCAGGTCGTCATCCGAGGTGGCGCGGACGATAGCGGGGATTTCGGCAAGGCCAGCGAGCTGGCAAGCGCGCCACCTGCGCTCGCCCATCACGATCTCGTAGCGGTCACCTGCCGTCTTCCGTACGACAACAGGCTGCAGCAGGCCCACTGCCTGGAGCGATTGTTTCAGCTCGTCCAGCGCGTCCTCGTCGAAGACCTGCCGCGGCTGACGGGGGTTGGGAAAGACAGCGCCGACCGGAATCTCGTCGAAGTACGCGCCAGCGACCCGCGACTGCCGTTCGCCCGCGGAAGCGGTCCTGCCATCGGCCCGCTCAGGTACCACCGTGACCGGAGCCGACGGGATCAGCGCGCCGAGTCCCTTGCCCAGTCCCCGCCTCTGCTGGGGCATCGCGCCTCCCTGCCGCCGCCTTGCGTCCGTGTCCGGTCAGCGCCACGGCCCTTGTTC
>DATJZH010000235.1:0-26827 GCA_035499215.1 Streptosporangiaceae bacterium | reverse complement strand
CCGGCGGCGTTCTCGCGAGCAGGCGGGCGATCTCCGCGATCTTCGCGCCACGGCCGGGTGCGGCGGCGACGGCGGCCGAGGTCTGCACGAGATCGGTGAGGAGCACGTGGCTATTGTCCCCGACAGCGCCGCAGCCCCGGCGGAACCCGCTGTCTACGGCCTGGCCGCCATGTCACTCGCGGGCTGCCAGCCCGGCACGAATGACCTGCGGCAGGCCGGGGACCGAGTCTGGATCGGCACGCGGCCAGCCCCGGTCGGCCGCACTTGGGCGGCCAGCGGGTGCTTCGCCGTCAGGATCGCAGGAACTGGCCGTTGGATCCCGCGTCGGAGCGGCTGCCGTCGGCTTCGGCTGCGGACGGCCGCGCCTGCTCCGGCCCTGGCTGCTCCGGCCCTGCCTGCTCCGGCCCTGCCTGCCCCGGCCCTGCCTGCCCCGGGCCCGGGCCGCCGGATGTATCGGCCGGGCTTCCCGGCGCGTCATAAGCCAGCATGTCGGACCGGCGCCGGAGCGCCACCGCAGCGGCGGCGCTGGCCGCGGCCGCAAGCAAGACCGCTCCGGCCAGCACCCGCGGCCAGCGCCGCCGCCGGGCCGGCCCGGTGTCCACCCGCCGGGCGACGTCCACGAGCATCGCGGAGACTTTCGGCGCGACGGTTTCCTGCACGGCGATGCCACCGCGCTCGATCCGCGGTGCGGCCCAGGCGCGGACCCTGAACACGCGCGGCGCTGCCCATGTCACGGCGGTTTCGGTGCCCTGCAGCGCGGCCTTCCGGGCAGACTTCGCAGCCGGCCCGGCCTGCCTGGCCACGGTGATGGCGACCGGTGCGGCCTGCTTGGCCGCCGTCAGGGCCCGCTCGCGCGCGCCCGAAACGTCCACCTGGACGTGCTTTCGACTCAGAACGGACACGTGAACCTCCCCGTCAGTTGTTCCGAAAGACACACTTCCCTCGCTGGGCGCGGCCAATCACGGCCAAATCCCGATCGTATGCGGCAGCGGGCGGTGCCGTCACCGATTACCGGGCCGGCCGCCCGTCATGACCGGGCGGGGAAGGAAGCGCCAGGGCGGGATGCTGCCAGCTGCGGCCCGGGCAGCCGTCTGATGCTCAGGGCGCCCGCTGGCGCCGGGGTGCGCACAGGCCGAGCGGGGACCGAGCAGTGGCGCGGACATGCAAGGATGCCATCTATGACGAACACGCTCACCGCAACTCTGCGGACAAACCGCGGGACGGTTGTCGTCCGGCTCTTTCCCGATCATGCGCCGAAGACCGTGCGAAATTTTGTCGAACTCGCTGACGGGACGCGGGCGTGGACGGATCCGAGCACCCGCCAGACCACGAAAGCGAAGCTCTATGACGGAACGATCTTCCACCGGGTCATCCCGAATTTCATGATCCAGGGCGGCGATCCGCTGGGCACGGGTACCGGCGGTCCCGGCTACGAGTTTGCCGACGAGTTCCACCCCGACCTTGTCTTCAACCGGCCCTACCTGCTGGCAATGGCCAACGCCGGCCCCGGTACCAACGGCTCGCAGTTCTTCATCACGGTGGCCCCGACGCCGCACCTGAATGGCCGGCACACTATCTTCGGCGAGGTCGTCGAGGGCGGCGACGTGGTCGATCAGATCAGCCGGGCAAAGACGGGCCGCGGCGATCGTCCGGTGCAGGACGTCGTTCTGGAGTCGGTGGAGATCAGCGGCGACGACAGCACCGGGGAATCCGCAGGGTAGTGCGGTGGCCGTCCCCCCAGGCTCCGACACCAGCCCGGCAACGGGCATCCCGACCTGCTACCGGCATCCGGGCCGGGAGACCTATGTGTCCTGTGTCCGGTGCGGCCGCCCGGCTTGCCCCGACTGCCTGCGCTCGGCCGCCGTGGGCCAGCAGTGCGTCGACTGCGTGCGGGAAGGCAACCGCGGCACCAGGCAGGCCCAGGGCATGTTCGGCGGCCGGGCCATCTCCACCGCGGTTGTCACCTGGACGCTGGTGGGCGCCAACGTGCTGCTCTGGCTCGCCGAGCTGGTCCACTCGAATCTCGGCTACGACTGGGCGATGCTCGCGCTGGCGCGGGGCCCCGCGGGCGATCTTGAGGGCGTCGCGGCAGGCCAGTGGTACCGGCTGATCACCGCGGCGTTCCTGCCGCCGCCCGGCCTGAGCAACTTCGGGCCGCTGGACCTCATCTTCAACATGTATGCGCTGATCCTGGTCGGCCCGGCGCTCGAGCGCGCCCTCGGCCGGCTGCGCTACCTCACCGTGTACCTCGTCAGCGCCCTGGGCGGCTCGGTGGCCTTCTTTTACCTGGCGCCAGAGAACGCCTCAGCGCTCGGCGCCTCGGGTGCGATCTTCGGCCTGTTTGGCGCCTGGTTCGTGCTGTCCAGGAGGCTGCGGGTGGACGGCCGCCAGGTCGTCGCGCTGATCGTGCTCAATCTGGTGATCAGCTTCGCCGTCCCCGGCATCGCCTGGCAGGCGCACATCGGCGGCCTGATCGCCGGGGGGCTGCTGACCGCGGCCTACGCCTACGCGCCGCGGCGCAACCGGGCGCTGATCCAGGGCGGCGCAACGGTGGCGCTGCTGGGCATCCTCGTCATCGCCGTGGTAATCCGCGACCAGCAGCTGATCGGAGCCGTCCGGCTGTGAGCCGGCTGGCGGGCGAGGCCGGTCAGGGCCGCGGCCTCAGTGCCACCTGGTCGACAAGACCACCCCGGCGATGATGAAGCCGAAGCCCACCACCAGATTCCAGCTGCCGAGCGCGCCGACGGGCAGCGACTCGCTGCTGACGTAGAACATGGAAATCCATGCGAGCCCCAGCAGCAGGCAGCCCACCATGACCGGGACCAGCCAGCGCGGGCTGACCTTGGCCCTTGATGACTTCGGCGGCGGGGTGTAAACCGTCTTCTTCCTGACACGGGACTTGGGCACGGTCATCTCCTGATCGAATCTCGCCGCCGTCGCCGGCGGAGGTGGCCGCCGTCGCCGGCGGCCGCGCGCGAGCCTGTCGCGGTAAGCGTAGTTGCCCGCGTTCAGCAGCGGGCTCGTCCGCTCGGGACAGTCACGTAACGCATCCCGGCGCCGGGCCGACGTACACCACGAGGGCCTGCGCCGTCGCCCCCGAGCGGGGCAGGCCCTCGTCCGTGCTCGTCGAGGCGGTGCCACCTAACCAGCGGCGGTGCCGGCCTAACCAGCGGCCTGCCCGCCGCCCGGCCGCCCTGTGCTCGGTGTCGGGCCGGTGGCCTGCTGCGGGCTCGGTGCCGTGCTCGCGCTGGTGCTCGGCGCCGGACTCGCGCTGGTAGGTGCGGACGTCGGGCTCGCGGTCGGGGTGGCAGTGGCGGGAGCGGCTGCCACGTCGATGGTCACCGTGCTCCCCTGCGCCACGGTCTGGCCCGCTGCCGGGGTGGTCTGGAACACTGATCCGGCGGTGAAGCCCGACGGGGCCGTCGCGGTGACGGCCCTGACCCTGAACCCGTCGCTCTGCAGGGTCGTCGTCGCCTCGGCCTGGGTGTCACCGACGACGCTGGGCACCGGGGTGCCGCCAGAGGAGATGTCGAGAGTCACGGTGGCGCCCTGCGCCACCTGGGTGCCGCCCGGCGGGGACTGGCCGACGACTGTGCCCGCAGCCTGGGTTGAGACGACGCTCCGCTGGCTGGCGTTCAGGTGCGCGCTCGCCAGGGCCGCCTGCGCCTGGCTCTGTGAATCACCGGTCACGAACGGCACAGCGACCCTGGCCTGGCCGGCTGAGACGACCAGGTTGACCACGGTGTTCTTCGCGACCAGCTTCCCGTTCGGCGGGTTGGTACTGATCACGTCCCCGCTGGCCACCGTGGAGTTGCTGGCCGGGCGGGCCGTACCGACCTGCAGGTGCGCCTGGCGGATGATCTTCTCGGCGGTGGTCTTGCGCAGGCCATCCACTGCCGGAACGGCGATGTCGCCGCCAGTGCCGGCGATGTAGCGGTAGCCGTAGATGCCGCCTGCCACCAGCAGCAGCGCAATGAGGATGGCCACCACCCACGGCCAGGCCCGCCGGCGGCGCGAGCCTGGCTCGCCGTCGTCCGGCGGGCCGTAGGAGTAGGCGGGAATCGCGCTGGTCGACCCGGCCAGCTGGGTGACCGCCCCGATTCGGCGGGTGGCACCGTAATCCGGTTGCATCGGGGCCGACACCGGCACTCCTGACAGCGCTCGCTGCAGGTCGTTGCGCATCTCGCCCGCTGACTGGTACCGGGCGGCCGGGTCCTTGGCCATCGCCTTGAGCACGATCGAATCGGCCCACGGGGGGACCTCCGGGTCGACCCGCGAGGGCGGGACGGGATTCTCCCGCACATGCTGGTAGGCGATCGCCACCGGGGAATCGCCGGTGAACGGGGGCCTGCCGGTCAGCAGTTCGTAGAGCAGGCAGCCGGCCGAGTACAGATCGCTGCGGGCATCGACCCGCTCGCCGCGTGCCTGCTCTGGCGACAGGTACTGGGCGGTGCCGATCACCTGGGCGGTCTGCGTCATCGTCGCCTGCGCGTCACTGACGGCCCTGGCGATGCCGAAGTCCATCACCTTGACCTCGCCAGTGCGGGTCAGCATCACGTTGCCGGGCTTGATATCGCGGTGCACGATACCGTTGCGGTGGCTGTAGTCCAGTGCGCGCAGCACCCCGTCGGTGATCTCGGCGGCGCGCTCGGGCAGCAGCCTGCGGTCATCGCGCAGCAGGTCCCGCAGCGTTCGCCCGTCCACGTACTCCATCACGATGTAGGGCACCGGCGTGGGGCCCACCATGTCCTCGCCAGTGTCATAGACGGCCACGATCGAGGGGTGGTTGAGCGATGCGGCGGACTGCGCCTCGCGCCGGAACCTCGCCTGGAATGTCTGGTCCCTGGCGAGGTCGTCGCGCAGCGTCTTTACGGCGACGATGCGGTCGAGGCGGATGTCGCGGGCACGGAATACCTCGGCCATGCCGCCTCGCCCGACGATCCCGTCGAGCTCGTAGCGACCGCCGAGCATCCGTGGCTGGGTCATGTCTCGCACTTACGGTACCGCCCTGCATTCGGACTGCTCTGACTGGCCTGCCTGGCGGGACCGACCGCCGCCAGCCCGGTCGGAATCCTCGGTCGTGTACGGTCCGGGCACCGGCCGGCCGGCCGGCCGGGACGGCCAGCGTGCTCTGCTCATCTGATCCCCAGGTAGGCCCGGATGACCTGCATCGCGATCGGCGCGGCCGTCGCTGCCCCGTAGCCGCCGCCCTGCACTATGACGCCGACGGCAATCTTCGGGTTGGTGGTAGGCGCGTAGCAGGTGAATACGGCGTCGTTGAGACCGGTGTTGTTGACGCCATTCTGCGCGGTGCCGGTCTTGCCCGCGATCTCGACGCCAGCCACGCTCTTGTTCACGTCGTAGGCGGTGCCAGCCGGGTTCTGCACCACGGCGGTCATCATCTGCTGCAGGTTGCCGGCGACCTGCGGGGTGACCGGCGTCGCCAGCACCGTCGGCTGCGCCTGCTGGGTCACGGTCAGGTCGGGCGCCAGCACCTGCTGCACCAGATGCGGGGTCATCAGCTTGCCGCCGTTGGCGATCGCTGCGGCGAACATCGCCTCCTGCAGTGGCGTCACCTGGTCGTTGAACTGGCCGATCGCGGACAGCGCGACGAAATCGGGGTCGGTTTCCAGCGGGAAGACGCTCGGGGAGACCGGTAGCGGTATGCGCAGATCCGGGTTGTTCATCCCGAATCGGCCTGCATACCTGTGCAGCGCCGGGCCGCCCACCGCGATCCCGAGCTTGCCGAAGGCGGTGTTGCAGGACAGGTAGAAGGCTTCGATGATCGGCGGGTTGCCGTCGGCGCAGGCCTCGTTGTTGTCGTTGATCAGCACCTTGCTGGAGCCGGGCAGCTGGAAGTTCGTCGGCGCGGGGATGGTGGAACTGGTGTTCGCTACCTTCTGCGTCGAGAACGCCGTGGAACTGGTGACGATCTTGAACGTCGAGCCGGGCGGGTACGTCGCGTTGATCGCCCGGTTCAGCAGCGGCTGGGATTTCTCCGCTCGCAGGCGCTTGTCGATCCGGTCCAGCGCGACGCCGCTGAGGGTGGTGTAGACGTTCGGATTGAACGTCGGGTAGGAGGCCATCGCCAGGATCGCGCCGGTGCTCGGGTCAAGGGCGACGACCGAGCCTACGTACCCCTTGCTTGCCAGGGCGTGGTAGGCAGCCTGCTGTGCCCTCGGGCTGATGGTGAGATAGACGCTGGCGCCCTGCTTCGGCTTGCCGGTAAACAGGCTGATCAGGTTGTGCACGTCCAGGCCAGGGGCGCTGCCGGACAGCTCGCTGCCCTCGGCCGCCTCGATCCCGGTGGCGCCGTAGATGGAGTCGTAGCCGGTGACCGGCGCGTACACGGGCCCGTCAGGGTAAAACCGGCGGTAGCTGCTGGTCCCCTTGATCAGGCGGGACTCTGCGATCTTGGTGTCGCCGCCGGCGACGATGGCGCCGCGCTGGTACTGAAACTGCTGGTTGAAAACCCTGACGTTGCCTGGCTTTCCCGCCAGGCCGCTGGACTCGAATGCCTGCACGTAGTTCACGTTTACCAGGAGCAGCAGGAACATCGCCAGGCAGGCCAGCGAGACACGCATCAGCGCACGGTTCATCCTGTCCGCACCACCTGGGTCATGCCCTCATCCTGGATCGGCTGCGGGGTCGGCTGGCGCGCCGTGTCACTGACCCGCATGAGCAGGGCGATCAGCGCCCAGCTGGCGATCAGGGAGGAGCCGCCCTGGGACAGGAACGGCGTCGTGATGCCGGTCAGCGGGATCAGCCCGGTGACGCCGCCGACGATCACGAAGATCTGCAGCGCGAGCACGAACGAGAGCCCGGCGGCCAGCAGCTTGGCGAACGGGTCAGTGACTCCGATGGCCGCGCGCAGGCCGCGCTGCACGATCAGGCCGAAGACCAGCAGCAGCGCCATCAGTCCGGCGAGGCCGAGCTCCTCGCCGAAAGCGGTGACGATGAAGTCGCTCTGCACCAGCGGGGTGAAGTACGGCTGGCCGTGGCCGAGGCCACTGCCGAGAATGCCGCCGAAGCCCATGCCCTCCAGGCCCTGCACCAGCTGGTAGGCGTTGTGGGAGGGGTTCTGGCCGGCGAAGGGGTGCAGCCAGATGTTGAATCGCTCACCCACGTGGGTGGAGAGCTTGCTGGCCGCGTAGCTGCCGAAGACGAACAGCAGGATTCCGATCAGCAGCCAGGAGGTGCGCTGGGTGGCAATGTAGATCATCACCACGAACATGCCGAAGAACAGTGCGGACGTGCCGATGTCTGTCTCGAAAATCAGGATCAGCAGGCTCGCTGCCCAGGCCAGGAGCACCGGGCCGAGGTCACGGGCGCGCGGCAGGTCGATGCCGATGACCCGGCGGCCCGCCAGCGCAAGCACGTCCCGCTTGGCGACCAGGTAACCGGCGAAGAAGACCGCGAGCGCGAGCTTGGCGAATTCCTCGGGCTGGATCGAGAACCTGCCGATGATGATCCAGACCTTGGCGCCGTTCACGGAGCTCATGCTGGCCGGCAGCAGGGCCGGGATGGCCAGCAGCACCAGGGCGATGGCGCCCAGGGTATAGGTATAGCGCTGCAGGACCCTGGGCTGGCGGATCACCGCCAGCAGTGCCACGAACACCGCGAGGCCCACGGCGCTGTAGACCACCTGGTAAGCGGTGGCAGTCGGCGCAAGGGTGGAGATGACACTGCCGGGATTGCCGCCGCGGCCGGACTCCTGCAGCCGGTAGATCATCACGATTCCCAGGCCATTCAGCAGCGCGGCCAGCGGCAGCAGCAGCGGATCAGCCCACGGCGCGAGCCGGCGGACGGCCAGGTGCGCCGCGAGGACGAGCCCGGCGAAGGTCAGCCCGTAGGCCAGCAGCCCCGGCGGCAGCTTGCCGTTCAGCCCGAAGCCGACGCTGGCATACGCCAGCAGCACGACCGCGACCGCGAACACGAGCATGAGCAGCTCGGTCCTGCGCCGCCCGCGAGGCATCGGAACCCGGTCCTGGAGTTCGGCAGCCGGCGCGTAAGCGGAGGAAACCCCTGTCATCCCGCGGTCCCCTGCCCCGGGCAGTACGGCGGCACCTGCGGCTCTGGCGGGAGCGGCGGGGCAGGCACGGTCCTGTGGCTCTTCTTTCTGGCCCTGGCGCTCGCCGCGGACCTGGCCTCGCTTGCCTTCCAGCGCTGCACCGCGGCCAGCGCCGCCTGGCATTTCTGGTAGCCGCCGCGGATCCGGTTCACGATCACCTGCGCGCCGCCCAGACTACTGGCCGCAATCGTGCCGTTGACCTGGGCGGCGTCGGTCACCGGCACGTCAGCTACCGGGATGCCGGTGCGCCGGTAGACCTGCGAGAGCCTCAGCCCGGCTATCGTCTGATTGACGCCGCGGTAGATCGTCACCTGCCCTGCGTCGGCACCCACGTAATACTGGCTGCGGGTGTACCGCCAGGCCGCATACCCGCCACCGGCGATCAGCAGGACAAGGATGACCAGGATGGAGGTGACGATGGGCCAGCGTCGCCGGCCGGAGCCGCCGTCCACGTCGCCGTAGTCCCCCTCGTCCTCCTGCTTCTCGTCGTCGTAGTCCGCCGGGCCGCCGCGCGCCTGCGCGTCGTGGCCGTCCGCTTCGGCGGCTGGATCCGGCCTGCCGTGGATCATCGTCGCCTGGGCGGAAGTCACCTGCGCCGTCCCGGCCGGGGCCGTCTTCCCCCGGGCCGCGGCGCCCTTGGTGAGCAGGTGCGCCCGCTCGGCCGGGCTGTCAGTGCGAAGCCGCGGGCGCCCGTCGCTGGCCGATGCGGCGCCGACGATGACCGGAGCCTCGCTCGGCGCCTGCAGTCCGGTGCCAGTGTCCACGACGTCCACGACGTCCGCGAGCACGCAGGTGATGTTGTCCGGACCGCCGCTGCGGATGGCGAGCTCTATCAGCTGCAGTACCGCATCGTCCGGGTTGGCCAGCTGCATGAGGGTCTTGTGCAGCGTCTCCTCGCTGACGACGTCGGACAGCCCGTCGCTGCACAGCAGGTACCGGTCGCCGAGTCTGGCCTCGCGCATCAACAGGTCCGGCTCGGCGTCGGTGCTGCTCTGCAGCGCCCGCATCACCAGGGAGCGCTGGGGATGAACCGCCGCCGCCTCCGGGGTGAGCCTGCCGTCGTCGACCAGCGACTGGACGAGCGTGTGATCTCTGGTGATCTGAAAGAGGTCGCCGTCCCTGAGCAGGTATGCGCGGGAGTCGCCGATGTGGCACACCGCGACCTGCGCCCCGGACCAGAGCAGCGCGGTCAGCGTCGTGCCCATGCCCTCGACCGACGGGTCGGCCATGCTCATGTCATGCAGGGTGGCGTTGGCCTGCGCGACGGCCCCGGCCAGCGCATCCAGCATCTCCCCGGCGGGCATGTCCTGGTCCAGCGGCGCCAGGGCCGAAATCGCCACCGCGCTGGCAACCTCACCTGCCGCGTGCCCCCCCATGCCGTCGGCGATCGCGAGCAGATGCGGCCCCGCGTACGCCGAATCCTCGTTCCCCTCGCGCAGGAGGCCGACGTCAGAGCGGATCGAATAGCGGAGTGCGATCGTCATCGGCGCAGCTCCAGAACGGTCTTGCCGATGCGGATCGGCACGCCGACGGGCACCGGGGTCGGTTGAGTTACCTTCTGGCGGTCCAGGTAGGTGCCGTTGGTGGAGCCAAGGTCCTCGACGATCCACTGGCCATCCTGGGGAAAGAGCCGGGCGTGTCGCGTCGAAACGTAATCGTCGCCCAGCGCGAGCGTCGCATCACTGGCCCGGCCGATGGTTATCTGCTGATCGGTCAGTCCGACGATCGTGCCCGCGAGGGCGCCGGCCGTCACCAGCAGCTGCTGCGGCGCGGCCCGCCCGGCTCTGGCCGGCTTAGGCTTCGGCGGCTGCGGACGGGCGCGCTGCTGCATCACCTTGCGGGCCTGCTTGCGGGTCTGGCGCGACGACGTGCCGAACATGTCAGTGCGCACGACCCCGACAGCCGCGATGACGAACAGCCACAAGACAGCAAGGAACGCCAGCCTGATGAGGGTGAGCGGGAGCGCGTTCATCGGGTCATGAGTCCTTGGCTGCCATGCTGGCCTCTGCTGCTAAGCGGGCGCCGCCAGTGCCGCGGCTTCGTGGGTTGCGGGTCCGGCTGGGTGATCGGTCAGTAGACTCCATTCCTGCGGAACACGAGGGTCGTGCGGCCGAGGGTGACGCGGGTACCGTCGGTCAGGCAGACGCGCCGGACCGGCTGCCCGTTGACGAAGGTCCCGTTCGTGGAGCCGAGGTCGACAAGGACGACCTCCCTGTCCTCCACCCGCAGCTCCGCGTGATGCCGGGAGACGCCCGGGTCCACCAGGCGCAGGTCACAGTCAGTGCCGCGGCCAAGTATGGTCAGCGGCGCGACGAGCTCGTAGGTGCGCTGCAGGCCGCCGTCCGGCCCTTGATCCGGCCCGGACACCAGCAGCCTCGGCGAGCCGGAGAGGCCGCCGGGCGGCTGCGGGAGATCGCTGGCCGGCTGCCGGATCTCGCCATTCTCGACCGTGGTGCCCCGGATGACTCCGGACCGGATCCGGAACATGCCCGTCGTCAGCTCGGGCACGCCCTCGAACCGCATCCGCACCGGGCCGACGAAGGAATAGCCCTGCTCCCTGGCGTACTCGCGAGCGAGCGTGGACAGCTCGATGCCGAGACTGTCGGCATAGACCTCCAGGCGGTCATAGTCGCTCTCGGCCAGCTCGACGACGAAGTCGTTGGGGACGAGGGTCCTGCCCTGTGCGACGATAGCCGCGCGGTCATCCATCTCCCGCTGCACAGCACTGGCGACCTCGACAGGCTGCAGCTCGGACCTGAACGCTCGTGCGAAGGCCCCCTCGACCATTCCCTCGAGCCGATGCTCGAAGCGCTGCAGAACTCCCACCGCGGTACCTCCTCTCCCTGCTCGCATCCGATGGTATCGGCGGCATGGGACCGCTTGCGGACGTGCTAACCTGACTGCTGCCCGGGGCGGGTGGCGGAACGGCAGACGCGCACGGTTCAGGTCCGTGTGTCCGAGAGGACGTGAGGGTTCAAATCCCTCCTCGCCCACATTCCGTCCACGCACCCATCTGCCGCCCGCCTCTCGCAGATCGCGACTGGCGGAGCGCTGGCCGCAGCTTAGGCTCCCGGTCGGCTATTTGTCACCGGATGCGGGCGCCTGCCTGGCGCACTGGCACGATGGCCGGGTGAGTTCGGCGGCGCTGCCGGGAGGGCGACTGCGGCGCCGGTGCCGGGGACACGGCAGAATTGTTACCGTGCCCGAGCTGCCAGAGGTGGAATCTCTCGCCGCCGACCTGCGCGAGCGGGCGGCGGGACGGGTGATTGGCCGCGCCGCCGTCGCCGAGATAGCGGTGCTGAAGACCTATGATCCGCCGTTGACCGCGCTGCATGGTGCGACGATCATCAGCACCGGGCGGCACGGCAAGTTTCTCGACCTGACCGCGCAGCGGCCCGGCCCCGGCGGCAGCAGCCTGCATCTGATTACGCACCTGGCCCGCGGCGGCTGGCTGCGCTGGCGGGACAGCCTGCCCGAGGCGCCGCCCCGCCCCGGCAAGGGCCCGCTCGCATTCAGGCTGCGCTTCGCCGACGGCGCAGGCTTCGACCTGACCGAGGCAGGGACCCGCAAGCGCCTGGCCGTCTACCTGGTCAGCGACCCGTCCGCCGTGCCGGGAATAGCGGCGCTCGGGCCCGACCCCCTCGACCCCGCATTCACCGTGGACGTCCTGGCCGGCCTGCTTGCCGGGCGCCGCACCCAGATCAAGGGCGTGCTGCGCGACCAGAAGGCCATCGCCGGGATCGGCAACGCTTACTCCGACGAGGTCCTGCACGCGGCCCGGATGTCGCCCTTCCGGCTGGCCTCCAGCCTGTCGCGGGATGAGGTCGCCGAGCTGCACTCGGTGATCATCGGCACGCTGCGCGAGGCGATCGCGCGCTCCGAGGGCCTGTCCGCCGGTGATCTCAAGGCCGAGAAGAAAGCAGGACTGCGGGTGCACGGCCGGGTGGGCCAGCCCTGCCCCGTCTGCGGGGACACAGTGCGCGAAGTCTCGTTCGCTGACTCCGCGCTGCAGTATTGCCCGGCCTGCCAGACCGGCGGCAAGCCGCTGGCCGACCGGCGGCTGTCGCGCCTGCTCAAGTAACGGCACTCTCAGCCGGGTCGCCTGGCCAGCCGGCCCGCGCTCAGGTGAAGTGCCGATCTAGCCGGCTCAGCGGCCTCAGTTGAAGATCTGGCCGATCCTGGCCCAGCGCGCCAGGTAGCAGCCACCGTCGAAGATGGTGGTGTCGACCTTCCTGTCATGCCAGGTGCCCGTCACGGTCGCCTTCTCGGCCCCGGCGACGATCATGGGGCACATGATGCCCTTGGGCAGCGGACCGAACGGGTTCTCCCGAATCGCCTGCAGCACGTGACATGCCGCCGCCGGGCGGGGGTGCGTGCCGCCAGCCGGGTCGCAGCGCAGGGTCCAGTGCCTGGCTGCGACGCCGGCTGGCCCGGTGACCGTGACGTCAAGCGAGATCCCTGGCTTCTTCGCCGCGGAACTGGTCGCCGGGCTGCTGCTCGCCGTCCTGCTGCTCGCCGAGCCGCCCGAGCCGCTGCCGCAGGCGGTTATCAGCACCGCGCACAACACGGTGACCAGGAGACACCAGCCGCTGGATCGCGCACGGCGCATTACCGGCCTCATGACCATTGGACGCACGCCCGCCCGGCGAGGTTCCGCGAGCCTGGCACGCCGCCCGCACGGCGGGAGATTCCCGGGACGGCCGGGCCGGCCGACGGGACCCGAGCTGATCGCGACGGCAGATAAATGGCCTACACCGTGACGTCACGCCCGTTAGCCGCCGGGTAGCCTTTGGTTTCCGGGCCGCGGACAGCCCGGCGGTGGGATCATCGACGGGTGGCGGGGCTGAGAATATCGGCGGCAACGGCGACGGACCGTGACCGTATCGACGCAACGGCCCGGTCCGTTCTCGAGTGCGCCGCCGATCCGATCATCGCATTCGGCGCCGACCGGGCCGTTCTGATCTGGAACCCGGCCGCGGAGCGGATGTTCGGCTGGGCCGCGTCAGAGATCGTCGGCCTGGAGCCGCCGATCATCCCGGAAGAACTGCGCGCGGAACACAACGCAGTGCTCGAGCGGGTCCGCGGCGGCGGCCAGATCTCCTTCGCAACCCGCCGGATGTGCAAGGACGGCAGCCTGCTGGATTTGCGGGTCGACGCCAGCGCGCTGATCGCCAGCACGGGCGAGACGGTCGGCTGGGTGAACGTCTGCCACCAGACCGGCGATGACGAGGCAGTCCGCCATTACATGGCCGAGCGTGCCCGGGTGGTGCGCCGGCTCGGCGACGTGGTCGCTGACATGAACGCACAGCTGGAGCTGGAGGCGGTGCTCGACCGCATCTCGGCCAGCCTGCGCGAGCTGACCAGGGCCGACGCGGGCGGGTTCGTCCTGATCGAGAAAGACAGGCTGCGCCTCGTCAGCATGGACGGACTGCCCGCCCGGCTGCGCGGACGGACCGCCGACCTGGCCAGCAGCATGGTCGGGCAGCTGATGCGATCCGGCAAGACCGTGATGATGGCCACGGGCGAGTCCGGCCGCTTCGAGGACCTGATCTGGTCCGCCCTGCCCGGCCTGCATACCATTACGCTCAGCCTGTCGTACGTGGCCGGGCGACCCTACGGGGCGCTCTACGCGCTCTACAGCCGGCGGAAGGTCGGCCACGTCGAGCTGGAGCTGCTCGAGCTGCTGGCCGGGCACGCGAGCGTGGCGCTGTCCAATGTCACCGCTTTCGAGGAAATCGTCCGGCAGCGAGCCCACGAGCGGGCGGTCATCGACGGAAGCGCCGACGGTATCGCGGTACTGGACGGCAATGGCCTGGTCCGGCAGTGGAACCCGGCAGCGCACCGGCTGACCGGGGTGCCGCCGGAGGCGGCTGTCGGCCGGCTGCCGCCCTTCCCGCTGCCGGAGCCCGGCGAGAAGCTGACTCATCAGCTGCCCAATGGCCGCTGGATCGACTTGCTGCGCACGGGGCTGACCGGTCGTGACGAGCAGGTGCTCGATTTCCGCGACGTGACCGCCGCCAAGGAGCTCGAGGAGGCCAAGGACCTCTTCCTGGCCACGACGAGCCATGAGCTGCGCACGCCGATCACCGTGGTGCAAGGTTTCGCCAGCACCCTGGCGAACCGGTGGGACAAGTTGTCCGACGCCGACCGGCGCAGCGCGGTGCAGACGATCGCCGACCGGGCCGGCTCGCTGGCCAGGCTGGTCGAGCAGCTGCTGCTCGGCTCGCGGGCAGGCGCTGACCAGCTGTCGGTGATCAACCGGCCATTCGACCTGGCCGGGCTGCTGCGCGGCGCGGCCACCGCGTTCCGCCCGCTGTCGGACCGGCATACCCTCGCCGCGGACATCCCCGACGACCTGCCGGAGGCATACGGGGACCCGATGGCCACCGACATCATCGTAGGCCAGCTGCTGGAGAACGCGTTCAAGTACTCACCCGATGGCGGCGCGGTGGCGATCCAGGCCAGGAAGTCCGGCGACATGGTCGAGGTGACGATCGAGGACAAAGGCATCGGCATCGCCCCGGCCGATCGCGAGCGGATCTTCGATCGGTTCGTCCAGGGCGAGACTGGCGACCGGCGCAGGTTCGGCGGGATCGGCCTCGGCCTGTATATCGTCCGCCAGCTCGCGCGTGCCCAGGGCGGCGAGGTGGCGGCGCACGGGCAGCCCGGCGGCGGCACCCTCATGCGGCTGCAGTTGCGCCGCGCCGGGCACGCCGCCGACAGCGCGCCAGAGCCGGGCTCCGGGTCACCGCGCCAGAGCAGTCCGAGCGAGCCGGGTAAGTCCGCTCATCCGATTGTCCCGCCCGCCCGCCGTGGCGACGCCGGGCCTGGCAGCCCGCCCAGGGACTGACGGCTGGCGCGGGGGTGCCCGTGCACGGCCGGCGCCGCCGCGAAGAGAGCGGGCGCTACTGGGCCCGCACCGGCTCGCGGCCGGCGACGATGCGCTGCCGGGTAACCGGGTCGCGCAGCACTGGCTCGCCGCCGGAGGCCGCGATGTAGCGGTCCACGATGCTGATCACGTCCGTGCCCTGCTCGACGATCTTGCCGCGCTCCATCCAGATCACCCGATTGCAGGTCTGCTCGATCTCAGCCAGGTTGTGCGCGACCAGGAACACCGTGCTTGCCGCCCCGCGCAGCTCGGTGATCCGATTGTGGCTCTTGACCCGGAATTCCGCGTCGCCGGTGGCGAGCGCCTCGTCGACGAGCAGCACCTCATGGGTCTTCGCGGCTGCGATCGCGAACCGCAGCCGCGAGCCCATGCCGGAGGAATAGGACTTCATCGGCAGGTTGATGAACCTGCCGACGCCGGAGAACTCCGCGATGCTCTGGTACTTGTCCCGGGTCTCTTGCTTGGTCATGCCCATCGCCAGGCAGCCCAGGACGACATTGCGCTCGCCGGTGAGGTCATCGAGCAAGGCCGCGTTCACGCCAAGCAGCGACGCTCCGCCGGTGGTGTAGACGTTGCCCTGTTCGGGCGGCAGCAGGCCGGCGATCGCCTGCAGGAGCGTCGACTTTCCCGATCCGTTGCGGCCGATGACGCCGACGGCGTCGCCGCGGTAGGCGACGAACGAAAGGCCGCGGATCGCGTGCACCTCACGGATGGAGCCTCGCTTCTTGCGGCCGAGAATCCGCAGCAGCGCCGTAGCCGCCGTGCCCTTGTCGCCGCCCGCGCCGTAGACGCGGTAGACGATGTGCAGGTCGTCGACGATCACCAGCGGGTCAGCCACGGCCGTACTTCACCTCCGCCCGCCAGAAATAAAGGAACCCGACTACCAGGACGAACAGCGCCCAGCCTACGGCGTAGTACCAGTAGTTATCCGGATTGCCGATGGGGTGGCAATAGGCGCTGTCGTAGTTGAACTGCCTGAGTTTCGTGGCCCACTGGGCGCATTTGACCGCGTTGAACGGCTTGCTGCCCGGCGCGCTCAGCCGCTGCGAGCTGAGCATCGCGTTGCGCATCAGCGTGATATAGAGGGCCGCGGGGTTGAGCTGCAGGATCAGCTTGATCTTATGCGAGGCGCTGTACCCAAGGCCGGCGATGTTGTTCGACAGGCCCGCGATGCTGAACATGACGCCCGAGGCGTACATCCAGGTGCGCATGACGAACGGCAGCAGCTGGCTGAAGTCGTTCACCTGCGCGCCGAGCCGGGCGCCGAACAGCCCGACGCCGATGTTGAAGATGGTCTGCAGCAGCAGCACCGGGATGGCCAGCAGCCAGTACCAGGTGACCGGCTCGCCCCTGATGAGGATGATGACGACAAGCACGGCCATGGATACGGCCATCTGCTGCAGTTCGATCATCACGTAGGCGAGCGGGAGCGATGCACGGGGGAACTGGAGCGCCCGGATCATGGGCAGGCTGTCGATGATCACCCGGGACGTGGAGATGAACGCACGCTGGGTGAAGTTGAAGACGAATACCCCGACGACCAGGAACGAGAGGAAGTCCGGAACCCCGCGGCTGGTGTTCAGCAGCACGCCGAAGATCAGGAAGTAAACCGCGACGTTCAGCAGCGGCGTGAGTACCTGCCAGACCTGGCCGAGCCTGGCCTGGGTGTACATCGCGATGTTGCGCGCGGTGGCGAACGCCATGATGAAGTGCCGCCGCCGCCAGAGCTGCCTGAGGTAGGTGAGCACGGGGGGCAGCGCGGCGCTTGGCCGCAGGTCATATTCAGCGGCGAGCTCGGCGAGCGGCCGGTCGGGCAGGTCCGTTGTCGCGACCGCGCCACCTGGCATGTCAGCGCCAGCCGGCAGGTGGCCCGGCGCGCTCAGCCGGCCGTCGTCGGTCACGACGGCGACCGCCCGGCGAGAAGTACCGCGCCGCCCGCAGCGGCGGCGCGGTCCCGTTGCGCTGGCCGCGTTCCGGCCGGGCTGCGCTGCCGGCGGCCCGGATCGGGGCGCGGCGAGGCGTCGGAACGGGCAGCTTGCACGGTCGCGAATGTACCACCAGGTCAGTTGTGCGGTACAACTATGGGCGTGGCGAGTAACTCTCCCGGTGATGCGGAGCTCGAGGCGCTGCTCACGCGGCTGCTGCGGATCATAAGCCCAGCGGTCAACGGTGCCACGGGAGCCATTGCGGCCGATGACGACGGGGCCCGCCGGGTAGTGGCGGCTGGCCCTGCGCGGTCCCGTTCCGCCGGGGATGGCGCGGCTGGCTCTGCCGCGGCTGGCTCTGCCGCGGCTGGTGCCGGCGCGGGACGCCTTCCGGCGGTTTCGGTCTCTGAGGCGCGCGCGCTGATCGAGCTTGTCTCCGCCCGCGGTATCGCCCAGGGAGAACTGGGCGCCCTGCTGGGCCTGGAGAAGAGCACGGTCAGCCGGCTCGCCGCCGGCCTGGAGCGCAAGGGCTGGGTCCGGCGCGGCCGCGACACCGCCAATCAGCGATACCTGCGGCTGTACCTGACAGCGGAGGGCCGGGACGTGGCGGCGCGGCTCTGGCAGGCATGGCACTCCCGGCAGGCGCGGGTTCTCGCCGGTCTCTCTGCCGAGGAGCGCGCTGGCCTCGCCGCTGGACTGCGCGGCCTGGTACGGGGCCTGGCCGCGGAGGGCCTCCGGGGTGCCGCGGAGCACGAGTGAACCTGCGCGTTACCTGGCCACGGGTCACGATTGCGGCTCGGCTCGGCGGCGTCGCGGCAACAATCAGGGCCGCCGGTCCTGGCCGGCAGGTGATTGCGGTACCCGTGCAGCCCGCGCCGGTTTCCGGGGCGCGCGGGCGGGGAATTGCCGCTGGCAGCGGACAGTATTTGCCATCGCTTTACGGCATCGGGCGGGTGCTCAAAGGGAGGTGAGGGAGTCGAGCGTGGTGCTCCTGCCTTGCGCCCCCGCCAGCGTCGCGGAGGCCCGGCGGCGCCTTACCGCCGAGCTGCTCGAGGCCGGCATCTTCGATCGGGCCGTCCGCGATGCGGCCCTCGTGGTCAGCGAGCTGCTGAGCAACGCCATCCGGCATGCCAGGCCGCTGCCCGGATCAAGCCTGCAGGTGACCTGGGCGGTGCACGGCGGCTCGGTGGAACTGGCCGTCAGCGATGGCGGCAGTGCGACCTGGCCGCAGTTCGCCCATGCATCAGTCTCCTCGCCGGGCGGCCGGGGCCTGGGAATCGTCCAGCACCTCTCGCGGACCTGGGGGGTCCGCTCAGATGATCGCGGGGTTACCGTCTGGGCGATCATCGAGGCGCCGCAGGACCACGGCAGCGTCGCGGCGGCGAGGGTGCTGTAACCGGCTCGCCGCGGCAACGGCCTGCAGTGGTGCGTATTTTGCCGCCGAACGGGTGATACTCCCTTTGCAAGGGGGGTCATCACGCACGGCGCGGTGACGGCAGCGGGGGGAATTTTGAGCTACACCCACGGCGCAGACAGCGAGATCTGCAGACTCCGGGCCGTTCTCGTGCACCGGCCTGGCCTGGAACTGAAGAGAATCACGCCGCGTCATCGGGACCGCCTGCTTTTCAGCACGCTGCCGTGGGTCGGCAGGGCACAGCAGGAGCACGACATCTTCACGCAGGCGCTGCGCGATCATGGCGTGGAGGTCCTGTACGTCACCGAGCTGCTGCAGGACACGCTCGAGTACCAGGATGCCCGACAGGAAGCGATTGCCTCGGTCCTGGCCGACGCGGCTCTCGGTGACGAGCTGCGCGCTCGGTTGCACGTTCATCTGGACGAACTGGATCCCGAGGCGCTCGCCCAGGTCCTCATCGCGGGACTGGCACCGGACGAGCTGCCCAGGGGCCGGGGCGTGGTGTTCGAGCTGCTGGACCGCAGCGACTTCGTGATAGACCCGCTGCCGAACCTGGTCTTCAGCCGCGACTCGAGCTTCTGGATCAGTGACCGGGTGGCTGTCACCAGCCTGGCCGCAGCCCACCGGCGGAGAGAATCCGCACTCCTGAAGATCATCTATTCCCGCCATCCGCGGTTCGCCGGGACCAAGATCCTCTACGGCCCGGACCTGGAGCAGGTCGAAGGCGGGGACGTGCTGCTGCTGGCGCCGGGAGTGATCGCCGCGGGCGTTGGCGAGCGCACCACCCCGGCCGGGCTGGAGCGCCTGGCGCGCCGCCTGTTCGAGGCGGGACTTGCCCACACCGTGCTCGCGGTGCCGATCGACCAGAGCCTCGCCGGCGGTTACCTGGACACCATCTGCACGGTGATCGATATCGATACCGTGGTGATGCGCCCCGCCGTCGCCTTCACGCTCATCGCGCATACGATAACGCCGCGATATGACGGCATGCGGGTGTCGCGCAGGCAGCCGTTCCTGGAAGCGGCCGCGCAGGCCATGGGCATCGAGCGGCTCAACGTCATCGAGACCGGCCTGGATCCGCTGACCGGGCCGAGGGAGCAATGGGACGATGGCGGCAACGTGCTGGCGATCGGACGCCGCCTCGCCGTGTGCCATGAGCGTAACGTCGGCACCAACACGCGGCTGGAGCAGGCTGGCGTCGAGGTTATCCGGGTGCCCGGCAGCGAGCTGGGCAGCCGCCGCGGCGGCCCGCGCAGCATGTCCTGTCCGGTCGGCAGGGATCCGGCAGCCGAGGCCGACACCGGCGCGGACCTCACCGAGCCCGGTGAGCCAGCGCGGCGCTACCGCGAGCCGGAGCCCGTCAGGCTGGCCGGCTCCGCGGCAGCTCAGTTCGGGCGCGGGGCAGCGCCAGCGGCACCCCGCAGCCGCCGCTGCGCCTTTCGCGGCCGCAGGCGCAGGCAGCTGGCGGGCTGACTGCTACCTGTGTCGTCCGCGGGCCGACCGGCGGCCGAGCCGGAACACGCCGACGACAGCAAACGCCACCACGGCCAGCAGGAATATCCAGAAAGCGAAGAAAAGCACATGCACGACCGCCAGCAGCAGGAAGACAACCGCCACGGCGGAGATGAGGAACAGCAGCAATCGCGCCATGCTCACACGGTACGGCCAAACCGGCGCCGAGGCGCAGGGCTGGGCGCTGTCAGCGCCGGCGATTCCTGCCCGCACCTGTCGCCCGGCATGCTGATCAGGTGTTCTCCAGCCGGTCCAGGACCTCGGAGATGGTGCGGAACGTAGGGCAGGGCCACCGGCACATGCAGTTGCGGCAGCGCTGGATCGGGCTGGCCGGGTCGCTGGAGATCCCGCCGGCATCCAGCGGCTGGTGCAGCTCGATGAGCATGAGCCCGAGATCGGCGAAGCCGCGCAGTTCTTCGCGCGCCCGGCTGAGAAACTCCAGATCCCCGGCCTCCAGGCGGGCCGTCACAGGCACGGAACCGCCGCCGTTGACCAGGCCGGCGTAGTGCTTGCTCGACTCCAGCCAGGACGCGGCGCCTCCGGTCCGCAGCAGGATGGCCTCCAGCTGATCGCGCAGCGTGGCGGTGCGCTGGCCCGCCGGCGGCCTAGCAGGTAAGGCGAGCCGCTCCGCGCCCCCGGTGAGGATCCCCGCCGGGCCTGACGCGGGCACGGCAGCGGCCAGCCGGACCGCCGGCGCGACGGCCCTGGCAGGCGCGCGCTGCCGCGGCGGCGACGCTGGCACCTCCGCGTCCTGCCGGACCCGGGCTGGTTGCGGGTTCATCCGGGTGCTCCGCTCGTTGGTGCGGGATCTTATCGTCTTAGCTTCACACGCAAACGCGCTTACCGAAAGCGGATTGGCCATGTACTCTACGTCACCATCTGGTCCCGCGGGCCCGGCGGCTGTAGTCTGCGGCAGGTGGAGCTAAAGGTGAGGTGCCAGACTCTCGGCGACCGCACCGTCCTGTCGGTGCGCGGTGAGATCGACCTGTATACGGCGCCGCGCCTGCACGGCGAGCTGGTTAGCGCACTGACCTGCGGCGCCCCGCAGCGGCTGGTAGTGGATATGTCCGGAGTGGAGTTCTGCGATTCGACGGGCATGAACGTGCTGCTGGCCGCGCACCGGCGGGCTCGTGAGCAGGGCGGCGACCTGGAGCTTGCCGGACCGCGGCGAACTGTCAGGAAGATCCTGCAGGTGACCGGCCTGGAGTCCGTTTTCACGGTGCTCGACGATCCGGCGGCCGTGCCGGGACAGTAAAGGATGGCGCGGCAGTAAGCCCCGCACGGCACCGTCATGCTGGTATCGGCGCAGCAGCCGGGCGCGCCGGTAAGTCCCGTTCACCTTGGCGCGCGGCACTAAGATCGCCGTATGCCATCGCCCGGTGACGTCGCCGTCGTCATCCCCGCTATGAACGAGGCCGACCGGATCGCAGCCACCGTCACGGCAGCCGCCGGGCTGCCCGGCGTGGACATCGTCGTGGTAGTCGATGACGGATCCGCCGACGGCACAGCGGCGGCTGCCGAAGCCGCGGGAGCCCGCGTCCTGCGGCACGCCCGCAACAGGGGCAAGGCCGCGGCGATGGAGACGGGCGCAGAGGCGGTCCGGCTCATCGAGGGCCGGGAGGCGTCGATGTCACCGCGCCATCTGCTTTTCCTCGATGGTGACCTCGCCGAGAGCGCAGCCCAGGCCGGCCCGATGGCAGAGCCGGTCCGGGCCGGGACCGCTGACGTGACGATCGCGGTATTCACCAGCCGCGTCCGCCAGGGCGGCCACGGCTTCGTCATGGCCCTGTCCGGTGCCGGGATCGAGCGTTTCACCGGGTGGAGGCCGGCTCAGCCGCTCAATGGGCAGCGCTGCCTCACCAGGGCAGCATTCGAGGCGGTGCTGCCGCTTGCTCCCCGCTTCGGGGTCGAGACCGGCATGACCATCGACCTGCTCCGCCGTGGCATGCGGATCGCCGAGGTCGAGGTTCCGCTCTCGCACCGCGCGACCGGACGGGACTGGCGGGCCCAGCTGCACAGGGCGCATGAGTTCGCCGATGTGGCGCGTGCGCTGGCCGCCCGGCGGCCGGGCAGGCGCGCCGCCGCGGGCCAGCAGGCACGCCGCGCCGCCAGGTCGGCCAGCGGGTGAGCTGATGGCCAGGCCGCCTGCCGGGACCGGCGCGGTCAGGACCCAGCCGGCCGGGGGGGAGCAGGCCGCGGCCGGCCGCGCAGGCCGTGCCGGGCTCATGTTCAGTGCCGTGAGTATCGCCGTCACGTTCACTGTCGCGCTGCTCGGCCCCTCGCTCATGGAGCCCCCGCTGCCGGGCAGGCCGCGGCAGCCGCCGTGGTCGCTCGCCGCGCACCCGTCTGGCTATCTCGTGGTAGCGCTGACCGCCGCGGGTGTCGCCGCGGGCAGCGCGGGCCTCGCGCTGATCATCTGGGCCACCCGGCAGGGCTGGACCGTCTCGCCGCGGCTGATTCTCGCGGCCGGCCTCATCGCTGCGGCCGCACTGACGCTCGTTCCCCCTTTCGGCTCATCGGATCATCTCAGCTATGCCGCCTACGGGCGGATGGCGGTAACCGGGCATGATCCCTACACCACCACACCGGCGGCGCTGGCGCGTCTCGGCGACCCGATCGCACGTGCCGTCGAGGACTGGCGGGCCAGCCCGTCCGTCTACGGCTCGCTCGCGACCGCCGGCCAGGCGTTCGCGTCGCTGGCCGGCGGGACATCGGTCCGGCTCACGGTTTTCGCGCTGTCGGTGCTGAATCTCGTCGCGTTCGCGCTGACCGGGCTGCTCCTGTACCGGCTTGCCTGCGGGAACCGTGCCCGGCAGCTGCGCGCCGCGCTGCTGTGGACGTGCAATCCGCTGCTGCTGCAGGTGCTGGTCGCCGGAGCGCACGTGGACAGCGAGGCCGTGGTGTTCGCCATCGGCGCGATGTCCGTGCTGTGCCTGCGCCTGCCGGCCCGGCCGCGCCTGCACAGCCCGGTGCGCGAGGCGCTTGCCGGCGCGGCAGCGGGTGGCCTGGTCGGCCTCGGCTTCGCCGTCAAGCTGACGATGGTCCTGGTCGGTGCCGGCCTGGCGCTGGCATGCGTGCTGGCCTGGCGGGCGCGGGGACAGCCTGACAGCGGGCCAGGATGGCGCGGGCCGGCGCCGGTGCTGGGCGGCCTGGCGCTCGGGTTCTGCCTGACGGCAGGCGCTTCCCTGCTGGTCTGGGGCCCGGGCTCGGTGGGCCCGGCCCTGCACGCCGGCAGCTATGTGTCAATCGGGTCGCCCTGGCGCGCCGTCCGTTCCCTGCTGCGGCTGGGCATCGGCGAGGGCGCTGCGGAGGGCGTGGTCAGGAGCGGTGCGCTGCTGCTGGCGGCGGTGCTGCTCGGGCTCCTGGTCGCTTCGATCCGCCGCGCCGAGCCCGGCGCATGGCCGGCCGTTCCCGGCCTCCGCGCGGTCAGCTGGTCGGCCGGACCGGAACCCAGCCGGGCGGGTCTTCGGCCAGGCGGCGAAGCCGCGCTCCTGGCGCCTGGCGCCGCGTTTGCCGTGGTATTCGCGTGGCTCGTCGCGTGGCCCTACGTGCTGCCGTGGTACGACGGACTTGGCTGGGCGCTGCTCGCCGCGCTGCCCTGGTCGCGGCTGGACTGGCTCATGCTCGCGCGCACCGCCGCACTGGCGCTCGGCTATCTGCCGGCCCGCGTGATCCCCCTGCCAGCCGGCCTGGGCTGGCTGGAAACCATTGTCCGGACGGCCATCACCCCGGCGCTGCTGCTCGTGGTCATCGTCGCTGTCGTGGTCATGTTGTGGCCCCGGCCCGCGCGCTCCCGGCCGGAAGCAGCGGACGGGCGCGCGGGCGGCCCGGTCAGCCGTCCGCACCGCCTGCCGTCATGACGCGCCCCCGGCATTCGCGCTAGCTGCCAGGCCTGAGCCTGCCGGTGACCTGGCCGTGGCTTACAGGTAGGGGCCAGAGGCGCGCGGAGCCGTCTGCTGCGCAGACTCGTCTGGCACCGGGGCAAGCCCTGGCGGCAAGGCCCGGCGCATCTGCTCCAGCTGTGCCCGCGCTGCCATCTGCTGGGCGAACAAAGTGGTCTGGATCCCATGAAACAGGCCTTCCAGCCAGCCGACCAGCTGGGCCTGGGCGATCCGCAGCTCGGCCTCGCTCGGCACGCTCTCTTCCGCGAACGGCAGCGAGAGCCGCTCCAGCTCCTCGACCAGCTCAGGCGCCAGGCCATCCTCGAGCTCCTTGATCGAGCTCTTGTGGATCTCCCTGAGCCGGGCCCTGCTCTTCTCGTCCAGCGGTGCCGCCCTGACCTCTTCAAGCAGCTGGCGGATCATGCTGCCGATCCGCATGACCTTGGCCGGCTGCTCGACCATTTCAGTGACCGGCCGCTCGCCTGATCCCTGGTCGGGGTCAGCTTCGACGGCGACGCCGTCGGGTCCGACCACGACGACTTTGCCGTGCGGCTCCGATTCCGGTTTCGTCTCGTCGTTCATGGTCCTAGTCTGTCGAGGCCCGGCCGCGGCCGCATCCCCGGGGGCCGGCCTTGGCGGGCCCTGCCCATCTGCGCGAGACGGGTGTTGCCGGCACGCTTGCGTGCGCCTGGCGTGCCGACGCTGGCGGATGAATCGTTTCGTCGCGTATGCCGGTGCTGTGCGGCTGGCCTAGGCTTTCGGCCTGATGAGCCTTCCCAGTCTGAGCGGGCCCGCTCGTGGCGGTCCTGACGAGAACCGTGGAGACACCTTGGCAGATGACGGCGGCCACGGGATCGAGGACTTCGGGCCGGCGGGCTACGGGATCGCGGATTACGGGCCGGCGGGCGCGGGGATCGAGGACCCCGGGCCGGCGGGCTACGGAATCGCGGATTACGGGCCGGCGGGCCCGGGGATCGAGGACCTCGGGCCGACCGGATACGGCATCGAAGATTACGGTCCGGCTGCCTACGAGACTGGCGGGCTGGCCCCGGACGGCCGTGATCCGGCAGGTTACGTACTGGCGGACTGCAGTCCAGCCGCCCGCGGCCCGGATGTTAGCGCCGCTGAAGACCAGGGATCATCCGGCCTGAGCCGACCGCCGGGCCATGAGCCGCAGGATTACGGCCAGCCTCATGATTACGGTTCGCCCGGTCCCTACGGGTCCGCTGAGGACCATGGCCCTGCGCCGCCTTCACACGCCGGGGCGGGCATAACCGGCCTGGCCGGCTCAGCAGGAAAGCCGGCCGCGCACAAGGGGGCTGGCCGGGAGGCAGCCGCGTGGTCCGGTCCGGCTGGCAGGGGCGCCACGCCGAGAGAATTACAGCCTCCGCCCGCATCTGACGCGACCGAACGGCTGACGCCCGCGCTTTTGCTGCCCAGACGGCGCCGGGCACCGTCCCCCGGCTGGCGTCGGCTCGCTTACCAGGCTACCGGCGGCGTGCTGCGGGTGCCCCTGTCGGCCGCCGAGCTGCGCCGTCAGGACATGATCGGCCGGGCGCGCGCCCCGGTGGTGGGCGGTCATCACCGGGTGGCGGTCATGAGCCTGAAGGGCGGCGTCGGCAAGACCACCACCGCGGTGGCACTTGGCTCAACGCTGGCGGGCCTGCGCGGAGACCGGGTTATCGCCGTCGATGCCAGCCCGGACCGTGGCACGCTTTCCGACAAGGTGCAGCTGGAGACCGCCGCGACGATCCGTGACCTGCTGAACGAGAGAGCCCAGATCAGGCGCTACGCTGACGTGCGGACCTTCACCTCACAGGCCACGAGCGGGCTCGAGATTCTGACGTCGGACCGGGATCCGACGGTTTCGGTCGCACTCAGCGACGACGATTACTGCAACGTCTGCGGAGTTCTGGAGCACTATTACTCCATCTGCCTCACCGATTGCGGTACCGGACTGATGCATGCGGCGATGGCCGGGATCCTTCGCCTGGCCGACCAGGTCGTCATGGTGAGCACTCCGTCGGTGGACGGGGCGCGCAGCGCGAGCGCCACGCTCGACTGGCTGGAGGCGCATGGTCACGGCGGCCTGGTCCGCGAAGCCGTTGTGGTGCTGTGCGCCGTGCGGGCGCGCAGTCGCAGCTCAGTCGACCTGAATCGGCTCCAGGAGTACTTCGCCGCCAGGTGCCGGGCGGTCACCAGGATTCCTTACGACGCGCACCTGGAGGAGGGCGCTGAGATCGACCTCGACCTGCTCAGCCGCGGGACCGCAGATTCCTATCTGGCCCTGGCCGCGATCGTGGGCGACGGCCTGGCCAGGCCGGGAGGATGCGCGCTGCCCCGTCATGGAACGCGCTAGGTCACAGCGTCCGGCTGGCGTCCAGGGCCGCCGGTTCGCCTGGCGCTGCGGGCTGGCCGGCGGAGGGTGTGGGATTCGAACCCACGAGGACGCGTCAACGCCCTAGCGGTTTTCAAGACCCTTTACCCAAAGCGCCTGACCTGCGGCTATGCCGGTACCCGCGGAAGTCTGGGTCCGTATTCGGCATGATCTAGGTTGGCAGTAGACGGCGAGGGCACGCACACGGCTCCGGAGGCGGTCGGCGGTCAGCCTCGTGAACTGCAGAAACGTGTTCCGGCTCGGACGTCTGGACCACGAGTGGACCGCGCGGTGGAAACTGTCAGCTTTGGAAATCTGATCAGATTACGCCGCTAGGGGTGTGACCTGGCAGTTTGAGTGTCCGCTCTCGACCGTGGCAGACCCCTGGTTACCGGGTCTAATGACCCGCCCATGGCCCCCGTGATCTTGAGAGTCAGGATCGGAGTGATCTACTGCTTAGGAGGTCGTTTCGTGGACGGTGGTCACCTGCCGCTTTCCTGGCCAGAGCCGGTTTGCTCGGTGTCTGGCTACCGCTCGATGTCGGCAGTTGTCGCCTCGTTCTGGCACGCGGCTGGCACGGGGCACGCCTCCGTCAGGGGATGCTTGATACTGATCCTTCGCTTGTAAGACACGTCCATGTTGTCGGCCATCGTCGCTGGCCTGGGTTACTGCCACTCCCCGGTCGCCCCGGGTCGGCCAAATACGGATGTCGTTGTGGTCAGCCTTGGTGGTCATCATCCGGGGCGTTTCGAGCGGCG
>DATJZH010000234.1:0-15420 GCA_035499215.1 Streptosporangiaceae bacterium | reverse complement strand
CCGCGGCCGGCCGTGGGCGCGCAGCCCGGCCTCAGGACTCCCGCCAGAACTGGAGCAGGTACTGCTCGAGTCCCTCAAGGCGCTTGCGCGCCTGCTGGAACTCATCGCCCAGCGGATCGGGACCAGTCAGGCACAGGTCGGCGTAGCGGCGTACCGCCTCGCCCCTGTTCCGGGTGTAGACCCGTACGCCGTAGTCGCCGACGCCACCGGCCAGCCGCATGCTGTCCACCGCCCGGCCGGCCGTGCCCATGTCCACGCTGAGGTGCCCGCGCAGGTACAGCACGCACTTCGCCTCGTCCTCGTATCCGTCGCTGAACGGCGGCGGCGCGGTATCCCATTCCTCGATGGTGAGCTGTACGCCCAGGTGCTCCTGGGAGCAGCACACCACCATTTGCTCCCGGCTGGCGCTAATCAGCGAGTTGACCGGCGCTATCGGCGCGCCCGGCATTTCGGGAACGACTGCCGGGTCACGCACCCGGAACGCCTTGCGCTCCGGGAACACCGGGATCTCAAGCCGAAGCAGTCTGCGGGTCACTGCCCTCCCTCGCAAGGCCAATATTCCTGACGTACAGCATGCTCTGGTTGCGCATCTTGCGCATGCAATTGGCCATAAAGACTTGGTATGACGCTCTGTCGCCGCTCGCTCATCGGCTGTTATCCTCCCTCGGCGGGCCTCGCGGGCGCCGTCCTGGCCGGTCCGCGGCACGCGGCTGTTGTCAGCAGGCATGGTGTCAGACGACGACGGCCTGCCGGGGGTAACTCACCGTTACCATGGACGCGGCCGGGGAGCCCGCGCGAGCCCGTGCCGCTGGAGCGCCGCGGGCACTGGACTCAGCCGGAACGGCCCGCTGAGGTCAGCGACGCGATGATCGGCGTCCGGCGCGAGCTGGCGTGAGGCGGGCCGCATCGCGCGCTTCCTGCCAGAGCTCGCGGTAGCGCCGGGCCGCGGCCGTCCGCGGCGCCCAGGCCGGCACCGGGGCACGCTCGACGGACATCCGCTCGATCACCGACAGGGCCGGGATGGCGGTGACCGCGAAGTCGGAGCGCTGCGCGGGCAGCTGCCGCGAGATCTCCCTGTGCAGGCTCTTGCGCTGGTCCGCCATGGAGAAGAAGGCCAGGACAGCTGGCCGGTGCCCGTCCAGGCCGGCCAGGAAGCCGGTGAGCTGGTCGAGGGTGTTAACCGAAAGCGTAGTCGGGATCAGCGGGACCAGCAGCACGTCAGCCGCCCGCACGACGCTCTCGGACAGCAGCGAGATGCTCGGCGGGCAGTCGAGGAAGATCACGTCGTACTCGGCCCGCAGCGGCGCGAGGAGGCTGCCGAGCCGGCGCGTCGGCTTCTTGGCGCTGTCCAGCATCAGATCCAGGTTCCGGTAGGTGAAGTCCGCGGGAAGCAGGTCGAGATTGCCGAAGTCGGTGGCCTTGATGACGTTGTCCAGCGACCGGGTTCCCTTGATCAGCGCCCGGCCGCCGCCCTTGACCCGCGGCCGGACCCGGAACAGGAACGTGGCCGCCCCCTGCGGGTCGAGATCCCACAGCAGGACCCGGTACCCGTCGCGGGCCGCGTAGTAGCTCAGGTTGACCGCGGCGGCCGTCTTGCCCACGCCGCCCTTGATGTTGTACGTCGCGAGGATCTTCACGATGATGCCGCCTGGGTCAGAGCCGCGATCTTGGCCTGGCTCGCCCGGCCGGCGAACGCGCGGAACCGGTCGCCGAGCTCGCCGCGGGCGCGGTGCTGGCGCAGCGCGAGGCCTGCCGCGATCTCGCCCATGGCCAGCAGCGTCGCCGCGGGCGCCGTCCGCTGCGCCATCATCTGGGCTGCGAACACGCGGATCTCGCTGTGCTGCACCTCGCAGTCCTGGAACTCGCCGAGGCAGTCCTGCAGGGCTTTCAGCGCTCGCACGGCCTGCCAGAGCTCAGCCGGGTCATAGAGAGAGCCGAATATCTCCAGCAGGTAGCGCAGTTCCTTGCAGCGCTTGCGCAGCTCGTGCAGGCTCGGCGGGGCAGACGCGTCGGTGATCGCGCTGCCGCCGGCGATGACCCGCCGGTGCGCACGCGCGATCCGGGCTGCCGCGAACTGGCCCGCCTTGCGCCGCTTGCCTTTCGCCCGCGGAACGCCGGCCAGCGCATCCCGCCACTGCGCCGTCAGCCGGGTGAAGCGCGCCGACCGCAGCCCGCGGGCGAGCCCGCGGTGCGCCGCGGCGCGGCCCGCGGCCAGATAGTCGTGGAACGGCTCGAGCTCGGCCGGGGTGGCCGCCACCAGGCCGGCGGCCATGCCGGGGTAGTCCAGCAGGTAGACGTCCAGGTCCCTGGTCGGCGTGGTGAGCGCGCCGAGCCAGCGGAACTCGGGCGCGAACCGGCGGGCCAGGCCCGATGGCAGCGCATCGCCGGCCAGCTTCAGCGCACAGCGGGTCCGGCGCACGGCGACCCTCAGGTCGTGCAGGAACTCGGTGTCGACATCGCGCACCGTACCGCTGACGTTGGCCTCCAGGGTGTCAAGCAGCGCGGTGAGCACGGCGGCCAGCGCGTCACCGGCCGCCATCGGCGCGGCGAGCTGCTCGTCGATCTTGCCGGAATAGTCGCCGGGGTGCCGCCCGGCCGCTGCCAGCGCCGCCTCGAGCGCGGACTGGGTGCTCTCGGCAGCACCGGGGCCGGCCGTCAGCAGCTCGGCGAGCCGGATTGCCTGCGCCTGGTAACCGCGCAGCGGCCAGATCGTCAGCCGCGGCTGAGCCTGCGCCTGCGCCGGGAAGGTGACCGACATCCGGTCGATGGCCAGCCGGGCGACGGTCTTGTCGTCGCTGTTGAGCACGCGCCGGTCCCGGATCCGGCTGACGGCACGCGCAACCGGCGCCAGCGCCCGCACGCCGACGACGGGCTCGAGATGCTCGAGCAGCGGCCCGGCCGGGAGAGCGCCCAGCAGGCTCGGCCAGGTGATGCGCTGCGCCGCGGTGACCTGCTGGGCCGCGATGACCTCGCCGTCGCGGCCGGTCAGCGTGAGATCGGCGGGGCCCCGGCTGCGAACCTGCTCCAGCGTGAGCCCGGCCCGGTAGAGGCGCCAGTCACGGGTGTCCAGCCAGGTGCGCCGCAGCGTCCGCGTGCCGCCGTCGGCCGACCAGGCGAGCTTCGTCCCGTTCGTCGTCAGTGCGCTGATCACCGCGGGCGCCTCATCGTCGAGCACAAATTCCCGCAGGCCATTCCGCACGCCGCAACACCGTCACCAGGAACTGTGAGCAAGGTTTCAGGGGATAGACCATTGGCATAACCAGTTAACCGCCGGTCAGTGATCCACCACCCTAGCTCAGATCGGCGCCTGTCGCCGCACCGGTGCTGGCGGTGGACCTGCCGCCTGCGGTGCGGCAGCGCGGCAGCCTGCTCCGGGGTAGCCGGGGCACGCCAGGCCGGGGAAGACTGGCGTAGTCGGTGCACGGTCGGCAGGAGGCGCTGCGGTGCTCTACGCATACGGATTTGAGCGGATCGGCGTGCTGGTCAGTGACCTGTACTTCGTGGACCCCGAGCCGCTGCCCGGCCAGGAGGGGGCCGAGCGCGGGGTCCGGCTGGAGGTGCGGCTGCTGGCGCGGGGCGATCTGAAGGGCTCCATCTACTCGGCCCGGCCGATCGAGGTAGCAGAGCCGGTCTGGCGCGCTGACCTGCTGGAGTCGGTAGACTCGGCGCCCGGCAGCCTGAACCGGGCACATCACCACCCGGCGTTCGACGGCTGGGAGCCGGGCAAGAGGGTGTTCGACGCGGGTCTGTCGGCCAGCCCGGTGCAGTGGGTCGGGGACCGGCTTGCCGACCTCGAGGGCCTGCTGCGGCAGGCCGGCGTGCAGCCTGATCCGTCGCTCGCCGCCGACGCGGCCAGCCTGCGTGAGCGCGCGCCCGAGATCGCCGCGACCGTTGCCTCGCTGCTTGAGCGGGTCAAGGCCGGGGAGCTGGCGACGGCGCCCGGCGGCGGCCAGCTGGCCAGCGCGCGGGTCAGCTGGCTGTAGGCCGCAACCCCGGCGGCCGGCGGTCAGGCCAGCCTGGTCACCAGCACTGTGACGTCCATCGTGCTGCCGGGGGCGCCGTGGTAGATGCCCTTCAGCGGCGGGACATCGCTGTATTCGCGGCCGGCGGCCACCACGACATGGCGCTCACCCACCTCCTCGCGGTTCGTCGGATCGCAGGCCACCCACTGTCCGGTCCAGAACTGGACCCAGGCATGGCTCTGGCCGGCGACCTCATCACCGGGCTCCGCCTCCGGCTGCGGATGCAGGTACCCGGACACGTAGCGGGCCGGCAAGCCGACCTCCCGCAGCAGCGCGACCGTGAGGTGCGCGATGTCCTGGCAGACGCCCTGGCCCTTGTCCCACGCTTCCTGGGCGCTGGTCTGCACCCCGGTCGCGCCCGGCACGTAGGCGACCCGGTCGCCGACCCACGAGGCGATCTCGGCGGCAGCCTCGAGCGGGTCGGCGCCCGCGGTGCGCTGCCGGGCCAGGGCCGCGAGCTGCTCGTCGACCGTCGTGCGCGATGTCGGCATGAGGAACTCCAGCAACCGGCTGCCTGCCGCGCGGCGGCTCAGGACCGGCCACGGCAGCGGCGCTGCGGGGCACGGCGCGGCGCTGGTCTCGACGGTGGCGCCAGCGCTGATAGTCAGCCCGTCATGCGGCGCCTCGATGTCGAAAGAGCTGACGACCGTGCCCCAGTAGTCGCTGTAGGTCCAGATCGGCACTGCCATGTCGGTGGATATGTGACAGTCCAGCGCCGACTGCCTGGGCAGCGTCGGGGGAGTCATCCGGGCCTCGTTGTACGACGCGCGCGCCGCTCCCTCGTAATGCACCCTGGTCGAGTGCACGATCTTCAGCCGCCAGCCCATCGTCGCCCTTCCTGCTCCCAGGCCACCGGCTGCCCGCAGGTGAAGTAGCGCTCGGTGATGGCCTCGCTCGCTTCCAGGCAGGTCTGCTGAATCGCGCCGAGCAGGTCAGCTAGCTGGCCGGGCACCAGCTGCGGGTCGGCGTACTCCAGCCGGGTCCGCATCCGCCCGATCGGGCGCCGGGCGAGGTCGCCCATGCCGGCCCGGACCGGGCCGGGGTCGAGGGCGGCCAGGCATTCCTCGGCGGTCGCCAGGGCGTGCAGCACCGACCGGGGAAACAGGCGGTCAAGGATGAGGAACTCGGCGACGTGCCGGGATTCGCCGATCCAGCTGCGGGTGCGGATGAAGGACTCATAGGCGCCGCAGGCGCGCAGCAGCATCGGCCAGCCGAGCTCGTAGGGAGTGGCCGGCATCCGGGCGAGCAGCAGCCTGGCCGTCATGTCCACCCGCTCCAGGCTGCGGCCGAGCACCAGGAACCGCCAGGCGTCGTCGTGGCTCATCGTCGAGTCGGCCAGGCCGAAGAACAGCGCGGCGCGCTCACGGATGAACCGCAGGTAGATAGCCGGACCCAGCCGCTCGGCGGCTACGTGCTGTGCCGCCAGCCGCAGCCCGGTCACGTTCAGGCACTCCCACATCTCGCTGGAGATCACCTCGCGGACGCTGCGCGCCCCGGTGCGGGCCGCCAGCACGGCACCGGCGATGGCACTGGGGCTCCTGACGTCGTAGGCGAGCTGCTCCAGCGCCAGGCCGATGTCCAGCCGGGAGGCCTGGGCCGGCTTGATTCCCAGCACGGCCAGCAGCGCGCGGCAGCCGTCGTCCTCGTCGGCCCGCGGCTCCTCCAGCATGCGGTGCACGTAGACGTCGACCATCCTGGCGGTGTCATCGGCGCGCTCGATGTAGCGGCCAGTCCAGAACAGGGTCTCGGCGATGCGGCTGAGCAGCCCGTTGTGCGAGGTCGAGCCGCCACTCATTGCTGCTGTTCCGAGGCAGGGCCGCCCTGCCGGCCGACCGCGGCATCTGGCGCGGCTGCCGGAAGAACGGGTCCCGGCTGCCACGGCAGGTCGGCAGCGTGGCGCTTGCCCGCGGCGGCGCGCGGCCGCCCGGACTGGCGCATCTGGGCAGCCCGGGGGTCCTCGGTCAGAGAGGGCTCCTCGTAGGCGAGCACCCAGGTGTCCTTGGATCCGCCGCCCTGGCTCGAGTTGACCACCAGTGCGCCCTCGGGCAGCGCCACCCTGGTGAGGCCCCCCGGCAGCAGCCACACGTCGCTGCCGTCGTTGACTGCGAACGGCCGCAGGTCGATGTGCCGCGGGGTCAGCCGCTCGCCGATGAGCACCGGGGCGGTGGACAGCGCGACCGGACGCTGGGCAATCCAGTTCCTCGGCTGGGTGGCGACTACGGCGCGCAGCTCGGCCAGGGCCGGCTCGTCGGCGTGCGGGCCGATCACGATGCCGTGGCCGCCCGCGCCGTCCACCGGCTTGAGCACCAGCTCGTCGAGCCGCCCGAGCACCCAGTCCAGCCGCTCCGGGTCGTCCAGCCGGTAGGACTGGACGTTGGGCAGCAGCGGCTCTTCGCTCAGGTAGTACCGGATCAGGTCAGGCAGGTAGGTGTAGACCAGCTTGTCGTCGGCGATGCCGTTCCCCACCGCGTTCGCAATCGTGACGTTGCCTGCCCTGGCGGCGTTGAGTATGCCAGGGCAGCCGATCACCGAGCCGGGCATGAACTGCAGCGGGTCAAGAAAGGCGTCATCGACGCGCCGGTAGATGACATCTACCGGCCGGTTGCCCTGCGTGGTGTGCACGAAGACCCGGTTGTTAGCCGCGACAAGGTCACGTCCCTCGACCAGCTCCACTCCCATCAGCCGGGCGAGCAGAGTGTGCTCGAAGTACGCGGCGTTGTTCACGCCGGGGGTAAGGACGACGACCACCGGGTCCCTGGCCTGGGGCGGGGCGGCGGCGCGCAGCGCAGACAGCAGCCGGGCCGGGTAGTCATCGACCGGGTTGACGTGCTCCTCGGCGAACAGGGCGGGGAATGTCCTGGTCATCGCCAGCCGGTTCTCCACCACATAGCTGACCCCCGACGGGATCCGGATGTTGTCCTCGAGCACGCAGAAGCTGCCCTGCTCGTCCCGGACGAGGTCGATGCCCGCGATGTGCACCCGGACGCCGTTCGGCGGTGTCAGGCCGGAGACCTCGCGAAGAAACCGGCTGGAGGTGAAGATCACCCGCCAGGGCAGCACGCCGTCGGCGAAGGCATGGCAGGGCCCGTAGACATCGGCGAGGAACGCCTCGAGCGCCAGCACCCGCTGGCGCACACCGCGCGCGATGTGGTCCCACTCGACGGCGTCGATCACCCTGGGGATCAGGTCGAGCGGGAACGGCCGCTCCTCGCCCGCGTAGTCGAAGGTCACGCCGCGGTCGATGAAGACCTTGGCCATCTGGTCGGCCCGGTAGCGCAGCTCGCCCGGATCTAGCGGCTGCAGCGCGGCGAGCAGCGCGTTGTAGGGTGCGCGCGGCACGCCGGGCCGCTCGAACATCTCGTCCCATGCATCGGCCAGCTGGTAACCGTCAAAGATGTCCGCCACGCAAAGAGCTTAATCTGGGCATGTTTCGCCGTCGTTACCGATAACAGCGCGCAGGGTTCCCGGGCCGGCCCGCGGAAGGCGCTGCCGCTGTGCCGCCGGGCACCGGCGCCGGGCGCTCGACCTCGGCGAGGCGTGACAGGCCCGGCATGCTTATCCAACGGCCGCCGGCCGGGGTCACACTTGTTGGGTGCACGACTTCGAGCTGCTCGTGATCGGCTCGGGCCCCGGCGGGCAGAAGGCCGCGATCGCGGCGGCGAAGCTGGAGCGCAGGGTCGCCATCGTCGAGCGCCCGAACATGCTCGGCGGGGTCTGCCTCAATACCGGCACCATCCCGTCGAAGACCCTGCGCGAGGCGGTGCTCTACCTGACCGGGCTGGACCAGCGCGAGACGTAGGGCAGAGCTACCGGGTGAAGGAAGAGATCACGATCGGCGACCTGGCGGCCCGCACCCAGCATGTGGTCGGCCGGGAAAACGACGTGGTCCGCAGTCAGCTCACCCGCAACCGGGTGATGATCCTCACCGGGACGGCACGTCTTGCCGACGATCACCTGATCGAGGTGCACGACGGTGCGGGCCGGGTGTGCCAGGTCAGCGCGGAGAAGATCGTGATCGCCACCGGAACCCGGCCGGCCCGGCCGGGCAGCATCGCCTTCGACGAGCGCACGGTCATCGACTCCGACGGGATTATCCATCTCGCGCGGGTTCCCCGGTCCATGGTGGTGGCGGGCGCCGGGGTGATCGGGATCGAGTACGCGTCGATGTTCGCCGCCCTCGGCACCAAGGTCACGGTGGTCGAGCAGCGCGACCGGATGCTCGAGTTCTGCGACCCGGAGGTCGTCGAGGCGCTGAAGTACCACCTCGGGGACCTTGCCGTGACATTCCGCTTCGGCGAGAGGGTAACCGCGGTCCAGGCCGGGCCCGACGGCGCGGTCGCGTCGCTGGCCAGCGGGAAGCGAATTCCGGCTGACACGGTCATGTACTCGGCCGGACGGCGGGGAAAGACCGACGATCTCGGGCTCGCCGCCGCTGGGCTGGGGCCGACAAGCGGGGCCGGATCACCGTCGACGATGTCTTCCGCACCGCCGTGCCGCACATCAACGCCGTCGGCGATGTCATCGGCTTCCCGGCACTCGCCGCGGCATCGATGGAGCAGGGCCGCGTGGCGGCGCACCATGCCTGCGGCGAGCCGGTGCACGCCACCAGCACGCTGCAGCCGATCGGGATCTACACCATCCCCGAGATCAGCTTCAACGACGCTGGCGGAGTCCGACAAGGCGGCTGCGCTGGACGCGACCAACAAGATGCGGCAGATCGAGCGGTTCTCCGCTTAGCGCCGTCCAGGGACCTTCGGCCCTGCCCTTCGGGCGGTTCTCCGCCTGGCGCCGTCCAGCGACCTTCGGCCCTGCCCTGGGCTCTAGCCAGGGCCGCGCAGGCACAGTGAAATGGCAGGCGGCAAAAGGCAGGCGACGCAGCGAGCCTCACGATGAAGTGGTTGATGCTGGCGGCTGTGGCCGCCGTCGGAGCTGGCCTGCTCGCGGGAAAAGATGACATGCGTCGCTTCCGCGAGATGAACCGGATGTAGGCAGGAGCGCCAAGCGACCGCGGCCGGGAAGTCCGCGGCCGGGGGAAGTCCGCGGCCAGGGAAGTCCGCGGCCCGCCCGGCAGGGCTCAGCCGCAGCCGCAGGCACCGCCGCAGCAGCCGCCGCCGCGCGGTGCCGGGGCCGGGGAACCGGCCCGGCCGCCGACCGCCACGGCGGACAGCAGCTTGACGGTGTCATCGTGGCCCTGTGGGCACGTGCAGGGGGCAGCCGACTCGCTCATCGGGCGGGTCCGCTCGAAGGTATCTCCGCAGGCTCGGCAGCGGTACTCGTAGCGCGGCACGCAGAAAGCTTACGTCAGATCGAGGCGGCAGGGTGCTGGTCGTCCTGGCGCGGAACCTGCCGCGCCCGGCCGGGGCCCGCGCCGGCACCAGCCTCGTCGTAGTAGAACCGGCCGCCCCGCAGCAGCGACACCAGCGCGCCGGCCAGCGACATCGCGATCGCGGCGGTGAAGACGACGACAAGCCCGTGGTGGAACGGAGCGGCGATCAGGTGCGGGAAGTACTGCCTGCCGGTCAGGGCGGCAGCGTTCCTGGCAGGCAGCCTGGCGAGCACGCCGGACGTCTGGAGCAGGCTGCGGATCGGGTTGTAGCCCAGCAATGCGGAGAACAAAGTGCTCACCGGCGGCAGGTGGGCCACATGCGCGGCGGCTGCCGGCGAGACTCCCCGGGCCCGCAGCCCGCGGCTGAGCGTGCCGGGCAGCGCGGCTGCCAGCCCGGCGATCATCAGCGAGAAGAAGATGCCGATCGACAGCGACATGCCGGAGTTCTGGAAGGTGGACCGCATCCCGGAGGCGGCGCCGCGGTCACCGGCCGGGACGCTGCTCATGATCGCGGAGGTGTTCGGCGAGGCGAACAGGCCCGAGCCGATCCCGTTGCCGAAGATGATCAGTGCGAACAGCCAGTACGGGAACTCCACCGGCAGCAGCATCAGGCCGGTGAAGGCACCTGCCGCGACAAGCAGCCCGGCCGTCGCGAACGGACGCGGGCCGTACCGGTCCGAGAGCCAGCCGGAGACCGGTCCCGCGATGAGGAAGCCAGCGGTCAGCGGCAGCATGTAGATCCCGGCCCACAGCGGCGTGACGACATAGTCGTAGCCGTGCAGCGGGAGCCAGATCCCCGCCAGCCAGATCACCAGCATGAACTGCAGCCCGCCGCGGGCCATGGAGCTCAGCAGGCTGGCCGCGTTCCCGGCCGCGAAGGCCCGGATCCTGAACAGGCTCAGCCGGAACATCGGCTCCGCGATCTTCGTCTCGATGATGCCGAAGACGATCAGCAGCGCTGCACCGCCGGCCAGCCCGCCGATCACCCACGGGCTGGCCCACCCGGTGGGATGCCCGCCGTAGGGCTGAATGCCGTAGGTGATCGCCGCGAGCAGCGCTCCCGCTCCCAGCGCGAACGTGACGTTCCCCGCCCAGTCGATGCTCGCCCGCCGGGTCGTGGCTATCTCGCGCAGGCTCCGGTACGCCCAGACCGTGCCGAAAACGCCGATCGGCACATTTACCCAGAACACCGCGCGCCAGTCCCAGGCCGCCAGCAGCCCGCCGAGCAGCAGGCCGATGAACTGCCCGGAGATCCCGGCTATCTGGTTGATGCCCAGTGCCCTGCCGCGCTGGCCAGCCGGAAAGGCGTCAGTGAGGATCGCAGCCGAGTTGGCCATGAGCATCGCGCCGCCGCAGGCCTGGATGAGCCGCCCGCCGATCAGCCAGATGGCACCGCCGCTGCCAGTCAGCGGATCGAGCGACAGCGCGATGGAAGCGAGGGTGAAGACTACGAAGCCCAGGTTGTAGATGCGCACCCGGCCGTACAGGTCGCCAAGCCGCCCGAGCGTGACCACCAGCACGGCGGTGACCAGGAGATACCCGATGATCATCCAGAGGAGAAAGCCGATGTTGCCCGGTGCGGTCGGGTTAAGGTGAATGCCGCGGAAGATCGCAGGCATCGCGATGATCACGATCGACGCGTCGATCGTGGCCATCGTCATGCTGAGCGTGGTGTTCGACAGCGCGATCCACTTGTACCGCCCGCCGCTTCCGGCCCCGGCGGGCTGCGGCCCGGCGCGATCCGCGGGCGCCGCGCCGTCCCGGCCGCCGCTGGCCGCCGCGGTGCCGGCCGCCGCGGTGCTGGCCGCCGTAGTGCTGGCCGCCGTAGTGCGGGCCGCCGTTGTGCTGGCCCCGGCGCCGCCCGCCCGGGCCAGGCCGCCGTTCGCCCCGCTCCGGCTCTTGCTCAGTGCCGACCCCGACCTGTCCCGGCTTTCCCTGCCTTACGCCTCAGTAGCCTACTCCGGTGAATTTGCTTGACCACAACTATTTAACTCCCGGCCTGCCGCCGGGCAGACGGGTGGCAGCGCCGTCCGGCTGAGAAATGCATGCGCCGATTCGCGGCGCACCCGCGGGGACGAAACCGGGCCCTGTGGTCCGCTGGCCGGCGGGGACGGTCCGCAGCCTGGCCGGCGGTCCGGCTACAGCGGCGGCTCGATTCGGGCCACGGTCGCGCAGTCGCCGCCGAAAGTCACCGTGGCCGTCACGTGCTCTCCGGCGAGCACCCGCGGCAGCCAGTATCTGGCGTCGTCCCACATGGCCTCGAGGGGCAGGTCGTCCTGCGCGAACCAGCGCGGGACGATCTCGTCCGACTCAGCCGGCTCGCCCTGGCACACAGGGGTCATGAATACCTCGGCGCTCTGATCCCAGCCCCGCCCGGCCGGGAACCGGAAGATGATCGACGCAACGTGCTCGAGCGCGTCGGGGGACACCAGCAGGCCCGATTCCTCCCTGACCTCGCGGACGGCTGCCGTCACCGGCTTCTCGCCGTCCTCGATGTGGCCGCCGAGCCCGACCCACTTGCCGGCGCCGAAACCGGTCTTCTTCAGCCCGAGCAGGACCTCGGGGCCGCCCGCGGCGGTCCGGGTAATCAGGCACAGGCACGTTCTGGTGAGCACCGGCCCAAGCCTAGATCCTGGCTGCCCGCGTCCGGGCGCTACCGGCAGGGCTCGTCCGGGAGGCGTGACCGGCCGGCCGTAGCATTCTGATAATGTCGCCGCCGCCGTCACCGCCCCGGCAGCCCGCAGGCCCGGCTGCCGCGATGTTCGCGGCCGACCAGGCATCCGCCGCGCTCGGCATCGAGCTGGTCGAGGCCGGCCGGGGCAGCGCGGTACTGCGGATGACGATCCGTCCCTCGATGGTCAACGGCCAGGCGACTGCCCACGGGGGATACGTGTTCCTGCTGGCCGACAGCGCGTTCGGGTGCGCATGCAACAGCTACGGGCCAGTGACCGTGGCCGCCGCGGCGGAGATCACTTTCATCAGGCCGGTGCGCGAGGGCGATGTCCTGGAGGCGACGGCAAGCGAGCGCATCCGGTTCGGCCGCAGCGGCATCTACGACGTCACCGTCCGGCGGGGTGATGAGATCGTCGCCGAGTTCCGCGGCCGGAGCCGGACGACGGGCTGACGGCGACCGGCCCGGCACGCCGCGGTCCGCCAGCCGCCTGACCTCGAACAGCCACCTGCGACGACGCGCGCTACTCGACGGTGACCGACTTCGCGAGGTTGCGCGGCTTGTCGATGTCGAGCCCGAGCGCGAGGGCCGCATGGTAAGCCAGAAGCTGCAGCGGGATCGTGAGCAGGATCGGGTCGAGCTCGCTCTCGTTCTTGGGAACGGTGATCTGCGGGATGGCGGGGTCATCGATGACGCCCGGATGGGTGATGACGACGATCGGCCCGTTGCGGGCAGTGACCTGCTGGAGCGCGGCCAGGTTGCGGTCGGTGAGCTCGTCGTCCGGCAAGATCGACACTGTCGGCATGGTCTCGTCGATGAGCGCGAGCGGCCCGTGCTTCAGCTCGCTGGTCTGATACGCCTCGGCGTGCCGGTAGGAGACTTCCTTGAATTTCTGCGCGCCCTCGCGCGCGACCGGGAACCCGCGGACCCGGCCGATGAAGAACAGGCTCTGCGCCCCGGCCAGGCCGCCGGCGACCGCCGCGATATGGGCCTCCTCGCTCACGATCTCCTTGATCTGGCCAGGAAGGCTCTGCAGGCCGGCGATGATCCGCTGGCCGTCGCTGATGGACAGGTCGCGGACCCGGCCGAGCAACAGGGCGAGCATGGCGAACCCGGTGGCCATATGGGTGAGGGCCTTGGTCGAGGCGACCGCAATCTCCGGCCCGGCATGGAGATAGACGCCGCCGTCGCTGTCGCGGGCGATCGTGGAGCCCACGACGTTGACCAGCCCGATGATCTCGCCGCCCTTGCGCTTGACCTCCTGCACGGCGAACGCGGTGTCGGCGGTCTCGCCGGACTGGCTCACGGCGACGTAGAGCGTGTCGGGCTCGATGATCGGATTCCGGTACCGGAACTCCGAGGCTGGCTCGGCGTCGGCCGGAATCCGGGCCAGTTCCTCGATCATCGAGGCGCCGATCTGCCCGGCGTAATAGGCGGAGCCGCAGCCGAGAATCTTCACCCGCCGGAAGCCGCGCAGTTCGCGCGGCCCGAGATTGAGCCCGTCCAGGCGCGCGGTGCCGAACCTTTCGTCCAGCCGGCCGCGCAGCATCCGCTCGATCGAATACGGCTGGTCAAAGATCTCTTTATGCATGTAGTGCCGATGCTCAGCCAGGTCGACTTCCTCGATGTCGATGTCGACGCTGGTGGGAGCCTTGGCGGTGTTCTCCTGCTCGCGGCTGAAGGTGCGGAACCCGGCCGTCGTAACCGTCGCCAGCTCCCCGTCGTCGAGGTGGACGACGGACGTGGTGTGCCGGACCAGCGCGGCGAGATCGCTGGCGATGAACATCTCGTGATCGCCGACGCCGAGGATGAGGGGAGAGCCGTTGCGGGCGGCCACGATCCGGTCCGGATGCCGCTCGTCGATGACCGCGAGGGCATACGTCCCCGTCACCCTGGACAGGGCGTCGAGGACCGCCGCCTCGAGCGTGCCGGCCTCCGAGCGGGCGATGAGATGGGCGATGACCTCGGTGTCAGTATCAGAGGTGAAGGTCACCCCTCTCGCCGCCAGGCGCTCGCGCAGGGCGGCCGCGTTGTCGATGATGCCGTTGTGCACGACGCTGATCCGGCCGTCCACGCTGGTCTGCGGATGGGCGTTCGCCTCCGTCGCCGGGCCGTGGGTGGCCCAGCGGGTATGCCCGATGCCCACCCTGCCGGTCAGCCGCTTAGGCAGCGATGCCTCAAGGTCACGGACGCGGCCGACCTTGCGGAATACCTGGGTGCCGCCGACGCCGAGGATGGCGATGCCCGCTGAGTCATAGCCGCGGTACTCCAGGCGGGCGAGGCCCTCGATGAGAACCGGGGCGGCCTTCTGATTCCCGACATAGCCGACTATTCCGCACATATTTGCTGCTCCCTGGTTCTCAGCCGTAGATGATGCGACGCAGCTGACGCTCGGACAGCCGCGGCGGCGCGACGAGGCGACCGGCCAGCTCCTCGATGATCAGCGCGAAAATCTCGGGATTGCGCTTGCCCCGCAGCTGGTAATGGGCATGACGGCGCCGTACATAGTCCTCGAGCGGCTCGCGATACCAGGCGAGGACATCGGCCACGACGCGGTCTGCCTCAGCGAGCGCCAGGCCCGTCGAGGCGGCGACCCGTTCGGTGAGATCGCGATCGTGCACCGCCCCATCGTGCTGCCTTCGAAGCGCGAGTGGCAACTTCCTGCCCGAATTCGGGCAGGAACTACGGAAGAAAGGACACGATAACGAGTCGATGGGTATATTCGCGACTCTGATGCGGGCTCACGCGACTCCGGCGAGCGCCCGGGGGACAGGACCCGCCCGGCCGCCCGCACGGCGGGCCTGCCCCGGCACCCGCCTTCCCCGGCGGCACCCGCCTCCCCCCGCCCGGCGGCACCCGCCTCCCCCCGCCCGGCGGCAGGGCATGGCAGCGGGCCGGGTCACTGCCGGACGGCCGGTCACCGGCCCCGACCGGGCTGAGGACCTTCGCCTCTGTCCGCAATCGGGGGATTGTCATGGGATGGACGGCGCAACCATACGGGGCGCCGAGTGCCTAGACGGCCTGCCATCCCGGTCCGTCCGCGGCGCATCACATCCGACAGGCAAGGCGAGAATCATGAACGACAATCTGCTGAAGGACGGCGTCAGGGACGAGCCGGCGCCAGGAACGGGTGCAGCGCAGCCGCCGGAGGCCGGTGCGGGGTCGGTCTCGTACACGGCATTGTCGCCGCTGTCGTACCTGGAGCGGTCGGCCCGGGTGTGGCCGGACAAGGTCGCCGTGATCTACGGCGGGCGGCGGCTGACGTACGGGGAGCTGGCGGCCGAGGCGCAGCGGGTGGCGCGGGCGCTGCGGGCCAGCGGTGTCGGGCCGGGGGACCGGGTCGCCTACCTGATGCCGAACCTGCCCGAGCTGCTGATCGCGCATTTCGCGGTTCCGCTGGC
>DATJZH010000233.1:0-3445 GCA_035499215.1 Streptosporangiaceae bacterium | reverse complement strand
CGCTGACGTAATGTATCGCGTCCCGAGGTTGCGACGAGCAGTTTTCTGATCTGGCCAGCCGATGCGAGCCGGCCCGGGAATGGCGGACTGGCTGACGGCACGCCGGGGCAGCTCGCCGGCGCGGCGGGTTCCTCGGGCCTGCAGGCAGGCAGGCTAGCCACCGGCCGGCAACCTGGCGCTCCCGGAGCGCGATGACCGCCTGCCACAATGAGGAACATGGCAGTGCCTGAACCTGCGCCCGGACCCGGCTCGGGCAGGCCCGAGCAGTCCGCGCTTCCCCTGCGGCGTGCGGCCCGCGTCATTCTGCTGGATCCCGCGGGGCGTGTCCTGCTGATGCGCTACGACGATGGCCCGCCGAACGGAAGCCACTGGTCCACTCCGGGCGGGGGACTGGACGAGGGCGAGGACTACCCGGCGGCTGCACTGCGTGAGCTTGCCGAGGAGACCGGCTGGACTGATGTCGCCTTGCTCGGCGAGGTGCACAAGCGGACCCTGACGATGGGCTACGGGGAGCGCCTGGTATGCCAGCGTGAGCGGTTCTACCTGGCGCGAACCGACCAGCCCGGCCGGCGGATCCGGGGCGTCGACGCGATGCACGCCGCGGACGGCATCGCGGCCTGGCGATGGTGGACGCTGGCGGAGCTGGATTCGACCGCCGAGACGGTCTGGCCTGCCGGGCTCGCCGACGTGATCAGGAGCGCCGTCAACCGCGGCTAGCTGCCGCCCGACAGCCAGCGGGCCGCGGTTCGCGGCGCGCCGCCCGCCTGGTCACAGCCCCCGCAGGAACGCGCTGGCGATCGGCCCCGCGGTGCTGGCTCCGGTGCCGCCGCCCTCGACCAGAACAGCGAAGGCCAGGTCGCCGCGGTAGCCGACGAACCAGGCGTGCGACGGCGGGTTCGGGCCGGATCCGTACTGGGCGGTCCCGGTCTTCCCGTACGTCCCGGCTGGCAAGCCAACTCCGGCCGCGGTGCCGCTGGTCACCACCGCGTGCATCATCGGGCGCAGCGTGTCCACGATCGCGGGGGGCAGCGCGCGCGGCCGGGCTGCCCCCCGCGGCGCTGGGCTGGTCACCAGCTGCGGCGGCCGCCAGCTGCCGTCTTCGACGGCGGCCACCGCGGCTGCCTGGCTGAGAGGATTGACCAGGTCGGTTCCCTGGCCGAACGCGTCGGCCGCCAGGTCGGCTGTCTGGTGCGGAGTCCTGAACCGGCCAAGCGCGCCGGGGACGCCCAGGGCAGGCTGGGTGTTGAAGCCGAACATCTCGGCCGCCGACCTGAGCGCGGGCCCGGTTAGCCGCTGGGTGCCGAGCAGGGCGAAGGTGGTATTGCACGACACGGCGAAAGCGGTCTGCAGGCTTGTGCGCCCGTACTGCTCGTTGTTGTCGTTATGAAATGTCGTGCCCCCCAGGGTCACCTGGCTCGGGCACTGCACCGTGCTGGCCGGGCGCATCCCGGCTTTCGCGAGGGCGGCGGCCGTCACGACCTTGAAGGTCGAGCCGGGCGGGAACTCGCCCTCGAGGGCGCGGTCGAATCCGCCGGGACGCTCGACCACGGCAAGAACCCGTCCGGCGGACGGCTCGATGGCGACGATGTCGACGGGCCTGGCCGTCGTCGCGGACTTGACGGCCTTCGACGCGGCCAGCTGGTAGCGCATCTCGATGCTGGTCCGGACCGGCGTGCCGGCCGCGGCGGCGAAACGGGCCGCGGTCGCGTCGACGCGCCGTCCCGGTCCCTCGATCCTGATGGTCAGGGCCGGGCTGCCGGCCAGCTGATCCTGGTAAGCCTGCTCGATCCCGCCCTGGCCGATCTGGTCACCGGCCTCGTACGGGGCGCCGAGCGCCCTGGCCTGGGCAGCCGTCGCCGCCACCACGTTGCCGGTCAGCAGCGAGACAGAGCCGGACTCGGCGATCGCCCGGCGCGAGCTCAGCACGCTGCCGTCGGCCGCGAGCACTGGCGCCCTGGCCGGCCAGGCGGCGGTGAGCACGAACCGCTCGCCCGCGCGCAGGCCCGGGTAGATTGCGGCCGGACTCCAGCGGACCCGCCACCGGCGGTCGTGCCGGACCAGCCGCAGCTGCCCCTGGTAGGTCCAGGTGTGCCCGCTGGCAAGGTCGGCGCTGGCGGTGAAATCCGCCCGCGCCGACGCGCCGCTCGCCGTCACCCGGCGCAGCAGCAGGCGGATATGGCGGATGCCGAGCTGCCCCGCCGCCTGGCTCAGCGGGCCGGCCAGCCCGGCCGGCGGCACGTTCACGCTGATCTTGTCCATGGCCGCGTAGCTGCCCTGCTGCCAGCCGAGCAGGTAGCTGGCCGCTGTCTGGCGCGGGCTGCCCCTTGTGCGCAGCAGCAGGTAGCCGCCGCCGGCGACGACCACCGCAACGGCCAGCACGGCCGCGGCCACCGCGGCGCTGACCAACCGCCGGCTCTCTCGGCGCGTGCCGCTGCTGCGCATCGTCGGCCTTCCGCCGCTGAGCTCAATCGGCCAGCTGGCCCTGGGTAACACCGGGAGATTTCCGCGGTCCGGGCCAACCCTAGCGGGCCGTCAGTTTCGCGTGCCGCTCCGACGGACGATAGGCCGCCTCACTCCGCAGAAGAAGAATCCCGGTACGCTCCGCAGTCGGCATCATGGGGGCTAATCCGCGCACTGGCGCGGGCTGCCGCTTGGCCCCTACCGCGTGGTAGTCACAGCGCCGGGTACCGCCCGCCGCGGCATTTGCGCGTGCGGTAGCGGATCCTAGAGCGCTGCGGGTCGGCGCGCATCCGGAGTTCGGGGATGGACCGGCCGCCCGGCCTGCGGTTGGCTACTATCTGGCCGAGGCGGGGCGCAGCGCACTTGGGGGGATGGCCGCCCGCACAGGAGATCATCCCGTGCCGAGGGCGAGCTGGCCAGCGGCACGAACAGGGAGCCTGGGCGACTGGACCTTCTCGTTGCGCAGGATTCGTGCGGGGCGTGTGGGTCGCGTCGGCTGCCTCGCCTCGGCTGCGGATCTCTGCCCTTCACGCTGATCATCCTCGGCCTCGCGTCGTCGCTGCCGGGCCCGCCGCGGGCAGCGCGGTATCGTGCGCACGAGACACCAGCACCCACGAGCAATCCGCCTCCAGTTGCCCACGTCGATTAGCCAAAGTGATCATTGACCAGACTCGGGACCATTCGAAGCGCAGGGCCAGCTGATATGCGCGGCCACCGGCGGCACATCCTGACTGGGATGCTGGTGATGCTCGCCGGGCTCGGCGTGATAACGGCCCGCTTGTTCGTCTGGCCACAGCAGGGCATGCCCGCGCGCGTCGACGCGGTCGTCATGCTGGACGGGCCAGGGGACCGCCTTGATACCGCACTGAAACTGGCACGGGCGCATCGGGCGCCCATGCTCGTGCTCTCCCGCGGATTGCCGCATTCGGGTCATGGCAGGAGCGGTTGCGCAACGAAGATACCGGGAGTCAAGGTGATCTGCTTC
>DATJZH010000232.1:0-11164 GCA_035499215.1 Streptosporangiaceae bacterium | reverse complement strand
CCGGCATTATCGGCCGCTATCCGTCCCGGCACCGCCCGGGCGGCCATCGGTGTCCGTTCCCGTGGACGCTCACGCCGCAGGCGGGCAGCAGCAGTTTCAACCACACCCAGGAAAGAGCGATGGGGCATGCGGAAGACGAAGCAACTCACCGGCGCAAGAGTGGTGCCCCTGTCACACGAGCAGGAGCAGCTGTGGTTTGCGCACCAGTTGATGCCGCAGGTGCCATCGGAGAATGACTGCCGGATCGTGACGCTGCGCGGGCAGCTTGACGTGGCTGCCCTGCGGGAGAGTCTGGCGGCGTTCATCCAGCGGCACGAGATCTGGCGCACGACCTTTCCCAGCGTGGACGGGCAGCCGGTGCAGCTGGTGCGGGCGAAGGGACAGTGGACGTGGTCGGTGGCTGACCTGACTGGCCTCGCGGCTGCAGAGCGGGAGGAAGAGGCGCGGTGCCGGGCGGAAGAGGCGGGCCAGCAGCCATTCGACCTGGCCCGGGGACCGCTGGTGCGGGCACTGCTGGTGCGGCTGGGGGAGCATGAGCACCGGCTGTTCATGACGCTGCACCACATGATCTTCGACGCGGTGTCGCTGACGCAGGTCTTCCTGCCCGAGCTGCGGGAACTGTATGACGCGAGGGTGCAGGGGCGGCCGCCCGAGCTGGATGAGGTGGAACTGCAGTACGCGGACTACGTGACCTGGCAGCGGGGACAGCGGCAGCAGGAGGAGCTCGGGGCGCACCTGAGGTTCTGGAAGGAGTACCTGGCGGGCGCCCCGACGGTGCTGGAGCTGCCGGCAGACCGCAAGCGGCCAGGGCGGCAGAGCTACCGGGCGGGAACGCGGGCGTTTGCGCTCAGTGCGGAGCTGAGCGCGGGGCTGCGCGAGCTGAGCAGGCAGGAGCAGGTGACGCTGCGCATGACGCTGACGGCGGCCTTCCAGACACTGCTGTACCGCTATACCGGGCAGGAAGGCCTGCTGGTCGGATTGACGGTATCGGGCCGCGAGCGGGCGCAGATGGATGGGACGGTGGGGTGCTTCATCAACACGGTCGTGCTCCGGGCGGACCTGGCGGGGGAGCCGAGCGTGCGGGAGCTGCTGACGAGGACGCGGGCAGCGAGCCAGGCGACGTGCAGTCACGAGGCAGCGCCCTTTGATGCGGTCGTGAAAGAGCTGCAGCCCGAGCGAAGCCTGAGTTACCAGCCCCTCGTGCAGGCCCTGCTGACCTTCGAGCCGCAGCCGCCGGCGCCGCCGCCGGGGTGGGAGCTGGCGCCGGGGGATATCCGCGCTCGGACGTCGGAGTTCGACCTGTGCCTGGAGGTAGATGAGTCCGCGCACGAGCTGGCCGGGCGATTCGTCTATAACAGCGATCTGTTCGAGCCGGAGACGATCGGGCGGATGATCGGGCACTGGCAGATGGTCCTGGAGGAAATGGCCGCGGAGCCCTGGCGGCCGGTGGGACAGCTGCGGCTGCTGGCACAGGAGGAGACAGAGCGGCTTCTGGGAAGCTGGAGCGCAGGGGGAGAACTGAGCGCGGGACCGGACATTGCTGAGCTGATCGCCGAACAGGCGCGAGCCAGGCCAGACGCCGTGGCTGCGGTCTGCGAGGCAGAGGAGCTGACCTACCGGCAGCTGAACGTGCGGGCTGACCAGCTGGCACGGTACCTGCGGGCGCGGGGCGTGGGACCAGAGGTGCCGGTCGGGGTGTGCCTGGAGCGGTCGCTGAACCAGGTGATCGCGCTGGTGGGAATCCTCAGGGCGGGCGGGGCATATGTGCCGCTGGACCCGGAGGCGCCGGGCGAGCGGATCCGCTACGTGATGCAGGACACCCAGATGCCGCTGCTGCTGACCCAGCAGCGGCTGCAGCACACAGTGAGCGGCGCAGCCGCGGAGGTGGTGAGCCTGGACCGTTCCCGGGAGGTGATCGGGCAGCAGGATGAGCTGGCAGAGCAGCCGGGGGAACAGCAGCTGGGGTACATCATCTACACCTCGGGCTCGACCGGGCAGCCCAAGGGCGTGATGGTCGGGCGGGGGGCGCTCGCTTCGCATAGCCGAGCGGTGATCAAGGAGTACGGGCTGGGGCCGCGGGACCGAGTCCTGCAGTTCAGCCAGTACGGCGCTGACGCGTCGCTGGAGCAGATCCTGCCCACGCTGGCGGCGGGCGGGCGGCTGATCATGCGGGGGACGGAGATCTGGCCGGCGCGGCAGCTGCTGGAGGAGCTGACGAGGCAGCAGGTGACGGTGATGAACCTGTCGCCGGCGTACTGGCAGCAGGCGGTGCGGGAGTGGGCGCGGGCGCCGCATGAGCTGGCGGGCATGCGGCTGCGGCTGGTGATCCTGGGAGGAGAGCGGCTGACAGCGCAGGCGGTGCAGCAGTGGCGGGAACTGGGACTGCGAGGGGTGCGGCTGCTGAACGCCTACGGCCCGACGGAAGCGACGATCACGGCGACGCTGGGAGAGGCGGGACAGGAGCAGGAACCGATCACGATCGGGCGGCCGATGGCGGGACGCAGCGTGTACATCCTGGACCGCGTCGGCCGGCCGGTGCCAGTGGGAGTGCTGGGGGAGCTGCATATCGGCGGACCGCTGCTGGCCAGGGGGTACCTGAACCAGCCGGGGCTGACGAAGGAGCACTTTGTCAGCGACCCCTTCGGCGCGCAGGAGGCAGGGCGGCTGTACCGGACCGGCGACCTGGCGCGCTATCTGGGTGACGGGCGCATCGAGTACGCGGGCAGAAAAGATCACCAGGTGAAGATCCGGGGCTACCGCGTCGAACTCGGGGAGGTGGAGGCGGCGCTGGGACAGCACCCGGCGGTCGATGAGGCGGTGGTAGCTGCGCGGGGAGACATCGGGGACAAAGAGCTGGTGGCATACGTGGTGGCGCGGGCGGCAGAGCCGCTGCAGGAAGAGGAACTGCGGAGGTATCTGGCGGAAAAGCTGCCGCGGTACATGCAGCCGGGGGCGATCGAGCAGCTGGAGAAACTGCCGCGGCTGCCGGGCGGCAAGCCGGATAGGCGGAGGCTGCCGGAGATAGCGCGGAGGACGAGGAGGGAGGAGACGGCCTATCTGGCGCCGCGGCTGCTGACCCAGCGGCAGCTGGTGCAGATCTGGGAGGAGCTGCTGGAGCCCAGGCCGATCGGGATCCGGGACAACTTCTTCCACCTTGGGGGCCACTCCCTGCTGGCAGCGCAGCTGGCGGACCGGATCGAGCAGGTGTATGGGAAGAGACTGAGGCTCTCGACGCTGTTCGCGAAGCCGACGGTAGAGCAGCTGGCGGAGGCACTGCAGGAGACGGAGGGAGGCGGGGAACAAAAGGCCCGGGTGCTGCCGGTGCAGGCGGAAGGGAGCAGGAGGCCGTTCTTCTTTCTGCACGGGGACTGGACCGGGGGAGCGTTCTACTGTTTCGCCCTGGCTCGGGCATGCGGGGCGGAACAGCCCTTCTACGTGCTGGAGCCATACACCTTCAGCGCAGCGGACGGCGCGCCGACGCTGGAGGAAATAGCCTCAGCGCACATCAAGGCGATGCGCGGGGTGCAGGCGCGCGGGCCCTACCGGCTCGGCGGGTTCTGCAACGGCGGGCTGCTGGCGTATGAAATGGCACGGCAGCTGGAGAGTAAAGGAGAGCAGGTTGAATTTCTGGGACTGATCAATCCCTCCGAGCCGATCCAGTTCAGCCTCTTGCGGGCGGTGTGCGAGGGAGTGCGCAGCGTCAGCCGGGCGGGGAGGGCCAGCCGGGCGGGGAGGGCCAGCCGGGCGGGGAGGGCCAGCCGAGCGGGGACGGGGAGCCGAGCGGGGAGGGGGAGACAGGCAGACCTGTTCCTGCGGGCGCGTCACGCGCAGCGGCACCTTTACCGGCTTGTGCGGCCGGGCGGAAGCCGGGTGCAGGACTTCGGGCAGCTGCTGGCGATCGAGCCGCGGCTGGCAGCGATGTTCCCGCCGCGAGAGGCGCTGTACAAGGATTACGTGGGGGTACTCAGCTGGGCGGCGGCGGGCTATCAGACCGGCCTCTATCACGGCAAGATCACCTTCTGCTGGGCGCGGGAAGAGCCGGTGATCGCCCAGACGTGGCAGCCGGTAATCAGGCGCAAGGAGCCGCCGGACATTGAGGAGCACATGGTCGCGGGGACGCACATGTCCGCCGTCACCGATCACATCCGGGATATGGCCGAAATCCTGAGCGAATGCCTGAGCAGGGCGGAGCACGAAGCCTGCGGCATGGGGCAGTATGAGCGTTGCAAGGCTTGCTCATAAGCTATGAAGAATAGCAGCAAGCCGGTAGTTAAGGTCTGCCGGTTCCGTTAATGATAGCCCGCTGCGGGTGAGGCGTTGAGTGATCTTCCGTTCGGATATTCCAGGCCCAGGCAAAACGGCGCAGGCAAGGCGGTGACGCCGCGATGGCCGGCAGTGGCGGAAGGGCATCGGCACGCATGACATCTCGAGCGCCGGGACCGTCGCGCCGCATCGTCGTGCTGGGCAGGATCCATGACCCCGCCACGGCGATCGTGACCCACTACCTCGCCGACCGGTTCGACGACGTCGTCACCGTGGCCGAGCAGTCGCCGTCGCTCGTCACGCTCACCCGGCGCCGCGCCCGGCGGCTCGGCTGGGTGCGCGTGGCCGGGCAGCTGGCGTTCGTGGCGCTCGCCGTCCCCGTGCTGCGGTGGCGGGGACGCGCACGGGTGCGGGAGATCCTGGCCGACGCCAGGCTGGACGCCAGCCCTGTGGCGGGCCTGCGGCAGGTCGGGTCGGTGAACGCGCCCGATTGCATCGCCTTGCTGCGTGACCTGGCGCCGGCCGTCGTGGTGGTGCAGGGCACGCGGATCATCTCGCCGGCGGTGCTGGCGGCCGTCGGCTGCCCGTTCGTGAACACCCATGGGGGCATCACGCCCCGCTATCGCGGCATGCACGGCGGCTACTGGGCCCTGGCTGAGGGGCGCCCCGACCTCGTCGGCACGACCGTGCACCTGGTGGACCCCGGGATCGACACCGGTACCGTGCTGGCGCGCACGTACTTCGCGCCGGGCTCGCGAGACTCCATCGCCACCTATTTCTATCTGCATCTGGCATCGGGCCTGCCGGCGCTGGCCGAGCAGGTTTCGCGCCTGGCGGCAGACGAGCGGGCGGAACCGACGTCGCAGACGCCAGCCCCGCCCACCCCTGCCCCGTCTGGAAGCACGGGCGCGACGTCCGTGCCGGGCGACTCGCGGCTGTGGTGGCACCCGACGTTGTGGGGGTACCTGGCGCGACGCTGGCGCGCCGGGGTGCGCTGAGGCGGCGGACATACCGCTTCAAAGCCATCGGATGGTGTTTGACCTGTGGACTCATGAGGCCAGCTACGCTGCCCGGCAGTCCTCGTCGATCCGCAGCTAGTGCAAGTGCCAGCGTAAGAGCCGGTGCTGGCGCTTGGTGCGCGCTCCGCCGGGGAATCGCGCAACAATGATATCTGGTACCGCCATTGCGCCGCGGGCAGCCGCAGCGCGATCCGGCACGGGAGGCGCCGTGAGCATCGGTGAGGTCCTGGCAACGGCACGGCGCGAGGCCGGCATGACCATTATGCAGGTCAGCCAGCGGACCCGGATCAGGGAGACGATTGTCCGGGGGATCGAGCAGGACGACTTCTCCGGCTGCGGCGCAGACTTCTATGCCCGCGGGCACATCCGCGCCATCGCCCGGACCGTGGGCGTGGACCCGGAGCCGCTGGTCAGGGAGTACGACTCGAGCCATGGCGCGCCGCAGGCCGGGACCGCGGGCCATGGCGCGTCGCACGCCGGGACCGGGGCCGGCGCGCCGCAGGCCGGGCCCGCGGCCGGCGCGTCCCAGCCAGCCGGACCCGTCCGGTCCAGGGAGCGCCGCAGGCTGAGCTGGAGCGTTGCCCTGGTGGTCGTGCTCGCGGCGGTCGCTGCCGTGGTCATCTACCGCCTCGTGGCCTCTGGCCCCGCTCGCGGTGCCGCGGCCGGCGCCCGCAGGCCACACGTCACCGCGCCCGGGGCCGCCCGCGCGCACCCGGCAGCGAAGAAGACGCCCGCACCGCCCGCCGCGCCCTCCGGCGCACCCGACCTGACGATCTCCCTGACGGCGGTGCGCGAGCCCTGCTGGGTCGACCTCACCACATCCGGCGGCGCGACGATCTTCCAGAGCATCGTCTACCCGGGTACGTCGAAGACATGGAAGCAACGGCGGGCAGTCACCCTCGAGATCGGCAACCCGGCCGCGATCACGCTGACCGTGAACGGCAAGATCCGGCGCGGGCTCGGGCCGGAGCCGGTCACGATGAGCCTGGCGCCCGGTCAGAGGACCTCCGGGTAGCTCCAGACGATGCGGTCGCCGGGCAGCCCGGCTCAGCGCCGCGAAACTCGCGATATATCTTGCCAGTCCGCGGACGCGATGTATCTTGTTATTCACCGGACACAGCCGGGAGCAGGCTCAGAAGGGCGGAGCGGAGCATGTTTGAGCGCTTTACTGACCGGGCGCGGCGGGCCATAGTCCTGGCTCAGGAAGAGGCCAGGACGCTGCACCACGACTGCATCGGCACCGAGCACGTCCTGCTCGGCCTGATCCACGATGGCGAGGGCGTCGCCGCCAGGGCACTGGAGTCGCTGGGGATCAGCCTGGATACGGTACGCCGGCAAGTCGAGGAGATCATCGGCCACGGCCGGGAGGCGCCATCCGGGCACATCCCGTTCACGCCGCAGGCCAAGAAGGTCATGAAGCTGTCACTGCGCGAGGCCCTGCAGATGGGGCACAACTACATCGGCACCGAGCACGTCCTGCTCGGCCTGATCCGCGAGGGCGACGGCGTCGCAGCACGGGTTCTTGCCGGGCTCGACGCCGACCTGAGCCGGGTCCGCCAGCAGGTGATCCAGCTTCTCACCGGCCTGGGCGAGCAGGAGCAGCGCAGCGGCCCGGCTGGCGGGAGGGAGCGCAGGCTGCTGGCTGAGCTGCTCGGCCGGGTCGAGTCGATCGACTCGCGCCTGTCGGCCATCGAGCAGCGGGTGGGTACCGGACCCGACATGGGGGACCTCGACCAGCAGATCGCGCGGGCCCGCCGCGACAAGGAGGGTGCCGTCGACGCCGAGGACTTCGAGACCGCGGCCGCGCTGCGCGACACCGAAAGGCAATTGCTCGCCGAGAAGGCCTCCCGGCAGCAGGAATGGGCAACGGCGCAGCCTGGCCTGCCATCCCTGGCCGAGGGCCTGCAGCGGCTGAGCGACGAGGTCGGCCGCCTTCGCGGACTTCTGCGCCAGCACGGCATCGAACCGCAGGACGCGGCGTAACCAGCCGCCCCGTCGCTGACGGGGCCATCACCGGGGGATGGGGCCCGGGCGGCCGTGGTCGCGGCGCAGCCCGGCCGGCAGGTAGGCCGCGCCGGGTCCGTCGGCGCGCGCGGTGTCGGCGGGGTTGGAGATGGCGCATCGCTGCAGGGACAGGCAGCCGCACCCGATGCAGGAGTCGAGGCCGTCCCGCAGCGCGGCCAGCGCGGCGATCTGGTCGTCGAGGCGCTGCCGCCAGCCGCGGGAGAGCCGGGTCCAGTCGGCGCGGGTGGGCGTTCGGCGCGCGGGCAGCGATGCCAGCGCGGCGGCCACCTCGTCGAGGCTGAGCCCGACGTTGCGCGCGGCCCGGATGAACGCCAGCCGACGCAGCGTGCTCCGCTCGAAGCGGCGCTGCCCGCCCGCGGTCCGGGTCGCCGTCAGCAGGCCGAGCCGCTCGTAGTAGCGGACGGCAGACTCGGCGTAGCCGCTGCGCCGGGCGATCTCGCCGACCGTCAGCAGATCGCTGCTGCGCATCCGGATCCCCTTGACATGAAGTTGACTTCAACTATCAGTATGAATCCTATCCGGCAGGCCAAGGAGGAGCTCATGTCCATTGCCCTGATCACCGGCGCGTCCCGGGGGCTGGGCCGCGCCACCGCCCGCGCGCTCGCCGGGCGCGGCTGGTCGCTGGTCGTGGACGCCCGGCGGGGAGACGATCTCGCCGACGCGACGCGCGGGCTCGCGGACGTCGTCGCCGTTCCCGGCGATGTGACCGACCCCCGGCATCGCGAGCACATCGCGGCGGCGGCCGGCCGGTCCGGCCGGCTCGACCTGCTGATGAACAATGCCAGCCGGCTCGGCCCCAGCCCGCAGCCGCGACTGCGCGCCTACCCGCTCGGCGAGCTCGGCCGGGTATACGACACCAACGTGTTCGCGCCGCTGGCCCTCATCCAGCTCCTGGCAGTCCCGCTCACCGCTGCCGGGGGCACGATCGTCACCGTCAGCTCGGACGCGGCGGCCGACGCCTACCCGGGCTGGGGTGGTTACGGCTCGGCGAAGGCCGCTGCCGACCAGCTGACCGCCGTTGTCGCCGCCGAGGAGCCGTCGCTGCGCTGCTACGCCTTCGATCCGGGCGACATGCGCACCGACCTGCATCAGCAGGCGTTCCCCGGCGAGGACATATCCGACCGGCCGGAGCCGGACAGCGTCGTTCCCGCACTGCTGCGGCTGCTCGACGAGCGACCGCCGAGCGGCCGGTTCCGCGCGAGCGATCTCGTCATCCCGGCGGCGGCCCCGTGAGACTCCCAGCCAGCGCGCCCCCGGAGGAACGCGGGCTGAGCCGAGACGGCGTCCGGCTGCTCGTCGGCACGCCGGACGGCATCGTGCACGCCAAGTTCGCCGACCTGCCCCGCTTCCTGTCCGCAGGTGACCTTGTCGTCGTCAACACCTCGGCCACCATCCCGGCGGCCGTCGACGGGCAGCGGACGGACGGCCGACCGGCCACGGTGCATCTGTCCGCCCCGCTCGATGACGGAACATGGCTGGTCGAGCTGCGAGAAAGCGCCGCCGCGACCGGGCCGGTGACCGATGCGAGCCCCGGCGAAACCGTCACGCTCCCGGCCGGCGCGTCGCTTACCCTCCTGTCCCGGTACCCCGACCCCGCGGCACACCGGATATGGACCGCCTCGGCCGCCACCGACGGGGACATCACCGCATTCCTGGCCAGGCATGGCCGGCCCATCCGCTACTCCTACGTCCGCCATCCGTGGCCGCTGGCGGCCTACCAGACGGTGTTCGCCCGCATACCCGGCAGCGCGGAAATGCCCAGCGCGGGCCGGCCGTTCACGCCGGGCCTGGTCACCCAGCTGATCGCGGCGGGCGTCATCATCGCACCGATCACCCTGCACGCCGGCGTGGCGTCGCTGGAGGCCGGCGAGCCGCCACTGCCGGAACGATTCACCGTGCCGGAGCCGACCGCGCAGCTCGTCAACCTGGCCTCCGCCGCAGGCCGCCGGGTAGTGGCCGTCGGCACCACGTGCAGCCGGGCGCTGGAAAGCGCCGCCGGCCCTGGCGGCAGCGCGACGGCCAGGCACGGCTGGACCGATCTCGTGCTGGGCGCCGGCCACCCGGCGCAGGTCGTGACCGGCCTGGTCACCGGCTGGCATGAGCCGGGTGCCTCGCATCTCGCGCTGCTCGAGGCGGTCGCCGGGGCCGAGCTCGTGCGCGCGGCCTACCTGGAGGCGGAGCGGGGCGGCTACCTGTGGCACGAGTTCGGTGACAGCTGCCTGCTGCTGCCCCCGCTCCCGAAGCGCAGACCCGCGCCGCCCCGGCCTCTGGCGTCAGCGGCAGGCCCGCCGGGCGGCAGCCCGGCTCCGGGGCGGCGGTGACTGGCTGGCCAGGCGCGCTCTTTTCCATCCATGTGCCGGCGCCTGCCTGCTTGACGCGCCGCAGGTCGCCCGGGAGACGTCATCGCGCCTGGCGAATGGCTACGTGCTGAGCAGCGCTGCGGCCCGGCGGCGCATCTCCTCAGCCGGCACGTCCTCGGTATGCTGGCTCATCATCCACTGCTGGCCGAACGGATCGCGAAGCCGTCCGCCGCGCTCGCCGTAGAACTGGTCGGCAAGGGGATAGATCACCTCGGCTCCGGCTCCGACTGCCCGGTCCCACGCGGCGTCCACGTTCTCCCAGTAGAGCGACATGATGCAGCTGACCATCCCGCCCAGCTGCTCGGGTGACCTGGCGGGACCATCTACGGCGTCCTCGGTGATCATCACCACCGAGTCCCCGATCCTGATCTCAGCATGGATCAGCTCAGCGTCCGGCCCGGTGAATCGATCACCGACCTCCTCGGCCCCGAACGCCCGGGAGTAGAAGTCGATCGCCGCGGCGCCGTCGCCGACAACCAGACGTGGAGTCACCGTGCGCAGGTGCTCGGGGATCGGGCGCACCGCGCCGCTTTTCGCCGCGGTCATGGCACTGCTGTCGGATGCGGTCATCGGGTCTCCTCCCGGTGGCGGCTGTCGTGGACTACAGCCCTGCTGAGGTGGTCGCGTCTAGACTTCCCACGCCCTGCTGAGGTCGTCGTCGACGACGAGGATGAGCTTGCCCCTGGTGTGGCCTTCTTCAACCTTGCGATGCGCCCTGGCAGCATCCTGCCAGTAGTACCTGGCCGACACGTGCACCGACAGCGTGCCGTCGTCGAACCACGGGGCCATCCTGATCAGGCGGCTGCCGCTCGGCTCGCCGTCATAGGGCAGCCAGCTCACCCGTTCCGCATCGGGCAGGTCGGCGTGCACGGGAGTGGCGATGGCCGCGCCGTCACGGGCGGCCCGGGCTGCGCCATCGAGGGCGGGCGCGGCGCAGGCCAGTATCTTCTGCGCCCCGCCGCCCATCGAATCGCGGACCTTATCGGGCCAGTCGGGCCTGGTGTGATCGATGACAACGGCAGCGCCGAGCTTGTGCACGAACTCATGATGGCGCGGGCTCGCCGTCGCGATGACCGTCGCCCCGAGCGCGCGTGCGATCTGCACGGCAAAATGGCCGAGACCGCCGGCGCCTGCCGTGATGAGAATCTGGTCGCCCGGGCCTGCCGCCAGCACATCGGTCAGGCCCTGATGCGCGGTCAGGCTGTCGATGGGCGCCCCTGCGGCATCGGTGACCGCCAGGCCGGCCGGGATCGGTGCTAGCTGCTCGGCCGGGCAGCTGACGTACTGCGCATAGCACCCGGTCAGGCCCGGATATCCATAGACGGGCGCTCCGTCGTCGAAGCCGGCGTCCGCGCCGGTGTCGCCCTCCACCAGGCCGGCGAACTCCCCGCCTGGGACATAGGGAAGCCCGCCGTTCCAGGCCCCCCGGCGCAGCCCGACGTCCCACGGGCCCACACCCGCCGCCAGCACCCGGACGAGAATCTCGCCGGGTCCCGG
>DATJZH010000231.1:0-3374 GCA_035499215.1 Streptosporangiaceae bacterium | reverse complement strand
CCATCTGACTCAGAAATCGCAGGAAGCGCTGCACGACGCGCAGACCAGGGCGCTGCGCTCCGGCCATACCGAGGTCGACGGCGAGCACCTGCTCCTCGCGCTGCTCGATCAGGCCGAGGGCATCGTCCCGCGTCTCCTGGCCCAGGCCGGCGCCGATCCCGACCAGCTGCGCAGCGGGCTGGAAGCAGAGCTGGGACGCCGCCCCCGGGTCACCGGGCCCGGGGTGAGCCCCGGGCAGATCAACGTCACTCAGCGGCTGGCCCGCCTGCTGGACACGGCAGAGCGGGAGGCGGGCAGGCTCAAGGACGAGTACGTTTCGGTTGAGCACCTCGTCATTGCCCTGCTGGAGGAGGGCCCGCAGACCGCGTCCGGCCGCCTGCTCCGCGACCAGGGGCTGACCAGGGACGGCTTCCTTCAGGCGCTGACGAAGATCCGCGGAAATCAGCGTGTGACGTCCGCCATGCCCGAGGTCGCCTACGAGGCCCTGGCCAAGTACGGGCGGGATCTTGTCTCCGACGCCAGGTCGGGCAGGCTGGACCCGGTCATCGGGCGGGACGGCGAGATCCGGCGCGTCGTCCAGATCCTGTCCAGGAAGACCAAGAACAACCCGGTCCTGATCGGGGATCCCGGAGTCGGCAAGACCGCGATCGTCGAGGGCCTCGCCCAGCGGATCACTCGCGGCGACGTGCCCGAGGGCCTGCGCGACAAGACGATCTTCAGCCTCGACATCGGGTCGCTCGTGGCCGGAGCCAAATACCGCGGGGAGTTCGAGGAGCGGCTCAAGGCGGTCCTCGCCGAGGTCAAGGCGGCTGAGGGACGCATCCTGCTGTTCGTGGACGAGCTGCACACGGTCGTGGGTGCCGGGGCGGCCGAGGGCTCCATGGACGCCGGCAACATGCTCAAGCCGATGCTCGCCCGCGGTGAGCTGCACATGATCGGCGCGACGACCCTGGATGAGTACCGCAAGCACATCGAGAAGGACGCGGCCCTCGAGCGCCGGTTCCAGCCGGTGCTCGTGGACGAGCCGTCGGTGCAGGATGCGATCTCCATCCTGCGCGGCCTGCGGGAGCGGCTCGAGGTGTTCCACGGCGTGCGGATCCAGGACAGCGCGCTGGTCACTGCCGTGACGCTCAGTCACCGCTACATTTCCGACCGGTTCCTGCCCGACAAGGCGATCGACCTGGTCGACGAAGCCTGCGCGATGATCCGTACCGAGATCGACTCGATGCCCGCTGAACTCGATGAGCTCACCCGGCGGGTGATGCGGCTGGAGATCGAGGAGACCGCCCTCGCGAAGGAGCAGGATGCCGCGAGCAAGGCGCGGCTCGAGAACCTCCGTAAGGAGCTCGCGGACCTGCGATCACAAGCGGATTCGCTGCGGGCCCAGTGGGAGGCGGAGCGCCAGGCGCTGCGCAAGGTGCAGGAACTGCGCGAGACGATCGAACGGCTGCGCCAGGAGGCTGAGCAGGCGGAGCGAGACTACGACCTCAACCGGGCCGCGGAACTGCGGCTCGGCAGGCTCCCGGAGCTCGAGCGCCGGCTCAGCGCCGAGGAGGAGCAGCTCGCCGTCCGGCAGGGCCGCCAGCGGCTGCTCCGCGAGGTCGTCACCGACGACGAGATCGCCGCGATCGTCTCGCGCTGGACGGGAATCCCGGTCAGCCGCCTGCAGGAAGGGGAGCGGGAGAAACTGCTGCGCCTCGACGCGATCCTGCACGAGCGGGTAGTCGGCCAGGACGAGGCCGTGCAGCTGGTCGCCGACGCGATCATCCGGGCCCGCTCGGGGGTCAAGGACCCGCGCAGGCCAATCGGGTCGTTCATCTTCCTCGGGCCGACCGGGGTCGGCAAGACGGAACTGGCCAAATCGCTCGCCGCCGCGCTCTTCGACACCGAGGACAACATGGTCCGCATCGACATGAGCGAGTACCAGGAGCGCCACACCGTCAGCCGCCTGCTCGGCGCCCCGCCCGGCTATGTCGGCTACGAGGAGGGCGGGCAGCTGACCGAGGCAGTGCGGCGCAGGCCTTACTCGGTGGTCCTGTTCGACGAGATCGAGAAGGCGCATGCGGACATCTTCAACTCGCTGCTGCAGGTCCTCGACGACGGGAGGCTCACCGACGCGCAGGGCCGGACGGTTGATTTCCGCAATACCGTCATCATCATGACCTCCAACATCGGCTCGGAGTACCTCCTGGACGGCGTGACCCCCAGCGGCGAGATCAAGCCGGACGCACGGGACCGGGTCATGGCCGCCATGCGCACGTACTTCCGGCCGGAGTTCCTGAACCGCCTGGACGACATCGTGCTGTTCAAGCCGCTGACCCAGCCGGAGATCGAGCGCATTGTCGACCTCATGTTCAACGACCTGCGGGCCAGGCTGGCCGACCGCCAGCTCACCCTGGAGATCAGCGAGGACGCCCGCGGCTTCATCGCCCAGCAGGGCTTCGACCCGGTCTACGGTGCCCGCCCGCTGCGCCGGTTCATCGCCCACGAGGTCGAGACCCGGATCGGGCGTGCCCTCCTGGCCGGCGACGTCCGCGACGGCGCCATCATCCGCGTCGGCCTCGCGAAAGGCGAGCTTGCCGTAACCTACGACAACCCGGACGTGAGCTAAGGGCGCCCGGAGCATGTCAGACGACCTAGTCCGCTGCCCAGACTGCGGGCGCAGGAACCGGGTGCCCGCGGCGGCCGCCGGGATCCCGCGCTGCGGTAACTGCCACAAGCCGCTGCCCTGGATCGTCGACGCCGACGACGACACCTTCGCCGAGGTCGCCGAGCGCGCGTCCGTGCCCGCGGTAGTCGACCTCTGGGCACCCTGGTGCGGCCCCTGCCGCATGGTGAGCCCGGCGCTGGCGCAGCTGGCCGGCGACATGGCCGGCCGGCTGAAGCTGGTGAAGGTCAACGTGGACGACTCGCCGAAGCTGCAGCGGCGCTTCGGCGTGCAGTCCATCCCGACACTGCTGGTGCTGCGCGGCGGGCAGGTGACGGCACGCCAGACGGGCGCCGTGCCGGCCGCCGCGCTGCGATCCTGGGTGGAGCACGCGATTGCGCCCTGACGGGGCGCGTGGACGTCGACGTCACCGAGGCCGGCGGCCGGCCGACGGCCCGGGCACTGGCTTGCGGCCCGGCAGTCCTCCGCGAGGCGCCAGTTCCGGTCTGAGCGCCGGGCCATTCCGGTCTGAGCGCCGGGCCATTCCGGTCTGACCGCCGGGCCATTCCGGTCTGAGCGCCGGGCCGCTAGTATCCTGGATCTTTGATCCGCTGCAAAAGTCGACCGAGTGATTCGAGGATTTCTTCCGCAGATTTTGTCCAGATGAAGGGTCTGGGGTTTTCGTTCCATGTGTCCACCCAGGCGAGGATGTCCTTCTCGAGCTGCC
>DATJZH010000230.1:0-2121 GCA_035499215.1 Streptosporangiaceae bacterium | reverse complement strand
GACAACGTGATCACAAACCGCGACGACCGGCTCACGAGGGCAGCCTCCGGCAACGCAGGACAGGTTACGGAGGCTCGGCGCTTCCCCTCGCCGAGACTGGCAGCGATCTTACACCGATGTAATTATCGGCGGGACCACTAGTCCCCGGCCGGCCTGGCCGGCTCGGGCACGTCCACCTGCGTGTGACCAGGCGGCGGTGCCAGGCGAGCAGCGTGCCCGGTGTGACGAGCCGATGGGCGCGCAGCACCGCTGGAAGTAACCGGGCCAGCGCCGCCAGGACCGCCCGGTCGGCCCAGTCCGGCTTGGGCCGGGCGACCTGACGCCGGAGCACCGTGACCTCATGACGCAGCACCATGATCTCCGCATTCTTGGACGCCTGGCTGCGACCCAGCAGCACCAGCCAGCCGAAGACCCGGACCATGATCAGGTAGAGCAGGCGAAGAGACACAAACCGCGATCCTGGCCCATCCAGCTCATCTGGCCAAACCGCAGATCACAGCCCCTGTGCCGAGTTCTGAAGCGGTACAGCCTGCTCTGGCGCTGCCTCCAGCGGGCCGAGGCCGACGCCGCGGTAAGCGCCGCCGAGACCCGGATCGCAGAGACCGAGCGGCAGGCTCAGGAAGCGATCGGCCGGACCGGGCCCGCGCCGCGTCAGGGGCATGGGACACTTGCCTGCATGGCGCACATGCCCGAGTCGTCGCCGAGCGTAACCGGTCGTCGGCTATGTGATGGTGTGCGGCGATGACCAGCACCGTTGTCCAGCTGGACCGGGCGTCGCTGCGGAAGATGCTGATGCCGCTGGCGCTGGCGCAGTTCATCTGCAGCTTCGCCGGCTCGAACATGAACGTCATGATCAACGACATCAAGACCGACCTGCACACCACCATTCAGGCGGTGCAGGTCTGCATTACCTTGTTTCTCCTGGTCATGGCCGCCCTCATGATCCCTGGCGGGAAGCTGACCGACAAGTTCGGCCGGAAACGGTGCTTTATCACCGGGCTGATCATCTACGGGGTCGGCGCGCTGATCAGCGCCGTGGCGCCCGGCGTCGGCGTGCTCGCCGTTGGCTACTCCCTGTTCCTGGGCGTCGGTACCGCGCTGCTGATCCCGCCTGTCTACATCCTCGTCACGATCTTGTTCCGGGACCTGAAGTCCCGCGCGTGGGCCTTCGGGGTGGTCAGCGGCATGGGCGGAATCGGCGCCGCCACCGGGCCGCTGATCGGCGGCGTGATCGCCACGGCAATCAGCTGGCGCGCCGCGTTCGTCTTCCAGGCCATCATCGTCGCGCTCATCGTGCTGCTCGCCCGCGGCCTGGTCGACCCGCTGCCGGCGGACCCGGGCCGCCCTTTCGACGTCGTGGGGGCGATCTTGTCCGCGCTGGGCCTGGTGCTCTTGGTGGGCGGGATCATGGCGGCCGACAGCAACCTCGCGCTGATGGCGATCTTGATGGCCGCCGGGGCGATCATCCTGGCCGGGTTCTTCGCCTGGATTCGCAGCCGGGAACGGGCCGGCAAGGAGGTCCTGCTGTCGACCAGCCTGTTCCGCAACCACACCTCGAACCTGGGCATGGTCACCCAGAACGTGCAGTGGGCGATGCTCTTGGGCAGCGCCTTCGCCGTGTCCGCCTACCTGCAGGTGGTCCGGCACTACAACTCCATCCAGACGGGCGTGATCTTCACCGCCGCGACCGTGGGCATCCTGGCGGCCTCGCTGGCCCAGGGCGCCCTGGCCAAACGCTTCAAGCAGCGGACGCTCATCGTGTCCGGCTTCGTGGTAGCCATCGCCGGCATGATCGTGCTGATCGTCATGGCGCGAGGCAACCCCAGCCCCTGGTACTTCGCCCCGGGACTGTTCCTGATGGGCGCGGGCGTCGGCGTCATGCTCACCCCCTCGGTCAACGTCGTGCAGTCCGCCTTCCCGGAGAACCTGCAGGGCGAGATCTCCGGGCTGTCGCGCAGCATCTCCAACCTGGGGTCATCGCTTGGCACCGCGATCGCGGGCACCATCCTGGTCGCCGGCCTCGGCGAGGGCAATCAGTCCTACGGGTACGCCATTCTCGCCCTCGCGTGCATGGGCCTGGTCGGCCTTGTCGCGGCCATCTTCATTCCGCGCGCCGAAACC
>DATJZH010000229.1:0-16958 GCA_035499215.1 Streptosporangiaceae bacterium | reverse complement strand
ACCGACCGGAGGGAGCTGCATGACCCGAGCCCGGCAGGCACGGCCGGCGACCGCGCCGGCGGGCCGCCGCTTTCATGCCTACACGGCAAAGCACCTGGACGCTCTGGCCGAGCGGGCCGGACTGAGCGCGGCCGACCGGCTGGCGGTCCGGGCAGTCGCGACGGTCCTGCCGTTCAGGACCAATGCATACGTCGTGGAGGAACTCATCGACTGGGATGCTGCGCCGGATGACCCGATTTACCGCCTGGTCTTTCCGCAGCAGGACATGCTGCCCAGCGCGGACGTGCGCTTCATCGCCGGCCTGCTGGCCCGCGGCGCCCCCGAGGGCGAGGTGCGGGCGGCGGCGCACGCCGTGCGGATGCGGCTGAACCCGCATCCCGCGGGGCAGCTGGCGCTCAACATCCCGGAGGTCGCCGACGAGCCGCTGCCAGGTGTCCAGCACAAGTACCCGGAGACCGTGCTCATCTTTCCCAGACAAGGGCAGATCTGTCACGCGTACTGCGCCTACTGCTTCCGCTGGGCGCAGTTCGTCGATGAGCCGGACCTGAAGATGGCAACCGATGACATGACGAGGGTGGCCGGGTACCTGATGGCGCATCCCGACGTGACGAGCGTGCTCATCACCGGCGGCGATCCGATGATCATGGGCGCGGCTGTCCTGCGCCGGTACCTCCAGCCGCTGCTTGACCCGCGGCTCAGCCACATCGAGTCGGTGCGAATCGGCACCAAATCACTGGCCTACTGGCCGCAGCGCTTCGTAACCGACCCTGATGCCGACGACACCCTGGAGCTGTTCGAGGAAGTCGGCGCGGCAGGCAAGTCCCTCGCACTGATGGCGCATTTCTCGCACCCGCGCGAACTCGAGTCCGGGCTGGTCAGGCAAGCGGTGCGGCGGATCTGCCGGGCCGGCGCGGTCATCCGCACCCAGGCGCCGCTGATTGCGTCGATCAACGACGACGCGGCTACCTGGTCGAGCATGTGGCGCGCTCAGGTCCAGATGGGCATGGTGCCTTATTACATGTTCGTCGAACGCGACACTGGCCCGCAGGGTTATTTCGCTGTGCCGCTGGCCCGGGGCTATGAGATCTTCCGTGACGCCTACAGCAGCGTCTCTGGCCTGTGCCGGACGGTGCGCGGGCCGTCCATGTCCGCGACGCCGGGCAAGGTCTGCGTTGACGGCGTCGTCGAAGTGGCGGGTGAAACGGTATTCGCCTTGCACATGATCCAGGCCCGCGACCCGAGCCTCGTCGGACGGCCGTTCTTCGCCCGCTTCGACCCGAAAGCGATCTGGCTGTCCGACCTGGAGCCGGCGTTCGCCTCCCGGTTCCCCTTCGAGCCCAGCCCGCCCGAGATCACCCGGCTGCGGGCCGCCGGGGTTTACGCGCCGACCTAACCGCCGTCGGCGGCCGGCTCCGGCCCCGGGCAGCGAATCAGCCAACGGCCGGCGTGCGGGTCTCGGCGACGGAGGCCGGATCCCGCGGCTCCGCCTGCGAACTGCTGCGTCCCTTCATCGCCAGGCAGCTCGCGGCGGCCACGAACAGGACCGCGATGGGCACCAGCATGGTCGGCCGCATGGCCTCGACGAAGCCGCTGGTGAAGATCTGCCCGCCCAGGCCGGTCAGCGAGTGCCCGGATCCCACTTCGAGGCCACTCTTGGCCGCCGCCTGAAATCCCGAGATGATCTTGTCGCGAGCTGGCGCAGGCAGGCTGGCGGCGCGCTGTGATGCTTGGCTGGTGAACGAGGACAGCAGCCTGTTCTGCAGCAGCGCCCCGACGCCGGCGGTACCAATCACGGTGCCAACCTGCCGGGTCGTGTTGAAGACGCCAGATGCGGCCCCGGCCATCGCCGGGTTGACGTTGCGCATCGCTATCGTGATCAGCGGGGCAAATGTGCAGCCGATGCCGATGCCGGCGAGGACCTGCGGGGCAAGGAAGTCATACCAGGCGGATGTCGGCTGTGCCGCGAGCGCAATCCATCCCATGCCAAGGCCGAAGAGCGTCAGGCCCGACATCAGGATGTACTTGCCGCCGATCTTGTCGGACATCCGGCCGGCCACCGGGGCCACGAACATCGAGATGAGCGAGGCCGGCGCCATCGTCAGACCCGCCTTGAGCGCTGAGAATCCCAGCACCGACTGCAGGTAGATAGTGAACGGCAGATAGATGCCGAGCATGCCGATCGCAACCGAGAACGACACGAAGTTCATCAGCGAGTAGTTCCGGTCCCTGAACAAGGCGAACGGGACGAGCGGTTCGGCGTCCTGGTGCCGCGCCTGGAAGAGCAAGAACACCGCGAACAAGACTATGCCGACGCCGAGCACGAGCGGAATGGAGATGAACGAGGTGATCCTTCCCCAGTTATAGCGCTGGCCGTCCACCAGCCCGTAGCAGATTGCCAGCAGCGCGGCACTGGCAAGCAGCACGCCGACGACGTCCATCCGGTGCCGCCGGCCAGTGCGCAGGTCGGGGATCAGGAAGGCGGCGAGGATGGTGACAGCGACACCGATCGGCAGGTTGACGAAGAATATGTACCGCCAGTCGAAGGCGGTCACCAGCAGTCCGCCGAGGGTGGGGCCCGCGATCGTGGCGACACCGGCGACTGCGCCCCAGATGCCGAACGCTGCACCTCGGCGCTCGGCCGGGAACACCATCGTCAGCAGCGCCAGCGTCTGCGGCATGAGCAAGGCGGCGCCCAGGCCCTGGACGGCCCGGAACGCGATCAGCATTCCCGGTGTCGTGGACAGGCCGCAGGCAGCGGATGCAGCAGTGAACACGACGATGCCAGCGATGAACACGGCTCGCTGCCCCAGCAGGTCGCCGAGCCGGCCAGCAGTAATGAGCAGGACGGCGAGGACAAGGGCGTAAGCGTTGATGACCCACAGGATGTCGTCCAGCGATGCGTGCAGCTTCGTGATCATGTTGGGGATCGCAATGTTGACGATCGTCAGATCGAGCAGGGTCATGAAGAATCCCAGCGCCACGACCAGCAGAACGAGCCACGGATTCCCTCGGTACTTCTGCACGTTGCCTCCCGCGCGGCCGCGCCGCATCTATCCCCGGCGCCGGCATGTATCTCCGGCTCCCGGCATGTCCCGGCTCCCGGCATGTCCCGGCTCCCGGCTCCCGGCGTGCCCTCAGCGTAAGGTCGCGCAATTCGAGATGTATCTCAATCCTCCCTGGCACAGACGCGGCCGCTGCGCAGGGCAGCCCGGCCCGTTGCCTGGCATGCCGCTGGTGGGAAGTAACGCCGCCCGGCTAGCGCTGCTTCCCGATGCGCTTCAATTCAGCGTTCCGCCGGTTCAACGGGGCTGTCTGGCAGCCCAAAGTATGCTCCGCCCATGAAGCTCGACGGAACTTCCGCGATCGTCTTCGATGCCAGCCGAGGTGAGAAGTGATGGATGAGGTCATCGCCGAAGCCGACGGCGGAATCGGCGTCATCATGATCAGCCGTCCGGAGGCGCGCAATGCGGTCAATGGTGCTGCAGCCCGCGCCATCGCCCGGGCGGTCGACGAGTTTGACGCCAGGACCGACGTCCGCGTCCTGATCCTCACCGGGGCGGGTGGTGACTTCTCCGCGGGAATCGACCTGAAGGAATTCCTGGCGGGCGACGCGCCGCTGGCGGAGGGCCGCGGCTTCGGTGGCATCGTCGAGGCGCCGCCAGTCAAGCCGGTCATCGCAGCGGTCGAGGGATATGCTCTGGCAGGCGGGTTCGAGCTGGCCCTCGCCTGTGACCTGATTGTCGCGAGCGAGACCGCTACGTTCGGCCTGCCCGAGGTCCGGCGGGGGCTGGTCGCCGGGGGCGGCGGCCTGCTCAGGCTGCCGCGCCGCATTCCGTATCACCTGGCGATGGAGATCGCCCTGACCGGAGAGCGCTTCCCCGCTACCAGGCTGCACCAGGCCGGTCTGATCAATAGGCTGGTTCCGGCAGGCCAGGCACTTGCGGGAGCTCGACAACTGGCTGCCAGCGTCGCGCCCGGCGCTCCGCTTGCCCTCACTGTCACCAAGCAAGTCATCGCGCAGGGCGCCGACTGGGACAGCGACGAGGCATTCGCGCGGCAGGACGAGATCGTCAGCCAGGTGTTCACCTCGGCTGATGCGATGGAAGGCGCAATCGCGTTCGTCGAGAAGCGGACACCCAGCTGGCGCGGCGAATAACGGGGGAGGAGCCCTCATGACGGTACCGCGGGTCAGCATTGTTGTGCCGTTCTACAACAACGAGGATCTGCTGGATTACTGCCTGCAGTCGATCGCCGCCCAGACACTGACCGAGCTCGAGGTCATCATGGTGGATGACGGCTCCTCGGACGGCAGCGTGTCAATCGCGCGGGCCCGGGCGGCTGCTGATCCGAGGTTCATCCTGGTGCAGGTCCCCAATGGCGGGCCTGGCTATGCGCGCAATCGGGGCATCGAGAAAGCGCAGGGCGAGTTCCTCGGCTTTGTCGATGCCGATGACCTGCTCCCTGGCCACGCCTGCGAGCACATGCTGCACACCCTGCAGGCCTCGGGGTCCGACTTCGTCTCCGGCAACGTCGAACGGGTGGGCCCGGCTGGGACCACGCAGTCGGCGCTGCACGCCAAGGCGATCAAGGGCCGCTCTATCGGTACCCACATCAGCCGGGCGCCGGAGCTCTTCTACGATGTCTCGGTATGGAACAAGCTGTTCCGCAGGTCGTTCTGGGATGCCAGCAGGCTGTCTTTCCCCGAGGGAATGATCTGGGAGGACCTGCAGGCCATTACCAAGGCGCACGTGCTCGCCAAGTCCGTCGACGTGATCTCCGACACCATCTATTACTGGCGCGAGCGCGGCACGGGCGCGCTGTCGATAACTCAGTCGCGGACGGACCTCAGCAACTTCAGGGACCGGATCACGGCCCTGCTGGCGATCGATGCGTTCCTGCGCGAGCGCGGCACGCCGCGGCTGCTTCGCCAGCACCAGCGCAAGGCACTGGTCAACGATCTCTGGCTGTACGTCTGTGAGCTCTCCAGGACCAGTGACGGCTACCGGGCCGAGTTCATCGAACTGAGCGGGAAGTACCTGCGGCAGGTCGACCGGCGGGTGCTTGCCTCGCTGCCGGCCAGCCAGAAGCTCGCCTGCTACCTGATGGCGCGGGGCCAGCTGGACCAGTTGATGGAGTTCGACGCCTGGCGGCTCGAGCAGCCGATCAGCACCGTGCCCGTGGTGCGGGAGCATGGCAGGATCCGCGCCGACATGCCGTTCCGCAAGGACCCGGGACTGAGGATACCGGCCAGGATATACCGGCCGCACTGGCGGGAGCTTGACCCGTTCGTCCGCATCGATGGCGTCAGCTGGCAGCAGGACAGCCTCGTCATCACCGGCTGCGCGTTCGTGCCGTCCATCGACATCGACAAGCGCCGGTACACATCCAAGATCGTGATCTTGCGGCCGCGCACCCGGCTCCGCCCGCCTATCGTCTTGCCCGCCCGCTCGTTCCGCTTCCGGGATCCGGCCCTCCTGATGGGGCCCGACGCCAGCCTCTTGCTGGGCAAGCAGCGGTACTCCTACGACTGGGCCGGGTTCCGCTGCGAGATACCGGCCCGGCTGTTCAAGATCGGCGGACGCTGGCTGACCGGTGACTGGGACTGCCTCATCCTGGTCCGTGGACACGGGGTGTGGCGGCCCGCCCGCTTGCACACTCCGCTGCCGGGACCGGCGGAGCGCCCGGAGTTCCGGCAGGTGGCGCCTGGAATCCGAGTCGGGGCCTGGTGGGTCTGGCGCCAGCTGCACGTCGGGGTCGCACCGACCCCAGCCGTGCTGCACGGCTGCCAGGAGGTCGGCGGCGAGCTGAGCCTGCAGGCAGACGCGGAACTGCCCGCTGCCCGGGGGGCCGCCGGCCGGCGCCCCGCCCGGCTGCTGCTAGCCCGGCCCAAGGGCGGCGCGACGCAGTCACTGCCGGGGACCGCCGAGTCCATCGGCGCCGGAAAAGTCCGGGTGACGGGCACCGTCCGGCTGGATGCGCTGCTGGCAGCCGGCCGGCTGGACGACGACGCTCAGGCCGGGCCGCCAGACGACGACGCTCAGGCCGGACCGGCAGCCAGGCTGACTGCCGATGACGCTCAGGCCGGGCCGCCAGACGATGATGCTCAGGCCGAGACGACCGAGTGGGACCTTTACGTCCGGGCGGAGGGCCAGGAGCGGATCCGGGTGGCGTTCCCGCCAGGCCAGCCGGAATACAGCTACGCTGCGGGAACCAGGGAGATCGCCGTCGAGCACACCAGGTACGGCAACGTCGTGCTGATCCGGCGGGGACGCCGGCCGGTGATACAGGAGCATGCGTGGAGCCCCGACGGACGGCTGACGCTGCGCGGCAGCTATCCGTTCGCGGCCGGTCAGGATTACGAGGCCGTGCTGCGGCGGCGCAGATCCACCGATCAGCACGTCATCGGGGCCGAGCTCGAGGGTGACCGGTTCACGATCAACGTCGATGCGAGCGCGATGCCGTCCTTCGGCCAGTTCCTGCCGCTGCGGGACGGCATCTGGGACGTCGGCGTCCGCCGAGTCGGCGACAGCGGTGGCGGCCTGGTCGTTCCCGCCTACGAGCACAGCAGGCTCGCCGAGCTGCAGGACGCCAAGGTCACCTCCGGGCTGAAGACCTACCGCTTCACCACCTCCGGCTACGACACCCCGATCATCGAGGTCAGTCCCGTCCTGCGGCGCAGAGAGCACGGCAGGGTCCAGCGGCGGATGCTGCGCGGCATCTACTACCCGGTGCAGCAGAGGCTGCCGCTGCGCGACAGCGTCATGTTCGTCAGCTGGAAAGGCAGGCAGTGCGGCGACAACCCGCTGGCCATCGCCGAAGAACTGCGCCGCCGCGGGGACGACCGCGAGCACATCTGGGCCGTGAACGACTGGTCGGTGCCGGTGCCCGCGGGCGCGCGGGCCGTCCTGGCAGGCACCGAAGACTACCTGGAGGCACTTGCCCGGTGCCGGTACCTGATCGCCAACGATGACATGCAGGCGACCTACGCCAAGCGGGACGGCCAGGTCTACATACAGACCTGGCACGGTACGCCACTCAAGCGGATCGGCTTCGACATCACCCAGCCGCAGTTCATCAGCGGCACCAGCTATTTCGACCAGCTGGCGCAAGACGTAGCCAAATGGGATCTGCTGCTGTCGCCCAACCCGTTCAGCACCGCGATCATGCGCCGCGCCTTCCGGTTCGACGGCGAGATCTATGAATCCGGCTACCCGCGCAATGACGTCCTCCGGGCGGGCGACGCCGACCGGATCGCCGAGCAGGTGCGGCGCCGGGTCGGGGTGCCAGCGGGCAAGCGCGTGCTGCTGTACGCCCCCACCTGGCGGGATGACCAGTACTATGCTTCGGGCCGGTACCGCTTTGACTTCCGGCTTGATCTCGAGCGTGCCTGGCGGCAGCTCGGCGACGACTACGTGATCCTCATCCGCGGTCATCATCACATGGCCGACGACGTGCCCGCCGGCACGCGGCCTGGTTTCGCGGTAAACGTGACCGGCTATCCGGACATCTCCGAGCTGTTCCTGATCAGCGATGCCCTGATCACCGACTACTCGTCGGCGATGTTCGATTTCGCCGCCACCGGCCGGCCTATGGTGTTCTTCACCTACGATCTTGAGCAGTACCGCGACAACCTGCGCGGTTTCTATTTCGACTTCGAGGCGGAGGCACCAGGGCCGCTGCTGGCCAGCACGGATGAGGTTGTGGCCGCGGTCCAGGATCTGGCTGGCATGGCCGGCCGGTACCAGGCAGCCTACGACAGCTTCGTGACGAGATTCTGCCCGCTGGACGACGGCAAGGCGGGCGCTCGCGCCTGTGACCGGATCTTCGGCTCCTGACGGGATCACCTGCTCGCGGTGCCCGGGCACCGCCTCCGGACGGGACGAAGCTGCCGGGTTCCTGAGGCAGCCGTCAGCGGGACGCGGATGCCAGGGCGGGCCCGGGCGCATGGCCGGCCAGCTTCGCCCGGAGCTTCGCCCGGCCGCGATGGAGCCGCGACATCACCGTCCCCATCGGAGTCCCCATCATCTCGGCGATCTCCTTGTACGGATAGCCCTCGACGTCGGCGAGGTAGACGGGCACCCGGAACTCCGCAGGCAGTTCGCGCAGGGCGCGCAGGATGTCGGAGTCCGCCAGCCGCTCCATTGCCTGCGCCTCAGCCGACATGGCGGGCGGGGAGAGCGGATCGCTGCCGGTCGTCCAGTCGTCGCCGAAGTCCAGGCCGAGCGCCTGGACCGGCTCGCGGCGCTTCTTGCGGTAGCTGTTGATGAAGGTGTTCGCCAGGATCCTGTGCAGCCACGCGCGCAGATTGGTGCCAGGCTTGAACTGATAGAAGGCGGCATACGCCTTCGTGAACGTCTCCTGCACCAGATCCTCGGCGTCGCTGGCATTCCTGGTCATCCGGAGCGCGGTGGGATACAGCTGCCCGTGATAGGGCACGACGTCCTGCTCGAATCGCGCATCGCGATCGCGCAACTGCTCCGCCGGGCTCATGACGTCTCCGCTCCATCGAGGCTGTACATCTTATAGACGCGCCAGAGCCTCAACACGATGCGTGATCTGCGTAACAATTCTCGTTACGGAGCGAGATTGGGCTGACCCGGCGGGCCGGTCGCGGAGGAAATCCAGCACCCCGCAGCGGCTGGTTCCGGCTCCCGGCCGCGGCTAGATCCAGCTGTGGAACCACATCCTGGCGAACCAGTCGCTGTACGGCAGGACCCTGGCGGCGAGCACCGGATAGAGGTAAGCGAAGTTAGCCAGCACGGCGAGCAGGTAGCCGCCGGCAACGACGGCTCCCGCCGTGCGCCGGGCGGGGCCAGCCCTGGCCGGGCCGATGATCAGGCCGAGGCACAGCGTGATGGCGATGATCAGGAACGGCTCGAACGCCACCGCGTAGAAATAGAACATCGTCCGGTGGTCATGCCAGGCGAACCAGAACCACGGCAGCCAGCCCGCCGCGACGCCGACGAGCACCGCCCCGGCCCGCCAGTCCCTGCGGGTCAGCCACCAGGCCAGGCACAGCAGCAGCGCAGGGATCGACGCCCACCAGATCAGCGGCGTGCCGATGGCCAGAACTTCCTGGGAGCAGCTGGCAGCCCCGCAGGTGTGCGGCGTCGCATAGAAGAACGACACCGGCCTGCCGAGTACCAGCCAGGTCCACGGCTGCGACTTGTACGTCTGAGTGGCGGTCAGGCCCAGCCCGAACTGCAGCATCTCCTTGTTGTACTGATACAGCGAGTCGAGCGCCGACCAGATCGCCGCGTGATTGCCGTGCCGGGCCGCCCAGTTCCGGTCGTAGCCGTCGCTGGTGGCGAACCAGCCGGTCCAGGATGCAAGGTAGGCCGCCAGGGGCAGCAGCCCGAACCAGACGGGAATCCACTTTCCCTCGCTTCTGAGCACCCCGTAACCCGGACTGGCGAAACCCGCCGCGCGCCGCGCGCCGAAGTCCCAGGCGACCGCGAGCACGGCGAAAGCCGGGACGAAATAGATGCCGTTCCATTTGGACGCGAAGGCGCAGCCCAGGCACAGGCCTGCCAGCACGCGTGTCCAGCGGATCCCGAGCCCGGGACCGCGGCGGTCGTCGGTGCGGGCCGCTGCGGCGGCCGCGAGCCGGCTCCTGCTCCGGTCCCGGTCGATGATCAGCAGGCCGAACGCGGCAAGAACCCAGAACATGACGAAAATGTCCAGGATGGCGGTGCGGCTCAGCACCAGCTCGAGGCCGTCCAGCGCCAGCAGCAGGCCCGCGGTGCAGCCGAGCAGGGTCGAGCGGGTCATCCGCCGCGCGATCCGGGCCGTCATCAGGACGGAGACGGAGCCGATCACCGCCACGGCGAACCGCCAGCCGAACGGGGTCAGGCCGAACAGCCACTCTCCGCCGGCGATCATGACCTTGCCGAGCGGCGGGTGCACGACGAACTCGCCACCCGGGCTGAGGATGGCCGCGTCGCCGCCGACGAGCAGGGCATTCACGTTAGGCACGTGATTGATCTCGACGCCGTGCCGGAGGATCCCGTAGGCATCAGGAACGTAATACGTCTCGTCGAAGACCACGGCACGCGGTATGCCGAGCCGGTAGAAGCGCAGGAAAGTCCCGAACGCGGTGACGAGCAGCGGGCCGGCCCAGCTCCACAGCGCGCTGCCGCCGATGGGCGGAACTAGCCGGCTCCTGAGCTCGGCGGCCCTGGCCTCTGCCGGGACCGGCGCAGCGGTCTGGAATGACGTCATCGGATGTCATCGTAGAGGCGCGGAGGATTATCGTGGGCGACGGCATGGAACGCGGCGGCAGGCCTGAAGCGCAGGCGGGCGAGGGCGGCACGCTCATCGTGGCCGCCGCGCCGATCGGCCGTCCCGAGGACGTCTCGCCCCGCCTGGCCCGCGCGCTCGCCGAGGCTCCCGTGGTGGCGGCGGAGGACACCCGGCGGGTACGCAGGCTGGCCTCGGCGCTCGGCGTGCGGCTGGCCGGGACCGTCGTCTCGTACTACGACGACATTGAGTCGCGGCGGGTTCCCGCGTTGCTGGCCCAGCTGCGCGGCGGCCGCGACGTACTGCTGCTGACCGACGCCGGAATGCCCGCCATCAGCGATCCGGGCTACCGGCTGGTGGCCGCCGCCGCCGCAGACGGCCTGCGGGTGACGGCACTGCCCGGGCCGTCGGCCGTCACGGCGGCACTGGCGGTGTCCGGCCTGCCGAGCGACCGGTTCTGCTTCGAGGGCTTCGCCCCGCGGCGGGCAGGCGAGCGGGCGCGGCGTTTCGCCGAGCTGGCGGCCGAGCGGCGAACGCTGATCTTCTTTGAGTCGCCGCGGCGGCTGGCCGGCACGCTTGGGGCTCTGGCCGGGGCGCTGGGCGGCGCGCGGCGCGCGGTCGTGTGCCGGGAGCTGACCAAGACGCATGAGGAGGTCTTGCGCGGCACGCTGGCCGAGCTGGCCGCCCGGGCGCAAGACCACCCGCTGGGCGAGATAACGGTGGTGGTCGAGGGCGCCCCGGCCGGTGCTGCCACGACGGCGATGGCCGAGGCCGTGGCGCGGGTCGCCGACCGAGAGCTGGCGGGGTCATCACGCAGGGACGCGATCGCGGCCGTCGCGAAGGAATCGGGCCTGCGCAGGCGCGAGGTCTACGACGCGGTGGTTCGCGCGGTGCCTTTAGGCTGAGGCTATGTCGCCGCCCAGCCGCCAGATTCTGGCCGCACCCGCCTGGCCGTACGCCAACGGCCCCCGCCACATCGGGCATGTCTCCGGATTCGGGCTGCCCTGCGACATGTTCGCCCGCTACCAGCGGATGGCCGGCAACAAGGTGCTCATGGTGAGCGGGACCGATGAGCACGGCACCCCGATCCAGGTCCAGGCAGACGCCGAGGGGGTGACGGCGCGGGACCTCGCCGACCGGTACAACCGCATCATCGCCCGGGACCTGACCGGCCTGGACATGTCCTACGACCTGTTCACCCGGACGACCACCCGCAACCACTACGCGGTGGTCCAGGACATGTTCCTTGGCCTGCGGGCCAATGGATATATCTACCCGAAGGCCACCATGGGGGCCATCTCGCCGTCGACGGGCCGGACCCTGCCCGACCGCTACATCGAGGGAACCTGTCCGATCTGCGGTTACGACGGCGCGCGCGGGGATCAGTGCGACAACTGCGGCAACCAGCTCGACCCGGCAGACTTGATCAGGCCGCGCTCGAAGATCAACGGCGAGAGGCCGGTGTTCGTCGAGACCGAGCAGTTCTTCCTGGACCTGCCCGCGTTCGCTGACGTGCTCGGCGGCTGGCTGCAGAGCAAGAGCGGCCAATGGCGCTCCAATGTGCTGAAGTTCTCCCTCAACCTGCTCGGCGACCTGCAGCCGCGGGCGATCACCAGGGACCTGGACTGGGGCGTGCCGATTCCGCTCGACGGCTGGCGGGATCGCCCGGACAAGCGGATCTACGTCTGGTTCGATGCCGTGATCGGTTATCTGTCGGCCTCGGTGGAATGGGCGCGGCGGTCCGGCGACCCGGACGCGTGGCGCGCCTGGTGGCAGTCACCGGACGCGCAGGCGTACTACTTCATGGGCAAGGACAACATCGTCTTCCACACCGAGATCTGGCCGGCCATACTGCTCGGCTACAGCGGCCAGGGCGCCAGGGGCGGCAGGCCGGGCTCGCTCGGCGCGCTGAACCTGCCCACCGAAGTAGTGGCCAGCGAGTACCTGACGATGGAGGGGCGCAAGTTCTCCTCGTCCCGGTCCGTCGTCATCTACGTCCGCGATTTCCTGGAGCGGTACGACGTCGATGCGCTCCGGTACTACGTGGCCGTGGCCGGGCCGGAGAACCAGGACACCGATTTCACCTGGACCGAGTTCGTCCGGCGCAACAACGATGAGCTGCTGGCCAACTGGGGTAACCTGGTCAACCGCACTGTGTCCTTCGCCGCCCGTAACGTCGGCACGATCCCGCCGGCCGGCCAGCCGACCGGCGCCGACACCGAGATTCTGCGGCGGTCGGCGCACGCGTTCGAGACCGTCGGCGAGGCACTGTCGCGGTCGCGCTTCAAGGCAGCCATCACCGAGACGATGCGAACCCTGGCCGAGGCCAACAAATACTTCTCCGACCAGGCGCCATGGCGGCTGCGCGAGTCAGACCCGGAGCGGATGCGGACGATCTGCCACACCGCGCTGCAGCTCGTCGACGACGGCAAGTCGCTGCTCACCCCGTTCCTGCCGCGATCCTCGGAGAAGGTCTTCGCGATGCTCGGCGGCGAGGGCAGGTGGTCGGGGATGCCGGGGATCGAGGAAGTCGACGAGGACGGCGGCCCGCCATACCCCGTCATCACGGGCGACTACCGCGGCGCTGCCCGCTGGGAGTCTGTCCCGGTCCGGCCGGGCACGGCGCTGGAGCAGCCGACGCCGCTGTTCGCCAAGCTCGACCCGGCTGTGGCCGAAGAGGAGCTGGCCAGGCTGGAGCGGGCGTGACCGTCGGCGCGGCGGCGCGGCCGGCGCCGCCGCCTGAGCCGCTGCCGCTCCCGGCTTTCGACAGCCACTGCCATCTCGACATGATCGGGCAGCCGGTGCCCGAGGCGCTCGAGCAGGCTCGCGCCGCCGGAGTGCGCACCGTGGTGACAGTTGGCTGCGACGTGCCGTCGTCACGCTGGGCCGCCAGCAGTGCTGCCGAGCACCGCGACGTCTATGCCGCCGTCGCGATCCATCCGAACGAGACGGCGGCCGCAGCGGTCACGGCGGCCGGTCGCGACGCGGTCCTGGCCGAGATCAGCGCGCTGGCCGCGCTGCCCGTGGTGCGGGCAATCGGGGAGACCGGGCTGGACTACTACCGGGACAGCGCGCCGCCCGCGATCCAGCGGGAGTGGTTCCGCGCGCATATCGACATCGCCCGGCAGGCCGGGAAGGCGCTCATGATCCACGACCGGGACGCGCACGAGGACGTGCTGGCGATCCTGGCTGAGGTGGGCGCCCCCGAGCACGTCATCTTCCACTGCTTCTCCGGCGATGCGGCAATGGCCAGGAAGTGCGCCGACGCCGGCTACGTGCTGAGTTTCGCTGGCACGGTCACCTTCCCCAGCGCCGGGAGGCTGCGGGAAGCCGCTGCCATCGTGCCCGCCGGGCTGATCCTGGTGGAGACCGATGCGCCGTTCCTGACGCCGGTGCCCAACCGGGGCAAGTCGAACACGCCGGCCCAGGTCGCGCACACGCTGCGCGCGGTCGCCGCGGTCCGGCAGATGCCTGCCGAGGAGCTCTGCGCGGCCGTGGCGGCGACCGGCGAGCGCATCTTCGGGCCGTGGTAGGCATGCTGTGGTAAGCACTCTGTGGTAGGCACGGCGCCTGCCCTGCTCGGGCCCACCGACATCCGGCAGCTCGCCGGCCGGCTCGGCATCCGGCCGTCCCGGCGGCTCGGCCAGAACTTCGTCATCGATGCCGGGACAGTAACCCGGATCACCGCGCTGGCCGGCCTGGGTGCCGATGACGTCGTCCTCGAAGTCGGGCCAGGGTTCGGCTCGCTGACCCTGCCGCTGCTCGGCGCGGCCCGCCGGGTGCTCGCCATCGAGGTGGATCCCGCGCTTGCGGCCGAGCTGCCCCGCACTGTCGCTGACCGGGCGCCTGACCTGGCCGGCCGGCTGGATGTGCTGACGGCCGACGCCGCCAGGGTGCGCGAGCTGCCCGGCGAGCCGCCGACGGCCCTGGTGGCGAACCTGCCCTACAACGCCGCCGTGCCGGTGATGCTGCACCTGCTCGCGGTGCTGCCGTCACTGCGCCGCGGGCTGGTCATGGTCCAGGCGGAGGTTGCGGACCGGATGAGCGCCCCGCCGGGCAGCCGCGTCTACGGCGTGCCGTCGGTGAAGCTGGCCTGGTACGCCGATGTCCGGCAGGCGGGGCGGGTGCCGCGGAGCGTCTTCTGGCCGGTGCCGCGTGTCGATTCCGGCCTGGTGGCCTTCACGCGCCGTGAGCGGCCCGCTGACCAGGGCGATGGCGGACCCGCTGCTCGGGACGCTGGCCGGACTGGCGGCACGGACGGCTCTCGGGGCACGGACGGCGCTGGCGGCACGGACGGCTCTGGGGGCGCAGACGGTGCTGGGGACGGGGACGGCGCTGGCGGCACCGTCCGCCGCGAGGACGTCTTCGCCGTCGTAGATGCCGCCTTCGCGCAACGGCGCAAGACGCTTCGGGCGGCGCTGGCACCGTGGGCAGGCTCCGCCGCCAGGGCCGAGAAAGTGCTTCGCGCGGCGGGCCTCGACCCGGCGCTGCGCGGCGAGGCCCTGGCGGTGGCGGATTTCGTCCGGATCGCCCGGGCAGCCGCCGCAGCCCGGTCCTGACCCAGCGCCTGTCTTCGCCAGTTCACCAGCGTGGCTGGGAACTTATTCTGGCACAAAGTAGTACTTCAGGTGCCCTCAGTAGTTATAACTGGTGTTAACCGTCGAAACTGCACGGCAGGGCATGGCACCTCCGCGGGGCTGCGCGAAGCACTCCTGACGGCCTGCGATCATAAGTCGTGACGTCAGTGACCGCCGCCCCGCTGCCGGTGACCGCGCGGGTGCCTGCGAAAGTGAATCTCCAGCTTGCCGTCGGGCCGGTCCGCCCGGACGGTTACCACGATCTGGTGACGGTCTTTCACGCGGTTTCGCTCTTCGACGAGGTGACTGTCTCGCCCGCGGACCGCACGACGGTGCTGGTCACCGGTGAGGGCGCGGACTCCGTTCCGCGTGGCAGCGCGAACCTCGCGGTCAAGGCGGTGACGGCGCTGCAGCGGGCGCTCGCCCGCCGCGGCTGGGGCAGGCCGGCCGTGCGGATCGACATCCGCAAGCGGATACCGGTGGCCGCCGGGCTTGCCGGCGGCAGCGCCGACGCGGCCGCCGCGCTGCTGGCCTGCAACGAGCTGTGGCGGACCGGCCTGAGCATGCAGGAGCTCAGCGGGGTCGCGGCAGCCCTCGGCAGCGATGTCCCTTTCGCGCTGGCCGGCGGCACCTCAATCGGGCAGGGCCGCGGTGAGCGTCTGACTACTGCCCTGGTGGCCGGCACTTATCACTGGGTCCTGGCGTTCGCGGCCGGCTCCCTCCCGACACCTGTTGTGTACGCGACCTGCGACCGGCTGCGCGCGGCCCGGGGGGGCGCGTCCGCCCCGGCGGCGCGCCGGGCGCCCGAGCCCGCGCTGAACACGGCGCTGCTGGCGGCGCTGCGCTCGGGCGATGCGGCGGCGGTGGGTCCGCTGCTGGCCAATGACCTGCAGCCGGCTGCCGTTTCGCTGATGCCTGAGCTTCGCCGGACGCTGGCGGCCGGCCGGGAGCACGGCGCCCTGGGAGCGGTGGTGTCTGGCTCCGGGCCGACATGCGCGTTCCTGGCAGCCGACGCCCAGAGCGCCGGGGACCTCGCGGTGTCGCTGACCGGCGCCGGGGTCTGCCGCTCGGTCGTGCAGGCGAGCGGTCCCGCTCCCGGCGCGGCGATTCTGGCCCGCCGGGGATTAGCGTGAACCTGGTCAATCTGGAAGCGGCGAGCAAGGCCTACGGCCAGCGGGCGCTGCTTGACCGCGTGTCGCTCGGGGTGGCGGCGGGTGACCGGATCGGCGTCGTCGGGCGCAACGGGGCGGGCAAGACAACGCTGCTGGCCGCGCTGGCAGGCCTGGCCGGCCTGGATTCGGGCCGGGCGACGCGAGCACGCGACGCGCGGATCGGCTATCTGCCGCAGAGCGAGCAGTTGTCCGGGGGCGTGCGCGACATCGTGTTCGGCTCGGTGCCCGAGCACGTGTGGGCGGCGGACGCCAGGAGCCGCGGCGTCATTTCGACGCTGCTGTCCGGCATCGACCCCGCTTCAGATGCAGAACAGCTGTCCGGGGGCGAGCGCCGCCGCACCGCGCTCGCGGCCCTGCTGTGGGGCAGGCACGACTTGCTGCTGCTGGATGAGCCGACCAATCATCTCGACATCGAGGCGATCCGCTGGCTGGCCGGGTATCTGCGCGAGCACGCGCAGACCTACGTCGTGGTCACCCATGACCGGTGGTTCCTCGACGCCGTGAGTGACCGGACCTGGGAGGCGGCTGACGGCCGGGTCCACTCCTACGAGGGCGGCTATTCGGCCTACGTGCTGGCCAGGGCCGAGCGGGCCAGGATCGCGGCGGCCGACGACCAGCGGCGGCGCAACCTGCTCCGCAAGGAGCTGGCCTGGCTGCGGCGCGGGCCGCCAGCCAGGACGAGCAAGCCCAGGTTCCGGATGGAGGCCGCCAGCGCCCTGATCGCGGACGAGCCGCCGCCTCGGGACAAGATCGAGCTGACCAGGATCGCGGCAGCCCGGCTGGGCAGGACCGTGCTCGAGCTCGATGACGTCACGGTTACGGCCGGGCAGCGGGATCTCCTGCGGGGCGTGACCTGGCAGCTGGGTCCCGGCGAGCGGGTGGGCGTGGTGGGGGCCAACGGGAGCGGCAAGACGACCCTGCTGCAGCTGCTCGCGGGCGTTCTGCCTGTTCCGTCTGCGGCATCCGGCGC
>DATJZH010000228.1:0-17678 GCA_035499215.1 Streptosporangiaceae bacterium | reverse complement strand
TCGACGTACAGTTCGTTGTCGATGCCGGCGTAGCCGTGGCCCATCGATCGCTTGATCACGATGATGCGCTTGGAGTGGTCGACATCGAGGATCGGCATGCCGGAGATCGCCGTGCCTGCTCGCCGGGCTGCCGGGTTGGTGACGTCGTTGGCGCCGATCACGAGCGAAACGTCCGTGCGGGCGAACTCCGGGTTGACGTCGTCCATTTCTTTCAGCTGCGGGTAAGGCACATTCGCCTCGGCCAGCAGCACGTTCATATGGCCGGGCATGCGCCCCGCGACCGGGTGAATCGCGTAGCTGACCTCCACTCCCCGCGATTCAAGCACCTCGGCAAGCTCGGCGACCTCATGCTGTGCCTGCGCGGCAGCCAGTCCGTAGCCCGGTACGATGATCACCTTGGAGGCATAGGCGAGCTGGATGGCCGCGTCGTCGGCGGCGATTGCCTGGACCCCGGCGCCGCCGGTGACAGCCGCTGCCGGGCCAGAGTCGCCGGTCCCGAAGCCGCCGATGATGATGTTGCCGATGGACCGGTTCATCGCATCAGCCATGAGCTTGGTCAGGATTCCGCCGGAGGCACCTACCAGGGCGCCGGCAATGATCAGCGCCCAGTTGTTGATGACGAAACCGGCCATCGCGACCGCGGTTCCGGTGAACGCGTTCAGCAGTGAGATGACAACAGGCATGTCAGCCCCGCCGATCGGCATCACCATCGATACGCCGAACACGAGCGAGGCCGCGATGACTATCCAAAGCGCGATCAGGCTCGGGCTGGCGATCATGTAGCCGCCGGCGCCCACGGCGATGGCCGCCAGGAGCAGGTTGACGAAGCGCGCGCCGGGGAAGGTCACCGGCGCTGAGGTGATCAGGCCCTGCAGCTTGCCAGCGGCGATGATCGAGCCGGAGAACGTGACCGAGCCGATGATGACGTCGAGCGCGGTGGTGACCGTCGTTGACGCGGGGACGTTGCCGCCGGCGCTGGTCAGGGTCATGTAATCGTGAATCGCTACCAGCGCGGCCGCGCCACCGCCGACCGCGTTGAAGATGCTCACCAGCTGCGGCATCGCCGTCATCTGGACAGTCCGCGCTGAGTACAGGCCCGCCCCAGCGCCGACCAGCGTGCCCGCGACGATCACGATCCAGCCAGTAGAGGTCACACCTCCGGTGTGGATGATGAGAGCAACCGTCGCCGCGATGGCGACGATCATGCCGCTGGTCGAGACCTGATTACCGCGGCGCGCGGTCGCGGGGTTGTTCATCAGGTGCAGGCCAAACACGAAGCAGGACGCCGCAAGGACGTAGATCAGCTGGATGACCCAGGAGAAAGTGCTCATGCCTGCCGTCCCGCGGTCACTTGCTCGGCCGCTGCGGGCTCTGCCGCCGGTGGCGCTGTGGGGCGGCGACGGAACATTTTCAGCATCCGTCCGGTGACCACGTATCCGCCGACGACGTTCATCGCGGCGAAGGCACAGGCCACGAACGCGATGATGTAGCCGGCCGCGTTGTTGGCGGTCAGGGCGATCAGCAGGCCTCCGGCCAGCACGATCCCGTGGATCGAGTTGGCTGCCGACATCAGCGGCGTGTGCAGCGTTGCGGGGACCTTGCTGATGACCTCGAAGCCCACCCAAAGGCTCAGTATGAAAATGGTCAGGTCAGTGAGAAGTGCCGTCGACACGGGCGGTCCCTCCAGGAGAATCGGCCAGGGCGGGCTGGGTCGGGGCGGCGGGCTTGGCCAGGGCAGGGTGCACGACCTGGCCGTCACGGGTGATGATGACGCCCGCCTGGAGGTCATCGGAGAGGTCGACGGCCAGCAAGCCGTCTTTGACCAGGTACAGCAGCAGTGCGCTGATGTTGCGCGCGTACATCGCCGAGGCCGCGGCGGACATCGAGGACGGCAGGCTGCCTGCCCCGATGATCGTGACGCCGTTGCCGGTCACCACGGTCTCGCCGGGCTGCGAGCCCTCTGCGTTCCCGCCCAGCTCGCTGGCGCCCATGTCCACGATGACCGAGCCGGGCGCCATCGCCTTGAGGGCGCTGGCATTGATCAGCTGGGGCGGGCGGCGGCCGGGTACCTGCGCGGTGGTGATGATGACGTCCTGCTGGGCTATGTGCCCGGCAAGCTCTTCCTGCTGAGCCTGCCGTTCCTCATCGGTCAGCTGCCGTGCGTAGCCGCCCTCCCCGGAGGCGGGCCCGACCGCGGTCAGCTCGATGAACGTCGCGCCCAGCGACGCCACCTCGGATTTGGTCTCGGGGCGCACGTCGTAGCCGCTCACCACCGCGCCGAGCCGCCTGGCCGTGCCGATGGCCTGCAGGCCGGCCACGCCCGCGCCCAGGACCAGCACCTTGGCGGGCCGGGCGGTCCCGGCGGCCGTGATCAGCAGCGGGAAGAAGCGCCCGTAGGCGGCGGCCGCGATGAGCACCGCCTTGTACCCGGCGATGTTGGCCTGCGAGCTCAGCGCATCCATCGGCTGCGCCCGCGGCAGGGTGCGCGGGATCAGGTCCAGGCTCACCGCCGTGACGCCGGCGGCTGCCAGCTGGCGGACCAGGACGGGGTCGGTGAGCGGGGACAGCATCCCCAGCAGCGCCTGTCCGGGCCGCAGCCGGGTGATGGTCTGCTCATCGGGCCGGACGACCGTCAGCACGGCATCCGCGGTCGACAGCGCCTCGGCCCGCGAGACCACGGCGGCTCCGGCTTCTGCGTAGCTCTTGTCCGGGTGCCAGGCGCCTGCGCCGGCACCGGACTCCACCAGGACTTCCAGCCCGGCAGCGCACAGCTTGACGACAGCTTCGGGCACGAGCGCGACGCGGCGCTCGGCAGGAGCTGTCTCCTTGACGACGGCAACTTTCATCGACGCGACCTCATGACTAGGGGGCCTCAGCTTATGGAATGCGGCGCGCGGGCAGAAGGGCCTTAGGGCCATAGTTCACAGACCAGACTGCCCTACCGATACGCCCGATCTGTCCCGTGACTGCGGCGGCCCGGCAGGACGGTGCCAGTCCTGGATTGCCGTGCCCGCCGAGCGCGAGCGCCCGGCCAGGCCGCGCCGGGCTTTCTTAGGTCAACAGTTTCCATATAACATACAATATGCTGACATGTTGCCAGAGTAGCTGGCCTTGAGCCCGCCGCCGAGTGCGGCCACGTCAGCGACGTTGTGGCGCGGCGGCTGATGGTGCGGCGTCATCTCAGCTCCGCGGAGCTGGCCGGCGACGCGCGGGTGCGGCTGCCGCGCAGGCTGGCGGCGATCTGCGACGCCATGAAGGCCGCAGGTGCCGGCGCGGCCCGAATCGGCCGGCGGCTCGACAGCCTGCTCGCGGACATCGACGTGGCCGCGCAGGCCGGTATGCGGGACAGCGGTGCCGCCGCGGCCGGGACGGGGCGCCGGGGCGACCGGACTAAGACGGCAGTGCGCGCAGATCACCGGCGGGACGGCGCACTTTGAGCCCGGACCCGTTAATGAAATTCGCAATCCCGTAGATTGTGAGCAGTTCAGGCGTCGACACGCGTCATTTTTCTGCCAGGTGTTTGTGCGCAGGCGCTGGATCGCTTAATTTCAGGCACGTCAAGAGGTCGCGAAGCCCGGCTGCCCTGTCCGCGCGACCGCCCGTTGGGGAAACGCAGGAGTAGAAAATGAACAAGCGTGACCTGATCGATGCGATTTCGGGCCGGTTGGGAGATAAGAAAACCGCGACCGAGGCCGTGAACGCGGTACTCGACACCATCCAGGCCGCTGTCGCCAAGGGAGACAAGGTGGCAATTACCGGATTCGGGGTATTCGAGAAGGCCGTGCGGCCAGCCCGCACCGCGCGCAACCCGGCCACCGGCGCATCGATCAAGGTGCCCAAGTCGGCGGTGCCCAAGTTCCGGGCAGGCTCGGACTTCAAGGCGATCGTCAACGGTGAGAAGAAGGCAGCGGCGGCGAGGCGCTAGCTCAGCGCCGGGAATCGGCCGGCCCGCGGCGGGTCGGCCAGCGGCGGCGTGCGGCAGGCGCTGCACTGGCGTCGCTTGCCGCATGCCGTCGGCCCGCTCGGACTGCCCGGCCGCCGGTGTCGCGCCTCAGCGCAGGCTGGAGCCCTTGCGCAGCGCGGTCTGCAGGAGCCGCCCGATTAGCTCGTTGAATCCGATCCCGGTGGCTTCCCACATCTTCGCGAAATAGGAACTCGCCGTCATGCCGGGCATCGTATTTATCTCGTTGATCACGATCTTCCGGTCGGGCGTGTAGAAGAAATCCACCCGCGCCAGGCCTTCGCAGGAGACCGCCTCGAATGCGGCAGCCGCGAGCCGCCGGATCTGGTCGATGTCCTCGGGCGGAATCCTCGCCGGGATGGTCATCCGCGTTCCGGTGTCGAAATACTTCGCCTCGAAGTCGTAAAACTGCTCGCCGCCGCCGATGGTGAGCTGGCCGGGCAGGCTCGTGTCGGGCGCCGCGCCATCGAGGCCTTCCAGCACCGAGCATTCGATCTCGGTGCCAGGGATTGCCGCTTCCACCAGAATCTTGGGATCATGCTCACGGGCGGCCTCGATGGCCTGGTGGAGCTCGCTGATGTCGGCGGCCCTGGATATGCCGATGCTGGAACCGCCGCGAGCCGGCTTGACGAATACCGGCCAGCCCAGTTCCTCAATGGCATCGAGCACCCGCTTGCGTTCCGCTGTCGGTGCGGCGCCCCGCGGCTGCCAGTCGGGCTGCCGGATGACCACTCGCGGGCCGACGGGCAGCCCGCGTGACTCGAATACAACCTTCATGTACTCCTTGTCCATACTGACCGCGCTGGCCAGCACCCCGGCGCCGACATAGGGCACTCCGGCCATCTCCAGCAGGCCCTGAATCGTGCCGTCCTCGCCGAACGGGCCGTGCAGCACCGGCAGCACCACGTCCACCTCACCGAGCAGATGCGGGATCTGGCCGGCCGCCGTGGCGGCGAGCGCCCGGCTGCCCTGCGCGGCCCACGGCACGATATCGGCGCCGGGCTCGGCCACCGACTCGACGGATGGCAGCTCACCTGCCGTGATGGCCAGGCGGGCGGGATCATCGGCGGCCAGCACCCAGCTGCCGGCTCTGGTGATGCCGACCGGGACAACGTCATACCGGTCCCGGTCGATGGCGGAGAGTATCGCCCCGCCACCCAGGCACGAGATGGCGTGCTCCGGGCCCCGTCCGCCGAACACGACGGCCACCCGGATCTTGCGCTGCTCGCCCACGATTCCTCCAGTCCTGTCACAGGCCGTGCCCGGCGGCCGTCTGCCTGCTGGTCCGGCTTAGCAGGCCGGCAGCCGGTCCAGCGCCGCCAGGGCGTCGGCCAGCAGGTCCTCGCCGTCCTCCAGGCCGACCGAGAACCTGACCGCACCAGGATCGATCCCCGCGGCGGCGAGCGCGGCGGAATCCAGCTGCCGGTGCGTCGTCGACGCAACATGGCTGACTTTCGTGTGGGTGCCGCCGAGCGAGGCGGCGACTTGCGCTACCCGGAGCCGGTCGGCGAATGCCATCCCGGCCTCCCGCCCGCCCTTCGGCGTGATCGTCACGATCGCGCCGAACCTCGTCCCCTCCGGGCCCGCGTCGAACTGGCACCTGGCCAGCTCGTGGCCCTGATGGCTGGGCAGGCCAGGATAGTCGACCGCGCGCGCGCCGGGATGCCCGGCGATGCCGGCGGCGAGCATGTGGGCGGTCGAGCACTGGCGGCCTGCCCGCAGCGGCAGTGTCTCGAGGCCGCGGCGCAGCAGGTAGGCCTCATCCGGCGCCAGCGAGCCGCCGGTGTCGATCCGCACGTCGCGGATTATGCGAATGAGCTCGGGCGCTCCGGTGACCACGCCGCCGGTGACATCGGAGTGCCCGCCGATGTACTTGGTCGCCGAGTGCAGCACCAGATCGGCGCCGTGCTCCAGCGGACGGCACACCACCGGCGGAGCCAGCGTCGAGTCGACCACAAGCAGGGCGCCGGTCTCGCGGGCCAGGTCAGCCAGCGCCGCCAGATCGGCCACCGCGACCGTCGGGTTGGCGATCGTCTCCGCGTAGAGGATCGACGTGTCGGGCCGCAGCGCCGCCCGTACCCGCGCCAGATCCGTTATGTCGACGAAGTCAGTGCGCACGCCGAAGCCCGATGCGACGTTCGCCAGGAAGCTGTAGCTGCCGCCGTAGACGGCCGACGGTGCCACCACGTGCGCCCCAGCCCTGGTAAACGCCCAGAACACCGTGCTGATCGCCGCCATGCCCGAGGCGAAGGCCTGCGCGGCAACCGGAGCGCGCAGGTTCACGCCTTCCAGGGCGGCCACCGCATCGGCGAACGCCTCGACTGTGGGATTGCCGATCCGGCTGTAGCTGTAGCCGGGCACGGCATCGGCGAGCAAAGACGCGTACTCCGTGGCGGAACCGAACGCGAACGCGGCAGTCCGGTACACCGGCGTGGCCAGCGGACGCTGGGCCGGCGCCGGCGGCGGCGGCAGGTGCACCGCACGGGTGTTCTCGCCGGGCTGGCGAACTTGCTTACCGCCGGCCGGTGCGGTGCTGTCCGGTGCGGTGCTGTCCGGTGCGCTATCTGGCGCGCTGCGGTCAGACGCCATAGCGCTCCGGCTTGGCCGAGCGGCTGGCCAGCATCAGCGCCGCCTCGCCTACGTCCAGGCCATCCTGCGTGACCGCGACGACCACTTCGGTAATCGGCATCTCGACGCCGTGCCTGTTCGCCAGCTCGAGCACGGATACCGAGGATTTCACGCCTTCCGCTGTCTGCCGGGTGATCGCGATCACGTCCGCCAGGGACATGCCGCGGCCTAGGTTCTCGCCGAAGGTGCGGTTGCGCGACAGCGGCGAGCTGCAGGTGACAGCCAGGTCCCCCATCCCGGCAAGGCCAGCCAGGGTGTGCTGCTCAGCGCCGAGCGCGGCGCCCAGCCGGGCGATCTCGGCCAGCCCGCGGGTGATCAGCATAGACCGCGTGTTGTCGCCGAATCCCATCCCGACGGCGATTCCGACGGCCACCGCTATGACGTTCTTGACCGCGCCGCCGAGCTCGCAGCCGACCACATCGGGATTGGTGTAAGGACGGAAGTAGCCGGTATGGCATGCCTTCTGCAGCTGCTCGGCGGAGGCGGTGTCCCGGCAGGCCGCCACCGTGGCCGCGTACTGGCGCTCGGCGATCTCCCTGGACAGGTTCGGCCCGGAGATGACCGCGATCCGGTCGGGCGGCGCCCCCGTCACCTGGGCGATCACTTCGCTCATCCGCTTGCAGGTGCCCAGCTCAATCCCCTTCATCAGGCTCACCAGAAGCGCGTCGCGCGGCAGCAGGTCCGTCCAGCGGCTCAGGTTCTCGCGCAGTGTCTGGGCCGGCACGGCAAGGACGACAATCTCGGCGCCCGCCAGGGCCTGCGCCGGGTCGGCAGTAGCCCGCAGCGTCTCGGTGAGAGTCAGGCCCGGAAGGTATTCGGGGTTCTGGTGTGCCGAGCTGATCGTCTCCGCGACTAGCCGCCTGCGGCACCAAAGCGTCGCGGGAGTGCCCGCGTCGCAGAGCACCTGCGCGAATGTCGTTCCCCACGAGCCGGCGCCCATGACAGCCGCTCTCACGACGGCGTGGCCTCTCCGGTTTCTGTGCCGTCCGCTGGTGGCGTCTGGCTGCTGGTGCCGTCCTGCAGCGCGCGCAGTTCCTGCCGCAGCTTCCGGCGCGCTACCGCCGGGTGGTAAGGCTCGGCCGGAGGCGCCTCGCCGCGCAGCTTCCCGAGCAGGTCGGCCACCTCCGTCATGATCTTGTCGGTGGCTGCTCGCAGCGTCCCCGAGCTGAGCGGCAGGCCCTCGAATTCCGACAGGTCGACCGGCGGGCCGGCCAGGATCTGGACGGTCTTGCGCGGCACCAGGTGCGGCCGGAAGCTGCCGTACGGCAAGATGTCCTGCGCGCCCCAGTGCGCCACGGGAACAACGGGCGCGCCAGTGGCCAGGGCCAGCCGGGCAACTCCGGTCTTGGCCACCATCGGCCACCCGTCCGGGTCACGGGTGACCGTCGCCTCAGGATAGAAGATCACGCAAGCGCCGCCGCGCAAACCCTCCTCGGCGTCCCTCAGCACGAGCGCCGCGTCGGCCTGGCCGCGGTGCACGGGCAACTGCCCGAGCTTGCGCATGATCGGGCCGAGCAGCTTGACGTCGAATAGGGCCGACTTGGCCAGAAACACCGGGTAACGGCCGGCCCTGTCGCTGAAGAGCGACAGGGCGAGCACATCGGCGTAAGACAGGTGGTTGGCGGCCAGGATCATGCCGCCTTCGCGCGGGAGATTCTCCTGGCCGTGCCAGTCGCCCTTCATGAGCATGGGAATCAGCGGCCGCAAGATGATCTTCGAGACGTTGCGCCAGGCGCGCGAGTAGCCCCCATCCGCGCGTTTGCCGGGCAGTCGCTCGCTCGTCATGTGGCCAGTCTCCCGGTTCAGGCGCTGCCGTGTCGAGGCAGGATCATGACCATGGTGTCCGACTGCTCACCCGGCTGGTCGCTGGTGGTCCCCGTCAAGGTACTTGCCCGAGCCAAGTCCAGGCTCACCGGCCTCGACAGCCGGCGCCGAGCCGAGCTGGCGCTGGCGATGGCGGCCGATACGGTGGTGGCAGGCGCGAACTGCCCTGCTGTCGGCCAGGTCGTCGTGGTGACCGACGACGAAACCGCCCGGAGTGAATTGGCCGGCCTCGGCGCGGCGGTCATCGGCAGCGAGCCCGCCGGCGGGCTGAATCGCGCGCTGATCTTCGGTGCCGCCTACGCCAGCCAGCGATGGCCCGGCTGCGGCCGCGCTGGCCTGGCCGCGGATCTGCCAGCGCTCGGTCCGGCTGAGCTCGGCCGCGCCCTGGTCGCCGCCGCCTGCCGGCGGCAGGCCTTCGTGCCCGACGCCGCGGGCACGGGAACCACGCTGTATGCGGCAGCGCCGGACGCGGTGTTCAGCCCCCGCTTCGGCCCGGGGTCGCGGCAGGCGCACCGGGCGACCGGGGCAGCCGAACTGAACATTCCCGGCATTGCGGGACTGCGGAGGGACGTGGATACCATCGCTGACCTGCGGCTAGCGACACTGATCGGGCTGGGCCCGCGTACGAGCGCCCTGGCCGGGCCGCTGCTCGCCAGGCTGCCCTAGGTGACGCGCGCCCGCCAAGTCGGCCGGCGGCTGCCCGGGGCCTAGATGTGCACGATAGGGCAGGTGAGGGTGCGGGTGATCCCCGGGACGGACTGAATCTGCGCCACCACGAGCTTTCCGAGATCGTCAACATTGTCCGACTCGGCCCGGACGATGACGTCGTAGGGACCGGTGACGTCGTCAGCCTGGGTCACGCCGGCGATCTTCCCGATGCAGGATGCGACATCGGCGGCTTTCCCGACCTCAGTCTGGACGAGGATGTATGCCTGCACCATATCGTCCCTCCGGTCGCCGTTGTGGTGGCCACGCTACCTTAGGAGCACCGGCGGCGGCCGGGGGGAGCTACAGGGAAGGTCGGGAGGCCGTCATCACCGTCGCGGACCTTGGGGAGTTCGGTCTGATCGCGGCGATCCAGGCCCTTGTCCCGCGGGGCGCCGCGCAGATCGTCGGCATAGGCGACGACGCGGCGGTGATCCGGGCGCCTGACGCCCGGGTGGTCGCGAGCACGGACCTGCTCGTGGAGGGACGGCACTTCCGGCAGGACTGGTCGGGCCCGTTCGACATCGGCTGCAAGGCTGCGGCGCAGAACCTTGCGGACGTCGTGGCGATGGGCGCCCGGCCGACAGCGCTGCTCGTCGGCCTTGCCGCGCCAGGCGATCTGCCGGTGCGCTGGGCCGAGGATTTCTTCCGCGGCCTCGCCGAGGAGTGCGCGATCGCCGGGGCGTCAGTCGCGGGCGGCGATGTGTCGGCCGCCGATTCGGTCATGCTGGCGATCACCGCGCTCGGTGACCTGGCGGGCACGGACCCGGTCACCAGGCGCGGCGCGCATCCCGGCGACTTGCTGGCGGTGGCGGGCATGCTGGGCAGTTCCGCCGCTGGGCTCGCGCTGCTGGCGGCCGGCCTGGCCAGCGGGGCGGCTGACGGCGGCACGTCCGCGCCCGCCGATCAGGATCTCGCCGGGCTGGTGGCCGCGCACCGGCGGCCGCGGCCGCCCTATGCCGCCGGGCCGCAGGCCGCGGCGGCCGGCGCAACCTCGATGATCGACATCAGCGACGGCCTGGTCCAGGATCTCGGCCATGTAGCCGCCGCCAGCGGCGTGGCCATCGACATCCAGCAGGGGAGGCTGGCGGCGGGCACCGTCGCTGCGGCCGGCGCCCTGCGGGCGGCGGCGGCCGCGCTTGGCGGCCAGGACTGGCTGGCCTGGGTCCTGTCCGGTGGCGAGGACCATGCGCTCGCCGCAACCTTTCCGCCCGGCACCTTCCTGCCGCCCGGCTGGTCGAGCATCGGCACAGTCGGGACGGGCAGCGGGGTACAGGTGGACGGGCGAAGCCGCAGTGATCTTGACGGGTGGGATCATTTCCGTCATTAGATTTTGATGGCCCCTGTCGGGGGCCGCTGGCGGGGATGAGACTGGGCCGCGCACCAGCTGGGGCCCAGTCTCGTACTGGGCCTTTACCGGGAGTCGAGCAGTCAGCACCTGAATTTTGGCGGTGGCAGGATGAGCGCTCGCTTGATATAAACCTGTGATGCCGCGACGTCGCAGCGAGTGCATTCCCAGGCACAGGGCGCAGCGCCGGAAAGCTCCTTCCGGTCGTGGCGTCCGCGTCACCGCTGCCGCTCACGGCCCGGCAGCGGCCGGCGGGACGCGGGCGCGCGGGGCCGGCCGCGGCTCTCGTGCGAGGGCCGGGACGTTTGCCTCGCGATGGGTGCGCGCGACGTTCATCACTCCCTGGTTTGCCGCCGGCGCCGGAGTGGTCGTCGCTGCGATACTCGCGCTGGAGGCACCGCACCAGGTGCTGAGCTTCGGCCCGCCAGCGTACCAGCATTGCAGCGCTCAGCGCTGCGAGTCGCGATCAGCCGGCGACCGGCTCGCTGGCCATCAGCACGCCCGGCACGCGTGTCGGGCCCGCGCCGCCGGCCAGAGCCCGGTGGCTGAGGATCGCGCGGCACGCCCTTTCCGGGGGCCGCGCTCCTTCCCGGTGGCATCGCGCTGCCGTGTCACACGCCGCGGCGCGCCCGGCGACAGCACCCGTCACTGTGCATTTCCGGCTGATCAGGCAGCGCCAGCTGGGCATTCCAGGTCATCCGGGCCAGCCCTGCTTTGCCGGTCATCAGGGCGTCAGCCGGAGTGTCGGGCAGCGGCCGTTATCAGCGGGTGACCTTGCCTGCCTTGATGCAGGAGGTGCACACGTTCAGCCGCTTGGGAGTCTTGCCCACCATGGCGCGCACGGTCTGAATATTGGGGTTCCAGCGGCGCGGGGTGCGGCGATGCGAGTGTGACACGTTGTTGCCGAAACCCGGCCTCTTGCCGCAGACGTCGCAGACTGAAGCCACGGGATCGCTCCATTTGGGTGTTAGCGAGTTAGGTCACCGCCCGGCTGCGCCTACGCGGTCACCGAAGGGTATCCGACAGGCGGGCGGCAGCGCGAGCCGGGACCGGGATCGCAGGCCTGCCCGGGATGAAGCCCGCCGGCCGGCGCGTCAGCGCCCCCGCCCGCGCTGACAGGGCCGGGTCCTATCCTGCCGGGTATGGCGGCGGTGCCGGACATGCTGATCGGAGCGGAGTAACTTCCCATGGCGACGCTTGAGGACCCGCTGCGGCTGGCGGTCGGGGACAAGGCGGCCAAGCGGCTGGACCAGGCTCTCGGAATCCGGACCGTCGGCGAGCTGCTTGCGCACTACCCGCGCCGCTACGACGAGCGCGGCGAGCTGACTGAGCTCACCTCGCTGCGCGACGGAGAGCACGTGACCGTCCAGGCAGAGATCGCCAAGGTGACCATGCGTACAATGCGCAGCCGGCCGGGCACCATCCTGGAGGCTGCCGTCACCGACGGGCGGGGAAGCCTGACGCTGACGTTCTTCGGCCGTGGACGGCAGGACAGGCGCGAGCGCGAGCTGCGGCCCGGCGTCCGCGGCCTGTTCTCCGGTCAGGTGTCGACCTTCCGGGGCAGGCGGCAGCTGGCGCATCCCGACTACGAGCTGCTGGGCACCGGTGACCCTGCGGCCAGGGCGAGCGAGTTCGCATCCGAGCTCATTCCCGTCTACCGGGCAGCCAAGGAGATCTCCTCCTGGAAGATCGCCGACTCGGTGCAGATCGCGCTCGATGTGCTCGACGTGCCAAGCGATCCGCTGCCTGCCGATGTCCGCAGCCGCCACGGCCTGTGCGGGTATGCCGACGCGCTGCGCGGGATCCACCGCCCGGTCGACCGCGGGGACCTGGCCAGGGCCAAGCTGCGGCTGAAGTGGGACGAGGCCCTCTCCTTGCAGGTGGTGCTCGCGCAGCGGCGGCTGGCCGCGGCGGATTACAGCGCCACGCCCAGGCCGCCGGCGGCCGGCGGCCTGTTGGCCGAGTTCGACGCTGCGCTGCCGTTCGAGCTGACGGTGGGCCAGCAGCTGGCGGGCGCCACCATCGCCGACGACCTCAGACATGAGCACCCGATGCACCGGCTGCTGCAGGGCGAGGTCGGCTCGGGCAAGACGGTGATCGCGGTCCGGGCGATGCTGCAGGTGGTAGACGCCGCCGGGCAGGCGGTGCTGCTCGCCCCGACCGAGGTGCTGGCTCAGCAGCACTACCGGTCGATCAGCCAGCTGCTCGGGCCGCTGGCGCAGGCGGGCCAGCTCGGCGGGGCCGAGCACGCGACCCGGCTGGCCCTGCTGACCGGCTCGCAGGGCGCGGCGGCACGCCGCGGAGCTCTGCTGGAGGCGGCATCCGGGGCAGCGGGGATCGTGATCGGCACGCACGCGCTGCTCGAGGAGAAAGTGCAGTTCGCTGACCTCGGGCTGGTGGTCATCGACGAGCAGCACAGGTTCGGAGTCGAGCAGCGCGACGCGTTGCGGGAGAAGGCGGGCGAGGGCAGACCGCATGTGCTGGTGATGACCGCGACCCCCATTCCGCGTACCGTCGCGATGACGGTATTCGGCGACCTTGACATCTCGACCCTGACCGAGCTGCCGGCCGGCCGCTCGCCGATTGTCACGCACGTGGTCCCCGCCGCCGAGAAACCGCACTACCTCGACCGGGCCTGGGAACGGATAAGGGAGGAAACCTCGCGCGGGCGGCAGGCCTATGTCGTATGCCCGCGGATCGGCACCGAAGAGCCGGGCGGGACCGCCGGGCGCGGCAAGCCTGCCGGCCGGCAGGATGACGGCGACAGTCCTGCCGACGACATCAGCGGCGGCACGGACGACGCTGCGCCGCGGCGCCCCGCACTGGCCGTGGTGGATCTCGCCGCCGAGCTCGAGCGCGGCCCGCTGACCGGGCTGCGCCTGGCTGTCCTGCACGGCAGGCTGCCGCCGGATGAGAAGGACAAGGTCATGCGCTCCTTCACCGGCGGCGCAGTGGATGTCCTAGTGACGACCACCGTGGTCGAGGTCGGCGTGGACGTGCCGAACGCGACCGCCATGGTCATCATGGACGCGGACCGGTTCGGCGTGTCACAGCTGCACCAGCTGCGCGGGCGGGTAGGCCGGGGCAGCCACGAGGGCCTGTGCCTGCTGGTGACTGAGGCGCCCGAGGGCGGCAGCGCGCGCCAGCGGCTGGATGCGGTCGCGGCGACGCTGGACGGCTTCATCCTGGCCAGGCTGGATCTCCAGCAGCGCAGAGAGGGCGACGTGCTCGGCGCGGCCCAGGCCGGGCGGCGCTCCAGCCTGCGGCTGCTGACCCTGCTCGCTGACGAGGACTTGATCGGCCGCGCCCGGGAGGAAGCCAGCGGGCTTGTGGCCGCCGACCCCGCGCTGGCCGGCCAGCCAGGGCTGGCGGCCGTGATCCGTGCCCTGCTTGACGCTGAGCGGGCCGACTTTCTCGAGAAGGCATGACGAGGATCATCGCGGGCTCAGCGGGCGGCCGGCGGCTGGCCGTGCCGCCCGGCAGGTCCATCCGCCCGACCAGTGATCGTGCCCGCGAGGGCCTGTTCGCCACGACGCTGGCGATCCGGGGCACGCTCGCGGGAGCGGCGGTAATCGACCTGTACGCCGGCTCGGGCGCAGTCGGGCTCGAGGCGCTGTCTCGCGGCGCGACCGACGTGCTGCTGGTGGAGTCAGATGCGGGTGCAGTCCGGGTGATCCGAGAGAACATCGCGGCCGTCGGGCTGCCGGGAGCCCGGGTGATCGCTGGCCGGGTCGAACGGGCCCTGGGCCGCGGCATCGGCGATCAGCGGCCGCGCGACTTCGTGTTCGCCGATCCGCCGTATGCGGCCCCCGACGACGAGCTGGAGCGGCTGCTGCTCGCGCTGCCGCGCGGCAACTGGCTGGCGCCGGCCGCGCTGGTGTGCGTGGAGCGCGCCACCCGGTCGGGCCCGCTGCCATGGCCGCCGGGGTATATCCCCGACCGATGCCGCAGCTACGGCGAGGCGACCCTCTGGTACGGTCTCGCCGCAGGCGCCGAGCGTGCGCCATCATCGCCTGCAGGAGGGTGAATCGCCGTGCGTCGTGTGGTCTGTCCGGGCTCGTTCGACCCAGTCACCAACGGTCATCTCGACATCGTCGCCCGTGCCGCGCTGATCTATGACGAGGTCATCGTGGCCGTCTTGCACAATCCGTCCAAATCCGCGCTGTTCACCGTCGACGAGCGCGTCGAGCTGCTGCGCGAGGCCACCAAGAAGCACCCCAACGTGCGGGTGCAGAAGTTCCACGGGCTGATCGTTGAGTTCTGCCGCGTGCACGACGTCTCGGCGATTGTCAAGGGCCTGCGTGCCGTGAGCGACTTTGACTACGAGATGCAGATGGCGCAGATGAACTACAACCAGTCCGGCGTCGAGACGTTCTTCATGACGGCCAATCCGCTCTACGCCTTCCTGTCGTCGAGCCTGGTGAAGGAATTCGCCAAGTACGGCGGCGATGTCAGCGGGCTCGTGCCCGACCCGGTGCTGGACGCGCTCAAGGGACGGCTGAGCCCGTCCTGAGCGCCGGCCACGAGCCGGCCACGGCACCCGGCCGGCTGCATCTCCGGCCGTCCGGCGCTACGGCATCTCGCCGTCCGGCGCCGCGGCCCCGCCGCCCGCCCCCGGACCGGGCCAGGTTAGGATTACTGCAGGCCGGAAGGTAAGCTTGGTCGCCCGATACCCCTGCCACCTCATCTGTCTGCCATGCCACTGCCCCGATCCAAGCACCGGAAGCAGCTCGATCCGCGCGGGCCGCTTATCTTCGATACCCGGACCCTCGGTCCAGGATCGGCACGCAGCGAAAGGCGTACCGTTTCCGCTCCGGCCGAGCTGAGCGTGCAGCTCGTCGGCGTCCCTGAAGGGGCCGACCTCGGGCTCGATGTCCAGCTCGAGGGCGTTGCGGAGGGAGTGCTCGGCACCGTCTCGGTGGTCGCGCCGCTGGCCGGGGAGTGCGCGCGATGCCTGCAGCCGTTCACCTCGACTATCCGGGTCAGCTTCCGGGAGCTGTTCACCCGCGACCCTGACCGGGCCGGCCCGGACGGGTATCTCCTGGCCGGGGACCTGCTGGACCTTGAGCCCGCCCTGCGGGATGCGCTGGTGCTTGAGCTGCCGCTCTCGCCGCTGTGCGCGGATGACTGCCAGGGCCTGTGCCCGCAGTGCGGCATCCGGCTCGCGGACGCCGACGAGAGCCACCGGCACGACAGCGAAGCCGGTGCGTGGGCGGCGCTCCGGGATTTCCGGGTCGCGGACGGTGGCCGCCGCGAAAGCGCGGTGCCGGAAAGCGCGGTGCCGGAAAGCGCGGTGCCGGATACGGGAATGCCGGGCGGGCACCCGTCCGGGATAAGGGAAAATAATGCGAAGGAGCACTGAGATGGCTGTACCGAAGCGACGGACGTCGCGTAGCAATACCAGGTCGCGGCGGGCGAATTGGAAGGCTACGGCACCTCGGCTCGTAAGCTGCCCGCAGTGCCGTGAGCCCAAGCTGCCGCACACGGCATGTCCTGTGTGCGGCACTTACAACCGGCGCCAGGTGATCACTCCTTCCTGAGGCGCAGCACGTGGTATCCCGGGCTGGCTGCCCGGCCCGCGCACCGCGGATTTGCGCCGCGGGAGGGAGACGATGAGTGAGTGAGTGAAACGCCCGGCGACGGCTATGCGGCCGGCGCCGACACCGGCGATCTGCTCGGCATGCTCAAGGCGCAGCTCGGCCGCGAGCTGCTCGAGCGGGCGCTGACGCACCGGTCGTTCGCCTATGAGAACGGCGGCCTGCCGACCAACGAGCGGCTGGAGTTTCTCGGCGACTCAGTGCTCGGCCTCGTCGTGACCGACACGCTCTTCCGCGAGTATCCCGATCTGCCGGAAGGGCAGCTGGCCAAGCTGCGCGCGGCTGTCGTCAACATGCGCGCGCTGGCGGGCGTATCCCGTGGCCTGCGCCTGGGGTCCTACGTCCGCCTGGGGAAGGGCGAGGAAGGTACCGGCGGCAGGGACAAGTCGTCGATACTTGCCGACACGCTGGAGGCGGTCATCGGCGCCGTCTACCTCGACTGCGGGCTGGCTGCCGCCGATGAGCTCGTGCACCGCCTGTTCGACCCGGTCATAGCCCGCTCGGCGATGCTGGGCGCTGGACTGGACTGGAAGACATCGCTGCAGGAGCTCACCGCTGCCGAGCTGCTGGGGGTGCCGGAATATCACGTGGAAGAGAGCGGGCCCGATCACCAGAAGTCGTTCCGCGCATCGGTCAGGATCGGCGGCAGCATTTACGGGGAAGGCGAGGGGCGCTCCAAGAAGGAGGCTGAGCAGCAGGCCGCGGAGGCGGCGTGGACTGCGATCAGCGCCGCGCCAGCGGGCTCGGGCGGCGACGGCGAGCGCCTGGACTAGCCGGTGCCCGAGCTGCCCGAAGTGGAGATCGTCCGCCGTGGCCTGCAGGCACACGTCAGCGGCCGGACCATCGACTCGGTCGCCGTCCTGCATCCACGGGCGGTGCGGCGCCATCTCGCTGGCGGTGACGACTTCGCCTCGGCCCTGCGCGGCCGGGCTGTTGACGGCGCTCGCCGCCGGGGGAAGTACCTGTGGCTGCCTCTTGGTGACGACGCCGTGCTTGCCCATCTCGGGATGAGCGGCCAGCTGCTGATCGGCCCGGCTGACCGCCCGCTGTCGCCGCATGTGCGGATCCGATTCGCTTTCCGCGATGCCGGCCCCGATTTGCGGTTCACCGACCAGCGCACCTTCGGGCACATGATGTATTCGCCTGGCGGCGCCATGCTCCCCGCGGCTATCGCGCACATTGCCCCTGACCCGCTGGACGCCGCGTTCGATCTGGCCGCTGTCACCGAGCGGCTCAGGGCACGGCGCACCGGCATCAAGCGCGCGCTGCTCGACCAGTCGCTGATCAGCGGAGTAGGCAACATCTACGCCGACGAGGCGCTGTGGCGCGCGCGCATGCACTGGGCGCGCGCGACCGACACCATGCGGCGCAACGACGTCGTCCGGCTGATTGCCGCGGTACAGGACGTATTCAGCGAGGCGCTTGAGGCTGGCGGGACGTCGTTTGACAGCATGTACGTCAATGTGAACGGGCAGAGCGGTTATTTCGACCGGTCGCTCGCCGTCTACGGACAGGCTGGCCTGCCATGCCCGCGGTGCGCCGCGCCGGTCCGCCAGGAGAAGTTCATGAACCGGTCGGCATTCAGCTGTCCGCACTGCCAGCCGCGGCCGCGATC
>DATJZH010000227.1:0-6007 GCA_035499215.1 Streptosporangiaceae bacterium | reverse complement strand
GGACGACTCGCCGAGGCTGCAGCAGCGCTTCGGCGTGCAGTCCATCCCGACACTGCTGGTGCTGCGCGGCGGGCAGGTGACGGCACGCCAGACGGGCGCCGCGCCGGCCGCCGCGCTGCGATCCTGGGTCGAGCACGCGATTGCGCCCTGACGGGGGCGCGTGGACGTCGACGTCACCGTCACCGAGCCCGGCGGCCGGCCGGCGGCCCGGGCACTGGCTTGCGGCCCGGCAGTCCTCCGCGAGGCGCCAGTTCCGGTCTGAGCGCCGGGCCATTCCGGTCTGAGCGCCGGGCCGCTAGCGCTCGCCGGCCCCCTGCGACACTCTGCCCTCGGCGCCCGTGCCGGTCACCGCCGCTTCCTCCTGCACCCCTCGGCGCAACCCGAGCAGGGCCACGATCGCCGCGACGGCCATGATCCCTGCCATGACGTACAGAACGGTCTGCGTGGCGTAGGCGAAGTCGAGCCGCACAAAATGGGGAATCGATGCGATGCTGCCGCTGCCAGCCTGGGACTGGGAGATGCCAGATGCCTCAGTGCCTGCCCGTGCGCTCGTCATGCCCTGCGTGATCAGCGAGGCGGTGATCCTGTTGCGCATCTCCGTGACCAGGATGGTGCCGAGGATCGCCAGCCCCAGGCTGGCGGCGTAGTTCCGGACTGTCTGGGTGATACCGGTTGCCTCGCCATACGAGAGCCTGGACGCCCGGTTGACGGCATCAGTGCTCGCTGGCCCGAGCATGAAGCCCATGCCGGCTCCGGCGACGATGATGTACCACTGCTGAGTGGCGAAACTCAGCCCGGTGACCTTCCCTGCCCACAGCCCGAATCCCGCGGCGGCCAGGACGCAGCCGAGCGCCACCGGCCGCTTTGCCCCGCCCCGGTCGAGCATCCGGCCGCCGATCTGCGCCGCGATGGCGAACCCGATGAAGAAGTACAGCAGGAGAAGCCCGGCCTGCGAGGACGACTTTCCGAGCGCGATCTGCGCGTACTCGCTGGCGAAGAAGAACACCGGGATGAATACCAGGTTGGAGACGCCGAGCACGATGTTCTCAACCAGGAAAGGCCGGATGCGGAAGATGCGCACCTGGATGAGCGGTGCCGGAGTGCGGGCCTCGACGAAGCAGAAGACGACCAGGAGCACCGCGCCGGCGGCGATGCACGCGCCGGTGGCGGGGTTGCTCCAGCCCCAGATGGTCGACTGCTGGAATCCGAACACGCTCAGGCCGACGCCCGAGGCGATCAGCGCCAGGCCCCGGTAGTCCATCCGGGCCGGCCGGTGGTCCGTGACAGGTCGCGAGACGGCGATCAGGATAAGAGCAATGACGGCGACCGGAATGTTCACCCAGAAGATCGCCCGCCATGTCCATTCAGTCAGATAGCCGCCCAGGATCGGGCCGATCGCGGTGAGGCCGCCAGCTATGCCAAAGAAGACCGCCAGGGCCTTCCCGCGCTCGCGCAGGGCAAATGTCTGCACCACTATGGCCAGCGCCGCCGGGAACATGATCGCCCCGCCTGCGCCCTGGATGACCCGTAAGGTAACGATCCATGCCTCGGCGAAGCTCCCTTTCGGGGTGAGGCCGCACATCGCCGATGCGCCGGCGAACACGACGACTCCCAGCGTCACCATCTTCCGGTGGCCGACGGTGTCGGCCAGGCGGCCGCCGAAGGCGAACAGCGCGGCCAGCGACAGCAAGTAGGCGTTGATCGCCCACTGCACACCGGTGCTGCTCAAGCCGAGCTCGCGCTGTATCTGAGGCGCGGCGATCGACACGATGGTCTGGTCGATGAAGGTCATCGAGACGGCGAAAATCATCGCGGCCAGGATCAGGGTCCTCGATCGGCCGCCGGTAGCGCTAACTGTCATGGCTCCCTCGAACGTCCGGGCCATTCACCGAGAGGGCAGCGGCAAGCCGAATCTCGGCTCGCTTCTCCGGTGCCAGCAAGACGCCGCTCGAAGGTCCCGGCGGGATCATCCATCATTGCCCGGCGTCAGGGTCGGCCACATGTTGTCATTCGTGCGCACGAGCAGCACCAGGCACTGCGGACGGATCGTCGATCAGAGCAGGCTGGAGCCACGTCGTCCAGGTTCTAGCCCGAGAGCAGATGCTTCAAACGTCCCAGTCGCCCTGCCAGCTCGCGAGGGCCGCATCACGCGACGGCTTTCGTGGCGGTCGCCGCGCGGATGATGACACCGTACAGATCCTGCCATCGCACTGTCTGGAGCCCTGCTGCGCGCAGAAGGCGAGTGGCACGCTTCTTCGTCCGGGCCTTGCCGCGACGCCGGGCGAGAAGCGACACGCAGAGCAAAGCCGAGAACTGGTCAGCAAGAACCAGGTGCCCTCCGGGCGCCATCACCCGCGCGCATTCCCGGAGTCCTGCGCGCTGATCCGCCCAGTGGTCGAACGACGTTGTGCTCATGACCAGGTCGAAAGTGCCGTCCGGGTACGGCAGCTGCTCCGCGGCGCCCGCCGAGAATCGCAGACGATCATCATCGGCCATCGCCCGGGCCGCCTCGATCATCGCAGGCGCAGGATCAATCCCGGCGAGCTCGACCGCCTCCGGAGCCCGGGGGGCAAGCTGCCGCAGCAGATAGCCGGTGCCGCACCCCACGTCCAGGACACGGCGGGGACTTGGCCCGGAGGCCAGAGCCAGGTCTGCTGCACGGTCCGCGATGTCGTGGTGCAACCTGCCGAGCCAGCCGGTGTCATAGCCGGGCGCCCGCCGGTCGAACGGCGCTACATCATGATCACGAGGCACCAGTCGATCCTGCCACCAGACTTTCCCGCGCGTAACTGGCCCGGCTGCGCGCCGACGCGCCGCTCGAGGCCGGACTTCCGCGATGCCTGCAGATCACCGGCGACGCGGCCTGCTCGTGCTTCCCGACTCAGGTGACCGCGCCGGAGGGCGTCACCCGCTACCCGCGGTGGCGCTGCAGGAACGCCTGGGTCCGCAGGTTGAATTCGTCGACGTTCTCGTAGATCGGGGCGTGCGCACAGTCTTCGAACACGAGGAGCTCGGAGCCCGAGATCCCGCCGGTGAGCGGGTCGGCGAAGCGGGTGGACGTCACCTGGTCGTGTCGCCCGAAGGTGATCAGGGTAGGCGCCTGGATCGAGCCGAGCACCTGCCGCGCGTCGTGGGTCAAGACCGCATCCGACTGGCGGACAAAGGCGTCCACCGGCGGCATAGGGCGGCCGCGCACGAACTCGGCGAGCGAGTCGATGTACTCCGGCCGTGCCGCGTACAGCTCCGGGGTGAAACACCAGGGAAAGATTCCCTTGATCACCATATCCGTCACGCTGCCGAGACCCTGCGCGATGATCCGCCAGCTCTCGACCACTACCCGCAGAAACGGATCCGTGCCGGGCCAGGCGCTGTGCAGCGAAAGAGACTGCACCCTGGCCGGGTACTTGGCAGCCAGCCACATGCCCGTCGCCGCGCCCAGTGACACGCCAAAGACGTGAGCCCGGTCAACGCCAGCAGCCTGCATGAAGCCCGCGATATCGTCGGCGAGCAACTCGGTGGTATAGGAGCCCTCAGGCTTGCCGGACAAGCCGGCGCCGCGAAGATCGACGGTGAAGCAGGTGAAGTGCTTGGCGTACTCGGCCAGCTGGAAGGCGTAGCACGCCTGGTCGACGGCGAGATAGGGGATGAGGACGACGGGCTCACCCTCGCCCTGGACCTCATAATAGATGTCAAGGCCGTTTGCCTGAACAGTTGGCACCTGCACCCCTTCCTCAACCAGGCGGCGGCGCTCGCTCACCGCGTACCCGCAGCTGAGCCGATCGTGCTCGCCGATACGACATCTGCTCCAGTACCCTAACGCAGGCATCCGCTCCCGATCCCGGAGCTGGCTCCGCCCTCATGGCAACGCGATCCAGGCTACGATCCAGCAGGTCCCCGGCCGGGACACACCCGAATGGTTGTGCGGAAAGACCTGTAGTGCGGCTTTCACGGCTTATATACTCGCGGAACATATTTTGGCGCCGGGGGGAGACGTTGTGGTACGAGGCACTGATCCTGCGGCTCTCGGCATCGACCTGGTGGACCTCCGCTTCTGGAAGCTCCCGCCAGCCGACCGGATGGCCGCCTTCGGCCGGCTCCGCGCCCTGGACAAGCCGATGTTCTTCCGTGAGCAGCGCGTCCCGCTAGCCCGATCCGGCGCCGGCTTCTATGCGCTGGTCCGGCACGCGGACGTGGTGGAGGCCAGCAGGAATCCGGCCGTCTTAAGCAGCGAGCCCGCCGTCACGTCCCCCGAGCCGCCGCCATGGGTCCCGTTAGTGTTCGGCACCCCCTTGGTAAACATGGATGATCCCCGGCATGCCCGGCTGCGCCGGATCGTCTCGCGCGCGTTCGCGCCGCGAATCATGGCCCGTCTGGACGCGCACATCCAGCACAGCGCCGAAAACCTGGTCAGTGACCTGTCGTCGGCAGGCCCTGCAGACTTCGTCCGCCAGGTCGCCGAGCCGATGCCGGTGCAGATGATCAGCGCCATGATGGGCATCCCGGGTCGCTACCAGCGCACGATCGCCGGCCGGGTCGCGGCGATGACGCACTACTCCGGTGTCCGGGGTGACATGCGCCGCCTGAGCACGCTGCGGCTGGCGGCCGGGAACGTGCGGGCCATCGGAGAACTGCGCCGGATCGTCGGCCGCCTGGCCCAGGAGCGGCGTCGAGAGCCTGCCGACGATCTGATCTCGACGCTGGTGAACGCCAATGTGGAGGGCGAGCGGCTGACGTTCCGCGAGCTTGGCTCATTCTTCGACTTGCTGCTGGTGGCGGGCACCGAGACCACCCGCAACGCCATCGCGCACGGGCTTAAGCTGTTCACCGACTTCCCCGAACAGCGCGAGCTGCTGATGTCAGATTTCGACGGGCACATCGCCGCGGCTATTGAGGAGATAGTCCGGTATGCCTCGCCTATCATCCAGTTCCGGCGCACCGTTACCCGTGCCTATGAGATGCGCGGGCATGCCTTCGCGAAGGGGGACAAGGTGGCCATGTTCTATCCGTCCGCCAACCACGACGAGTCGGTATTCGACCGCCCGCACGTATTCGATATCACCCGGCAGCCGAACCCGCACTTGGGCTTCGGCGGGCCTGGACCGCATCTGTGCCTGGGGGCCTACCTGGCCCGCAAGCAGCTGACCGCGATCTTCCGCGAGCTGTTCACCCGGTACCCGGGGATCCGGTCCGTTGGCGAGCCCGGCATGCTCCTCTCCAATTTTGACAACGGGATAACGGATATGCGGTTCGAGCTCGGCCCGCCTGGCGCGCAGGCCCATTAGCGGTCCGGCCGGGGCCGCCAGCCGTCCCACGCCCATCGCCCGCCCGTCCGCATCAGTCCCCCGTTCTGGTACCCGGGAATGGCCGAGAAGCGCTTTACTGGTGCAATGTCGCAGAATCGTTCACGGATGTCGTACAAGGTCGCCTTTGCGGTCAGGCACCCTGACCAGGTCCTGCCCTATGCGCGCCGGCTAGCCACGGACGCATTTCTGCGGGCAAGGACGCGCGACCACGTCAGCTACTACCGCGCGGTGATGAAGTCGAGGGCGTCACGCAGCGTGTACGACGCCGTCGGCAGCAGCGGCCACGACGAGTGGGTCGAGTTCGGCCAGATGCAGTTCGATTACCTGGTGAAGCACGGGCTCATGCCCGCGGACCGCGTGCTGGAGATCGGCTGCGGCAACCTGCGGGCGGGCCGGCTGCTCATCGGCTATCTCGATAAGGGCAGCTATTACGGTATCGACATCTCGCCGGACATCCTGTTCGCCGCGCAGAAAGCCCTGGCGGACTACGGACTGCAGGGCAAGATGGCCATTCTCACGCCTGTCCAGGACCTGACATTCAGCTTCCTGCCCGACGATTACTTCACCGTGGTGAACGCCAACAGCGTCTTCACGCACTGCCCGCTCGCGATCATCGACGAATGCCTCGCTCACGTCGGCCGCATCATGGTCCCGGGCGGGATCTTCGACTTCACCTTCTACCGCGCCGAGGACACCGAGTACGA
>DATJZH010000226.1:0-8977 GCA_035499215.1 Streptosporangiaceae bacterium | reverse complement strand
GGGCGTGATCAGGCATTGCTTCCAGCTTGACATGATCGGCTGGGCGCGTCCGCTGTCAAGGCCCTGCGGCCCCTTCGGGGTGGCCTTCGGCCAGCCTGGACAGCGGCCCGCTCCCAGCTCGGGATTGGCGGCTATGAAAGCGCTCCCAGCTCGGGATTGGCGGCTATGAAAGCAAGGCGGGCTGTGAGCCAGTGCCGGGCGGGGCACGCCGTCCCCGTCCGTAGCCTCTGAGGTGCAAACCAGAACAGAAAACAACGGAAAGGAAACGGCGTGCGCACCTCCAGGCTATGGGCCAGAATGCTCGGCGGCCGGGCGGGTGGAGGCGTTCCGGGCGCGGCTGGCCGCTGTCGCGGTGCGGCGGCAGGACGCCGCGGACCTGGCGGACGCCGAGTCGGCTCGGATGCTGGCCGCCCTCAACGTGGCCGCGGAAATGGAAGCGGGGGAGGCCACCAGCCGCGTGACCGCCGGCATCGACGCACTTCTGGCCGGCGAGCTGCGGCCGGCGCAGGCCGCTGAGATCGAGCGGTCCGGCCGGGCCCGGCTGGAACAGCTCGCCGTGGCTGAAGCCGAGGCCTGGCGCCAGGAGCAGACATTGCGGCTGGAGGAAGGCCTAGCCCGCCTCGACGAGCGACTTGCGTCGCAGTTGCGGGCCGAACTGGACGCCGTCCGCGAGGCGGCCGCCGATCTGCTCGGCCTCGCTCTGACCGTCCCCGGCCCGGGTGACCGGCTGGCACCAGACCTGCGGTTTTTCTACGTCGTCGGGGAGCAGGCCGGGCAGACCGAGCTGCTGGCCGGCGCGATCCGCCGCCGGCTGCCCGGCGAGGCCGGGCGGCGGCGCGCCCGGGAGTACCTGCGCCGCGAGACCGCCGACCTTGTCCCGCAGCAGATCGGCCGCGCCCGGGCGGACCTGCAGTACCGGCTCGCCGAGGCGACCAGGCAGCTGATCCTCGACGTCGAAGCCCGCTACACCAACAGCACCAGGCGGCTGGAGAACGCGCTGAGCGCCGCGGCGGCCCAGCGGGAGGCAACCGCCGGGGAGGCGGCCCGCCACGACGCCGGGCTGGCGCAGCGCCAGGAGGAGCTGGGCCGGCTGCTCGGGCTGCTGGCCGGGGTATCGCGGCCGCCGGGACCCGGAGCGGACCGGGCGGGCGGTGACCGCAGCGGACGCCGCATCCGATGACGGCGCCGTCGGCGGCTGAGGCGCCTGCGCCTGGGAAACCACGCCAGCCGCGCGGGCACGGCGTTTCGGTGCGGCCTAGTCAGCCCCGGCGACGGCCGCCAGCTACTGGCCGGACCGGCCTGCCGGCGCTGTTCTCTCGCCTCGCCGCGTGGCCGCGGTGATCTCCTGCTCGGCCGCCGCCCGGTCCTGCCAGCCGCGGATATCGGTGCTCTTGCCAGGCTCGAGTGCCTTGTAGACGTCAAAGAACTGGCTGATCTCGGCCAGCAGGTGCGCCGAGATGTCGGGCAGGTCCTGCAGGTCCTGGTAGCGGGGGTCGCGGGCGGGGACAGTGAGGATCTTGGCGTCGGGACCGTGCTCGTCGTGCATCCAGAACACTGTCACCGGCCGCGCGGTCACGTAAAGTCCCGGGGAACGCGGGCTCGCCGAGCAGGACCATGGCATCGAGCGGGTCGCCGTCCTCGGCGAGGGTGCCGGGGATGAACCCGTAGTCGGCCGGGTAGCGGGTGGAGGTGAACAGCATCCGGTCGAGCCGGATCCGGCCGGTGGCGTGGTCCATCTCGTATTTGTTCCGTGAGCCCTGCGGGACCTCGATGATGACCTCGATCTGCACGCTGCCTCCGTCGGCTGGTCAGGTCTGCTGTCGGCCCAGGACGCTGGGCACGTCCTTGCCGCAGGCGCGAGCCAGGGCCTCGGCGGCTTCCTGCGCGCTGGGGTAGGTGCCGGCCGGCCGGCCTGCGGTTCGCGGCACGGCCACCCAGATGCTGCCGGGCCCGGCGGCCAGGTCGCGGCGGATGTGGCCGAGGTGCTCGCCGTCATAGGCGACGAGCTGGATGACCTCAGACCGGGGTTCCAGCCGGGCGCGGCACAGCCCCAAGGTACTGGCAAGGGCGTCCAGGGCGGTTTCCTCCAGCACCTGCCAGGCGGCCCGGTACAGGATCCGCTCGGCCTGCTGGATCACGGCGATCGCGTCATCGTCCATCGTGCATCCCTCCGCGGTCAGCGGGTGAGCTTGCGGTAGGTGACGCGGTGCGGCCGGGCTGCCTCGGCGCCGAGCCGGTCGATCTTGTTCTTCTCGTAGGCCTCGAAGTTGCCCTCGAACCAGAACCAGCTGGCGCCGCCCTCCCAGGCGAGGATGTGGGTGGCGATCCGGTCGAGGAACCACCGGTCGTGGCTGGTGATGACGGCGCAGCCGGGGAACTCGGCCAGCGCGTTCTCCAGCGATGACAGTGTCTCGACGTCCAGGTCGTTGGCGGGCTCGTCCAGCAGCAGCAGGTTGCCGCCCTGCCTGAGGGTGAGCGCGAGGTTGACCCTGCCGCGTTCCCCGCCCGACATCAGTCCGGCGGGCTTCTGCTGATCGCTGCCCTTGAATCCGAACGCCGCCACGTAGGCGCGGCTCGGGATCTCGGTCTTGCCCGCGGTGATGTAGCTCTCCCCGTCGGAGATGACTTCCCAGACATTCTTGTCCGGATCGATCCTGGCCCTGGCCTGATCGACGTAGGCGATCTCGACAGTCTCGCCGACCCTGATGGTCCCGGCGTCCGGCTTCTCCTCGCCGATGATCATCTTGAACAGGGTGGTCTTGCCGACGCCGTTCGGGCCGATGACGCCGACGATGCCGCCCTGGGGCAGGCTGAAGGACAGGTCCTCGATCAGCTCGCGGTCTCGGAAGCCCTTGGCCAGGTGACTGACGTCCACCACCTGGATGCCCAGCCGCGGGCCCGGCGGGATCTGGATCTCCTCGAAGTCCAGCTTCCGGTCCCGGTCGGCCTCGGCGGCCATCTCCTTATAACGCTGCAGCCGGGCGCGGCTCTTGGCCTGCCGGGCGCGGGGGCTGGACCGGACCCACTCCAGCTCGTCTTCCAGCCGCTTGCGCCGCTTGGCGTCCTTAGCACCCTCCACCTTCAGCCGGGCCGCCTTGGTCTCCAGGTAGGTGGAGTAGTTCCCCTCATACGGGTAGGCCCGCCCGCGGTCCAGCTCCAGGATCCAGCCGGCCACGTTGTCCAGGAAGTACCGGTCGTGGGTGACCGCGACGACGGTGCCGGGGTATTTCTCCAGGTGCTGCTCCAGCCAGGCCACGCTCTCGGCGTCCAGGTGGTTGGTCGGCTCGTCCAGCAGCAGCAGGTCCGGCTGCGACAGGAGTAGCTTGCACAGCGCGACCCGGCGGCGCTCGCCGCCGGACAGCAGGCTGACGTCGGTGTCCGGCGGCGGGCAGCGCAGCGCGTCCATCGCCTGCTCAAGCTGGCTGTCCAGGTCCCACGCATTCTTGTGGTCCAGCTGCTCCTGCAGACTGCCCATCTCCGCCAGCAGCTCGTCGGAGTAGTCGGTGGCCATCTGCCCGGTGATCTGGTTGTACCGGTCCAGGAGTGCCTTGGTCTCCGCCACGCCTTCCTCGACGTTGCCGAGCACCGTCTTGCCCTCATCCAGGGCGGGCTCCTGGCCCAGGATGCCGACGGTGAAACCGGGCATCAGCCGGGCCTCGCCGTTGGACGGCTGCTCCGCCCCGGCCATCATCCGCAGCAGGGTCGACTTGCCGGTGCCGTTCGGGCCGACGACACCGATCTTGGCGCCGGGCAGGAAGGAGAGCGTCACGTCGTCGAGGACGACCTTGCCGTCGAAGGCCTTCCGCGCGTGGCTGAGCGCGAGGATCTGGTTCATGCCGCACGCACCTGTCTGTCAGACAGGGACCGTTGGCCTTAGCGCGTTTGCGGCGAGCCCCTCCGCCTGCAGTCAAGGGTACCCCCGGGGCCCGGCAGCGCAGGCAGCCAGCCGGACTGGGATGGCAGCCGGCCGCGGCCGGCCCGGCCGAGACCTCGCCGGCAGCCATAGGCTGCGGGCATGCTTCGCTTGCTGGACGCGCGCAGCGGACATCACACCCAGGTGAAGCCCGCCCGGCCCGGCCTGCTGCGGGTCGGCGCGCACCTGCGGCCGGGATCCGGTGAGCCCGACCGGACAGGCGTCCGCGTGCTGCTGATCGCTGACCTGCTCGCGCGGGCCGCTGAGCTGCGCGGCCTGCAGGTGCTCACCGTGGTCATATTTCCCGGGGAGCCTGCGGCAGAGCCGGGTTTCGCGGAGCGTGCCGCGGGGCTGCTCGGAATCCATCCGCCCGCCGGGCGGGCAAGTTCGGCGCTGGCCCCGGCCGTGCTCGGCGGCCTCGCTGACGTGCACATCACCGGGCCGGGCGTGCCGGATGACCAGCTGCGCGGCCTTGTCACCCGAGCTGGTGCCGTCCGGGTGCGTATGCAAGGCTCCGCCGATGCTGATGCCGATGCTGTCCTGGGGGACCCGCTCGCCATGCGGCTGGCCCTGATGTCACACCGCAATGACCATGCCGCAGACATCGACGACACCGAGCTGGTCCGCGCCTGCAATCTGACGGCCAGATGGCGGGTCCAGGTAGCGGACTGGGCGGAATCGCCATCCAGGCCCATGCGGCCATGCATCAGGGCCGAACTCGACGCCGCGTTCGGCGACCTCGACATGCCGCAAGCGCTGCAGCTGCTGACCGCGCTGGCCCGGGAAGCCGGCGCGGCGGACGGTGCCAGATTCGAGACCTTCGCATTCGCCGACCGTGTCCTCGGCCTGGAGCTGGCCCGCCAGGTCGGCCAGCCGTGCCCGTGAGATTCCAGGGACCCGGCCCGCACCCGTGCCGTGGGCACGGGACCAGGTCCTGGCACAGCGACACCCGGCCGGACCAGGCTGGTCAGGCCCCGGGCAGGCCGTAGGGCATGGGCGGCCGGGCTGCCGCAATCTCCAGCAGCCGGTTGTACTTGGCGACGCGCTCGCCCCTGGCCGGGGCGCCGGTCTTGAGCATGCCGCAGCCGGAGCTGACGGCCAGGTCGGCGATGAAGGTGTCGGTGGTCTCGCCGGAGCGGTGGGAGACGAACTGGGCGTAGCCGCCGTCCCGGCACGTCGCGATGGCCGTGAGTGTTTCGGTGACGGTGCCGATCTGGTTGACCTTGATCAGCGCGGCGTTGCCGATGCCGCGGGCGATGGCGTCGGCGATGATCGCGGGGTTGGTGACGAAGATGTCGTCGCCGACAAGCGTGATGCGCTCGCCGAGCCGCTGGGTCAGCGCGGCCCAGCCGTCCCAGTCGTTCTCGGCCAGGCCGTCCTCGATGAGCCAGACCGGGAACCGGCCGGTGATCTGCGCGCACCGCTCGATCATGTCGGAGCTGGTCAGCGCCTGCCCGGCTACCTGGTAGCCGCCGTCGTCGCCGCGGAACTCGCTGGCGGCGGGGTCGAGCGCGATCGCCACGCCGCCCCGGCCGGGCACGTAGCCCGCGTCGCGGATCGCGGTGACGAGCAGGTCGAGGGCTTCCTCGGGCTCCGTGATCTGCGGCGCGAAGCCGCCTTCGTCGCCGAGCCCGGTGGCGTATCCCTTGGCGGCGAGCAGGCCGCGCAGTGACGCATAGATCTCGGCGCCGGCCCGGACGGCCTCGGGGAACGAGGGGGCGCCGAGCGGGGCGATCATGAATTCCTGGAAGTCGAGCGGGTTCGGGGCGTGCACGCCACCGTTGATCACGTTGAAGTGCGGGACTGGCAGCCGCGGGGTTACTCCGCTGGGAGTGAGCCAGTCCCACAGCTCCCGTCCATCGCTGTGGGCGAGCGCGCGGGCGCAGGCCATCGACACGCCGACGATCGCATTCGCGCCCAGACGCGACTTGTCAGGCGTGCCGTCCAGCGCGATCAGCGCGGCGTCGATGTCAGCCAGGGCGGGCCACTCGCGTCCGGTCAGGCAGCTGGCGATCTCGCCATTAACGGCATCCACCGCCCCGGCGACGCCGAGCCCGCCGTAGCGGGCGGCGTCCCGGTCGCGGCGCTCGACCGCTTCCCGGCTGCCGGTGGACGCCCCGGACGGCACTCCGGCCACGGCCATCGTCGCGTCGGGGAGCGTAACTGTGACCTGGACCGTGGGGCGGCCGCGCGAGTCCAGGATTTCCAGTGCCCTCACCGAAGTGATGACGGCTGGCTCGGATGCCATCGGGTCTCCTCTGCTCTGCACGGACTGTGCAGACTGCGGCGCTGTCGCTATCGCACGGCTCATCGTTGCAGCAGCCCGTGGTGGCGGGTCAGGGCCGAACGTCACCGGCCGGCCCGGGCATGGCCGGGCTGCCTGGGCTAGCAGGAAGAGCCGGCACCGCGAGCGCGGAAAGCCGCGGCAGCGTGCCGGGTCCCGGCCGGCCTGTGCCTTATCCTGGCACTGGTGGGTGCGCTCACCCGGCGGTGGATCCCGCCGGAGCCACGCGTTGTGCGCGCTGGCCTTATGCCTGGTGGCCGATGGGTCCTGCGTCCTGGACGGAGGTCACCGCATGCCGGCGCACTGGGTCGCTACGGGTATGTCGTGCGTACCTGCAGCCGGGCGGGCCCATCTGCACCTTCCTCACCGCGCGGCTACACAGCCGTGCCGCCTGTCTGGCGGGTGCGTGGTCTCGTTCGCGTTGCTGGCGGTGGTCGCTGCCCAGCCGCCGGACAGCTGGCTCGGCCGCCTCGACGCAGCGGTGACCGGCACCATCGCCGGCAGCCGGACCGCTGCGGCGGTCCGCGCGGCGCGCGCGGTCAGCGCGCTGGCCGAGCCTGGACCGGCTGCCGTCGTGCTGACGGCAGCGGCGGCCGTGGCGGTGCGCCGGGCCGGATGGCAGGCCGGGTGCGGGCCGCTTCTGGCGGTGGGGGCCGGGATGATGGCCCGGCGGAAGCTGTCCGCCGTGGTCGCCCGGCAGCGCCCGCCAGTTGAGCTCTGGCTGGCTGAGCCTGCGGGGTTCAGCCTGCCGTCTAAGCACACGGCACTGGCCGCGCTGACCGCTGGAGCCTGCGCCGGCGCTCTGGGCGCCAGCTATGCAGCTAGGCACGCTGCGGCCCTGGTGGCTGCGGTGGGCGTCGGCGCGAGCCGGGTGTGCCTGGGCGTGCACTGGCCGAGCGATGTACTGGCCGGCTGGCTGTTTTCTGCGGGCTGGCTTGAGCTGTACCGCTGGCTGCAGCCGCGGCCAGCCGCATCGGCGACCGGGACGGGCGGGCCGGTGCACCGGGGAGCGGAAAGGAGAAGACCGTGAGCGTTCCGGAGGGCCTGGAGTTCCGGTGTTCGGCCGTGGTCGTCCGCCGGCAGTCGGTGCTGCTGGTCCGCCGCATCCGCGGCGGCGGAGATGACTGGGTGCTGCCCGGCGGCACCCCGCGCGCCGGCGAGAGCATGGCGGCGTGCGCTCGCCGGGAGGTCCTCGAGGAGACCGGACTGCATGTGGACCCGTCCAGGGTGGCGTTCGTGCTGGAGGTCCTGGGACCCGACGGCGGTCCGCGCACGGTCGACATCGTGTTCGCAGCTGCCGATGCCGCGCCGGGCACAGAGCCCGAGCCGCAAGAGGAGGGCCTGATCCCGGAGTTCGTCCCGGTTGAGGAGATCGGCGGGCTGGACCTGCGCCCGCCGCTGGCCGGTCATCTTCGCGGGATGCTCAGCCGCCGCGGGCAGTTGTATGCGCCCTACCTGGCCAATCTGTGGCGGCCGGACCGCAGCGGCCCCGGCGCGGGCGACGACGAGTCCTCCGCGGCCGGCAGAATCGTGAGCAGCTGACGCCGTGGCAGGAACCGCCCTGGTGGGCTTCGGGGCGGAGCCGCGGCCGGCCGGGATGTGTTCTCTGCTGCGCGCCGACGGCGATCTCGCCCCGGCTGCCTGGCCGCCGATGGCCAGATCGCAAGCTGGAAGAGCCGCAGACGACAGCGACCACGCAGCAGCCGTCACTGGAGTGCCGCCTATGCCAGCCCGCTCGGACCGCTGGACGTTCTGCAGCCAGGGCCACATCCACTGGGGCGCCAACGGCGGTGCCGGCCTGCTGCTGCGGTACGTGCCGGCGCGCGGCGAGCCGGTGTACCTGCTGACCGAGCGGTCCCGCTGGGCCGATGAGGGCGGCACGTGGGGTATTCCCGGCGGCGCGATCCACGAAGGCGAGCCGGTGCTGGCGGCAGCACGCCGTGAGGCAGCCGAGGAATCTGGCCGCTGCCGCCGTACCGGGTCACCGGAGTAGACGTGCAGGGCTGCGGCGGCGGATGGCGGTTTCACATCGTTCGGGCCGGCGTGAGCGAGTCGTTCGACGCATACGCGGCCAGCCAGACCGACGCAACGGGATGGTTCACGCTCGCCGAGATGCAGACACTGCGGCTGCACCCGGGTTTCCGGCAGTGGGTCGAGGACCACATCCCGCACGATCAGTAAGGGTGTACCGGAGGCTGAGGCGCGGCTTGCGTGTTACTCGCGTTCGGCGGGAAGGGCGAGGGCGGGCTGCCCGGCCAGCAGCCGGAGGGCATCGGAGTACGCGCTGGCCTCGTCGGCGGTGATCAGGCCACGGCGCAGCGCTTCGCGCTTGAGCGCATAAGCCCGCATTGGGGGTCTCCATTTAACCGGAGTAGCCCAGGTCACCGGCCCTCCACGGCCGCTCGGCTGGCGGCCGCTCCAGGCTCGGCGGATGCCCGCGTTCCGCCGGCGGGGTCGGCGGGATCTTCCGCGGCCGCTTACCGGCGACGATGTTGCGGTAGCGCACCGGATCGTGGCCTGCAGCGAGCTCCAGCAGCCGGCAGAAGACGAGCCCGCGGCTTCGCGAGCGGCGGCGGTTGAAGCGGAACACGAACTCGTCCAGGTAGCTCTGCAGGTGCCCCTCCTCGACCGAGCCCTGGTGGGTGCTCAGAAGCCACCGCCTGGCCAGCGAGGCGATCCGGTGCACCGCGGGCAGCAACTCGCCCGGGTCATCGCCGCGGGCGCGGGCAGCCCGCTGGCTGCGCCGCTGGTGCACGTAGCCGAGCCGGGCCAGCCCGTGG
>DATJZH010000225.1:0-11024 GCA_035499215.1 Streptosporangiaceae bacterium | reverse complement strand
CGTGCTGCCAAATCCGACTTGCTTCGCGTGGTTGCAGTCGGGGGCGAGATCATCCCTGATCCTGCCGCGCGAATGCCTGGCCGGGGTGCGTACCTGCATTCCAGCCAGGAGTGCTGGGAGCGAGCCCGGCGCCGTCGGGCGTTCCAGCGGGCGCTGCGCCTGCGGGAGCCGCTGCGCGACGGCGGGCTCGCCGAGCATCTCGCGGGGTCTTATCCGGGCGGCGAGCCGCCGGGATAAGGCAGGCGGGACAAGGGCATGGACTAACGGGGACGTGCCAGGAGAAAGCAGGCTGAGATTGCAATGAGCGCGCGATGAGCATGCGGCGATGAACAGCGGAGGCTGACGCCGGACGGAGCACGCGCTGCCCCGGTCTGGCCGACTGGTCCGGATAGCCGGACCGAGTAGAGGGAGCGCAGTGGCGAAGGTCCGGGTTTACGAACTCGCGAAGGAGTTCGGCGTAGAGAGCAAGGCAGTGATGGCCAAGCTCCAGGAAATGGGGGAGTTCGTCCGATCGGCGTCATCGACGATTGAGGCGCCGGTCGTCCGCAGGCTCAAGGAGGCATTCGCTGCCCCGCAGGGCCAGGGCGCCAGGGCCGGGCAGTCCGGCACGGGCGCCATGCGCGGTGCGAACGGGCGCCGCCCGGCACCGGCAGCAGCGCCGTCGGCCGGCCAGACGGCTGAACCGGCCGCGCCGCGGCAGGGTCCCGCGGCCAGGCGGCCAGCCGCCGCCGCGCAGCCGCCCGCCCAGCCGGCGGCGCCAGCGTCGCCGCCGGTGGCTGTTCCGCCAGTCAGCGAGCCCGCGCTCAGCGAGCCGCCGCCTGCCGCGCGGCCCCCTCGGCCGGGCCCGGCCGAGGCCACCCCGCCGCCCACCCCGGTGCCGTTCCCGGCGGCGCAGCCCGAGCCGGCTCCCCAGGCGCCTGCTGCGTCCGCGCGGCCAGCGCCGCCCCGGCCGGGCCCGGCGGGGGCCCCCCGGTCGCGTCCGGGCACGCCAGGCCCGCGGCCCGGCGCGCCACGGCCCGGACCACGTCCCGGCAACAATCCGTATAGCTCCACGCCGACCGGCATGGGCTCGACGCCGCGCGGCCAGGCCGCCCGGCCCGGTCAGCCCGCCGCGGGCGGCCCGGCTGGCTTTGCCGGCCCCGGCCAGCCAGCGGGCCGGCCACCCGCGCCAGGCGGCCCCCGCGCTCCGGGCCGGCCAGGCCCGGGCAGCCCCGGTGACCCGGCGCGGCCTGGCGGCCCGCGGCCGGGCGGTCCCCGGCCCAGTCCCAGCAGCATGCCACCCCGCCCGGTGGGCGGCCGGTCAGGCGGCGGTCCCGGCGGTCCGGCCGGCACTGGCGGCCCCGGCGGCCGCGGCGGTCCGGGCACGGGCACCCGGCCGGGCGGCCGCGGCGGTCCAGGCGGTGCCGCCGGCGGCGCCGGCGGCCCGCGTGGTGGTGGCGCCGCCGGCCAGCGGCCGGGCATGGCCACGTCCCGTCCCGGCGGCGGCGGCCGCGGCAGGAGCGGGACCCAGGGAGCGTTCGGGCGTCCCGGCGGGCGGCCGTCTCGCGGCCGGAAGTCCAAGAAGCAGCGGCGCCAGGAGTTCGACAACATGCAGGCGCCGTCGATTGGCGGCGTGTCGGTCCCGCGCGGGAACGGCCAGGTCATCAGGCTGTCGCGGGGCGCGTCGCTGAGCGACTTCGCCGACAAGGTCGGCGTGAACCCGGCCGCGCTTGTCCAGGTGCTTTTCCACCTGGGCGAGATGGTGACCGCGACCCAGTCGGTGAACGACGAGACGCTGCAGCTGCTCGGCGCCGAGCTGAACTACACCGTTCAGGTCGTGTCGCCCGAAGAGGAAGACAGGGAGCTGCTCGAGGCATTCGATATCGAGTTCGGCGAGGACGAGGGCGACGATGCCGACCTGATGGCCCGGCCGCCGGTCGTGACCGTGATGGGTCACGTCGACCACGGCAAGACCAAGCTGCTGGACGCGATCCGGCACACCAACCTGGTCGCGCACGAGGCGGGCGGCATCACCCAGCACATTGGCGCCTACCAGGTCGACACGGTGGTGGACGGCCAGGAACGCAAGATCACCTTCATCGACACCCCTGGCCATGAGGCATTCACGGCAATGCGCGCCCGCGGCGCTGAGACGACTGACCTGGTGGTGCTGGTCGTCGCGGCCGACGACGGCGTGAAGCCGCAGACCACGGAGGCGCTCAACCACGCGCAGGCAGCAGGCGTGCCGATTGTCGTGGCCGTCAACAAGGTCGACAAAGAAGGCGCTGACCCGCAGCGGGTCAGGGCGCAGCTGACCGAGTACGGCCTGGTGGCCGAGGAGTTCGGCGGCCAGTCGCTGTTCGTGGACGTCTCGGCCAGGAACGGCACCGGCATCGACGCGCTGCTCGAGGCGGTCGTCCTCACCGCCGACGCCGAACTGGACCTGCGCGCCAACCCGCATCAGCAGGCTCAGGGCGTCGCTATTGAGGCACACCTGGACCGCGGCCGCGGGCCGGTGGCGACTGTGCTGGTGCAGCGCGGCACGCTGCACGTCGGTGATTCGATCGTCGCGGGCGAGGCGTACGGCCGGGTCCGCGCCATGCTGGACGAGAACGCCGACCAGGTCAGCGAGGCGTCTCCGTCGCGGCCTGTGCAGGTGCTCGGACTGACCGCCGTCCCCGGTGCCGGTGACAGCTTCCTCGTCGTCGACGACGACAGGGTTGCCAGGCAGATCGCCGAGCGGCGCGAGGCCAGGGAGCGCAGCGCGCAGTTCGCCCAGCGCCGCCCGCGGATCACGCTGGAAGACCTGGAGTCCGCGCTGAAGTCGGGCGAGCGGGAAGAACTGCTCCTGATCATCAAGGGCGACGTCTCCGGCTCGGTCGAGGCACTGGAGGACGCGCTGCTCAAGCTCGACGTGGGCGAGGAGGTCGTGCTGCGGGTCATCGGCCGCGGCGTCGGCGCGATCACCCAGGACGATGTCAACCTGGCGATCGCCTCTGATGCGGTCATCATCGGCTTCAACGTACGGCCAGCGGGCCGGGCTGGCGAGCTGGCTCAGCGCGAGGGCGTCGACATCCGCTACTACTCGGTGATCTACCAGGCCATCGATGAGATCGAGGCGGCGCTGAAGGGCATGCTGAAGCCCGAGTTCGAGGAGGCTCAGCTCGGCAGCGCCGAGATCAGGGAGGTATTCCGGGTGCCGAGGGTCGGCAGCATCGCTGGCTGCATCGTGCGCTCGGGCACCATAACCCGCAACAGCAAGGCGCGGCTGGTCCGCGACGGCGTCGTGGTGGCCGACAATCTCAACGTCGATTCGCTGCGCCGGTTCAAGGACGATGTCACCGAGGTGCGCGAGGGTTTCGAATGCGGTATCGGCATCGGCTACAACGACATCAAGGTGGGCGATGTGGTCGAGACCTTCGAGATGCGGGAGAAGCCGCGCGCCTGACGCGGGAACGGCAGCCGTGTACGTGGGCGTCCTGACCCTGGACGTGCTGCTCGGTGACGTACGGTCGCTGAAGCAGAAGCGGTCAGCGGTCAGGCCGCTCGTCGCCGCGGTGCAGCGCAGATTCCCCGGCGTCGCGGTGGCCGAGACTGGTCACCTCGAGCTGCACCGCAGGACCGAGATCGGCGTGGCCGTGGTGACCGCCACGGCGGCGCATGCCGTCGAGACGCTGGCCGCATGCGAGCGCTTCGTCGCTGCGCGCCCGGAGATCGAGCTGCTGTCGACGCGGCAGCGGCTGTTCAACGACGAGGGGGAGTGAGCCATGGATCCGGCGAGGGCGCGCAAGCTCGGCGAGCGGATCGCCCAGATCGTCGCGGAGATGCTGGAACGGCGGATCAAGGACCCGCGGCTGGGGTTCGTGACGGTGACCGAGGCCAGGGTCACCGGTGACCTGCGCGAGGCGAAGGTCTTCTACACGGTCTACGGCACGGCGCAGGAGCACGCGGAAACGGCGGCCGCGCTGGCCAGCGCGACCGGCCTGATCAGGTCCGAAGTGGGCAGGCAGACCGGGCTGAGGCATACGCCCTCGGTCGCCTTCGAGCTCGACACCGTGCCGGATAACGCCCGGAACATCGAGGACCTGGTGGCCCGCGCCCGCGCGGCCGACGCCGCGCTGGCCGCCGCCAGGGCGGGCGCCGAGCCGGCCGGCGACCCCGACCCCTACAAGGCGCCTGCCGGGACCGCCCCGGACGGCAGCGGCCAGCGAGGCGGCGGCGCGCGCGAGCCCGGCGCCGGCCTGCCGCGGTCATCAACTGACGGTCTGGGCGGAATCCCCGCCGACCGGCATCGGGGCGCGGGATACTCCCGGTCATGACCACTGCGCCCGACGCTGATATCAAGGCCGACTGGGCGGTTGCCGTCAAGCTGCTGGACGAGGCAGCCGAGGTCTGCCTGGCCTGTCACGTCCGGCCGGACGCAGACGCTCTCGGCTCGATGCTCGCGGTGGCGCACGCGCTGCTGGCCCGGCAGCACCCGGCTCGGCCCGCGGTCATCGCATCCTTCGGGGACATGCCCTTCGAGGTCCCGCAGATCCTCCGCTTCCTGCCCGGCCTGGACCTGCTGAGCTCGCCCGAGGCTTATCCCGAGCGGCCGGAAGTCATGGTCACCTTCGATGCCGCCAGTGCTGACCGGCTCGGGCTGCTGGCGGCCAGCGCATCCCGCGCGGCGGAGCTGATCGTGGTGGACCACCACGCGTCCAACACCGGATTCGGTAGCGTGCACCTGGTAGACCCGGCCGCGGCGGCGACGGCCGTGCTAGCGGGCGAGCTGATCGACCGGCTCGGCGTGCCGCTGTCCGCGGATATGGCGATGGGCCTGTACGTCGGCCTTGTCACTGATACCGGCTCTTTCCGGTATTCCGCGACATCCCCGGCCGTGCACGAGAAGGCGGCCCGGCTGCTGGCGACCGGCATCGATCCTGGCGCCGTCGCGCATGAGCTGTGGGATCGCGCCCCGTTCGGCTATCTGGGCATGCTGTCGGCGGCCCTGCGCCGGGCAGTGCTGGAGCCGGCGGCCGTCGGCGGCCACGGCCTGGTCTGGACCGCGGTCACTCGCGCCGACCGGGCGCCGGGCGGGCTGTCCCCGGATGCCGCCGAGTCGGTGATCGACGTGGTGCGGCGGACCGACGAGGCTGACATCGCCGTCGTCCTAAAGGAATCCGACGACGGCCAGTGGCAGGTCTCGGCCCGGTCCAAGGGCAAGGTCGATGTCGGGCATGCTTGCGCAGCGCTTGGCGGCGGCGGGCACGCCAGGGCGGCCGGGTTTACGGGCAGCGGCAGCGCCACGGCGACGATCGCGGCGCTGCGCGAGCAGCTCGAGAGTGCGGCGGCGGACGGCCGGTGACGGCCGGCAGCGGGCTGGTCAACGTGGACAAGCCCGGCGGATGGACGTCACACGGCGTCGTGGCCAGGATCCGGCGGCTCGCCGGCACCCGCCGGGTCGGCCACGCGGGCACGCTCGACCCGATGGCCACCGGCGTGCTGGTCGTCGGAGTCGGGAAGGCGACGCGCCTGCTCGGTTACCTCGCGCTGGCGGAGAAGGAATACTCGGCGACCGTCAGGCTCGGCCAGGTGACCGACACCGATGACGCCGAGGGCGAGGTGATCGCCGAGGAGCACGCCGCCGGGCTGGACCAGGAGCGGCTGCTGGCCGCGGCCGCCAGCCTCACCGGCGAGATCGAGCAGGTACCGCCGGCCGTGAGCGCCATCAAAGTCGGCGGAAAGCGGGCCTACCGGCTGGCTCGCGAGGGCAGGCCAGCCGAGCTGGCAGCCAGGACCGTCACCGTGCACGCGCTGAATGTGCTCGCCAGCCGCCCGCAGGCAGGCCTGCTGGATGTGGACGTTGAGGTCAGCTGCTCGAGCGGCACTTACATCCGGGCGATCGCCCGCGATCTTGGTGTGCTGCTCGGGGTGGGCGGCCACCTCACCGCGCTAAGGCGCACCAGGGTGGGGCCGTACGGCGTGGCCGGCGCCCGCACCCTCGATCAGCTCGCGGTCTCGCTGGAGGTCATCCCGCTGGCAGCTGCGGCGGCGGCCGCCTTCCCGCGGCGGGACCTGACCGCGGCGCAGGCCACGCTGGTCTCCCGCGGCGGCCGTCTTCCAGCGGCGGGCGCCGGGGCCGGCTCGCCGGTCGCCGCGTTCGGGCCGGACGGCGCGCTGATCGCGCTGCTGACCGAGCAGGGCGAGCTGGCCCGCTCGCTGGCTGTCTTCACGGGCGAGCAGGCTGGCGGAGGGTGCTAGCTGGCGGGCCGGCCGGCCTGGCGGGTGGGGGTCGGCGCAGTCCCGGCGACGTGGCAGGCTTGGAGCACCGCCGAAGAACCCGCACCAGCAGGGGGGAGCCGCGCCATGCAGCGGTGGCAGGGCCTGGATGACGTGCCCCGGTCCTGGGGCTCGTCCGTCGTCACGATCGGCGTATTCGACGGCGTCCATCGCGGTCATCAGCGCATCGTCGCCCGAGCCGCGGAAATCGCGGCGGACCGGGCGCTGCCGGTGGTGGTCGTGACCTTCGATCCGCATCCCGACGAGGTGGTGCGGCCGGGCTCGCATCCGCCGTTCCTCGGGACCACCCGCCGCCGCGCCGAACTGCTGGCCGGCCTCGGCGCCGACGCGGTCTGCGTGCTTCCCTTCACCTACGAGTTCTCGCAGCTGGGACCCGATGAGTTCGTCCGCGCGGTCCTGGTGGACCGGCTGCACGCCGCGGCCGTCGTCGTGGGCCAGAACTTCCGGTTCGGCCACCGGGCGGCAGGCGACGTGGAACTGCTCGGTGAGCTCGGCGACAAATACGACTTTACCGCCGAGGGCGTCCCGCTGCTGGCCGCAGCGGACATGACCATCTCCTCGAGCGGGATCAGGGACCGCCTGCTGGCCGGGGATGTGGCCGGGGCCGCGCGCTGCCTCGGCCGCCCGCACCGGGTGGAGGGCGTCGTCGTGCGCGGCGAGCGGCGCGGCCGGGCGCTGGGCTTCCCGACCGCCAATCTGCAGCCGCCACCGCACACCGCCATCCCGGCCGACGGGATATACGCGGGCTGGCTGGCGAGGCTGGCCGCCGATGGCGCCGAGGCCGAGCGCTGGCCTGCCGCGATCTCGGTGGGCAGTAACCCGACGTTCGACGGGCAGGACCGCGCGGTCGAGGCATATGCCCTCGACCGGGACGATCTCGACTTGTACGGGATGCACGTGGCGGTGGACTTCGCCGAGCGGCTGCGCGGCATGGTCAGGTACGACTCGGTGACCGACCTGGTCGAGCAGATGCGCCGCGACGTCGATGCCGCCCGCGAGGTCACCGCCGCCGGCTGCGCCGCCATCGAGCCGGACGGCCAGCACGAAAGCGGCTGAGGTCACTGCCGCCGGGCGCCGGGCACACCCGCGGCCCGGCCCGCCCGTGATACCTTTATCTGCGGCCGGGAGTTCCGGCCAGGTCAGCTGTACCCTCAGGCGGCTGGCTCCGGGGAGGCGTCCCGCGCTGTTGGCGGCGAGCACCGCCCGATGACGAATCGCGAAGATAAGGAATGACACGTGCCGCTGGACACAGCCGTGAAGAACGAGATCATCGCCGGGCACGCGACCAGCGAGGGTGACACCGGCTCGCCGGAGGTCCAGGTTGCGCTGCTGACCCGGCGGATCGCCGACCTGACTGAGCACCTGAAGGTGCACAAGCACGATCATCACAGCCGCCACGGGCTGCTGCTGCTCGTCGGCCGCCGCAGGCGGCTGCTGCAGTACCTGGCCCGGACGGACATCGCCCGCTACCGCGCGCTCATCGAGAAGCTCGGCCTGCGCCGGTAGCCCAGCGCGACGCTGTGCGCCGCCGCGGCGGGCAGCAGGCCCGGCGGCGCACTGCCGGCCGGCCAGATAACTGAATACACCACGGAACATACGACGTCCCGCGGCCCCGGCCCGGAGCGCTGACAGCGCCCGCAGCCGGTCCTCGGTGGTGGTTCTCGGGTCGTGGTTTCCCCAGCAGCAGCTGCGGCGGACCAGGGGCCGAGGGCTTCAATCGAAGACCGGCAGGCCGCCTGCCCGGCATCATGGCAGCGGTAGCTAGCAGCAGGCTCGCAGGCAAGCCCCTGGCACGGCAGATGACAGCTAGCACCGCCGGTAACTCAGCCAGCCGGGAGGCATTGCGCTCCACTGGCGGCGGGCAGACGCGGGACCCCGATCAAGGAGGTCTCACCCGTGGAGGGTGTCCATAGCGCCGAAGTCGTCATCGACAACGGCCCGCTCGGCGTACATAAGGTCCGGTTCGAGACAGGCAGGCTCGCCCGTCTCGCCGCGGGCTCTTCGGTCGTCTACCTTGACGACGAAACCATGGTGCTGTCCGCGACTACCGCGGGCAGGCACCCCAGGGAAGGACTCGACTTCTTCCCGCTCACCGTGGATGTGGAGGAGCGGATGTATGCGGCGGGCCGGATTCCCGGCTCGTTCTTCCGCCGGGAGGGCCGCCCGTCCGAGGACGCGATCCTCACCTGCCGGCTGATCGACCGGCCGCTGCGGCCGTCCTTCGTCAGCGGCCTGCGCAATGAGATCCAGATCGTCGAGACGATCATGGCGCTGAATCCCGACCACCTCTATGACGTCGTCGCGATCAACGCGGCCTCGCTCTCGACGCAGCTGGCCGGGCTCCCGTTCTCCGGCCCGATCGGCGGCGTGCGCGTCGCCCTGATCAAAGGCCAGTGGGTCGGCTTCCCGTCCCACTCCCAGCTGGCGGAGGCCACCTTCGACATGGTGGTGGCCGGCCGGCTGCTGGACGACGGTGACGTCGCGATCATGATGGTCGAGGCCGAGGCCACGGCCGGCACGCTGCGGCTGCTCGCCGACCCCGGCAGCGGCGCTGTCGCGCCGACCGAGGACACCATCCCCGAGGGCCTCGAGGCGGCCAAGCCGTTCATCAGGCTGCTGTGCGACGCGCAGCAGCAGATCGCCCGGCAGGCCGCCAAGGAGACCGGGAGCTTCCCCGCCTTCGCCGACTACGGTCAGGACGTCTACGACGCGCTGGCGGCCGAGGTTTCCCAGGACCTGGCGAGGGCCGTGACGATCGCCAGCAAGAGGGACCGGGAGACCGAGACCGACCGGATCAAGGCCCTGGCGGCCGAGAAGCTCGGCGCGCAGTTCGAGGGCCGGGAGAAAGAGATCAGTGCCGCGTTCCGGTCGCTGACCAAGAAGCTGGTCCGGCAGCGGATCAGCCGCGAGGGCCGTCGCATCGACGGTCGCGGGCTCGCCGACATCCGGCAGCTGTCCGCCGAGGCCGGCGTGCTGCCGCGGGTGCACGGCTCGGCGCTGTTCGAGCGCGGCGAGACGCAGGTGCTCGGCGTGACGACGCTGAACATGCTCCGGATGGAGCAGATGATCGACACGCTCAACCCGGACCGCACCAAGCGCTACATGCATAACTACAACTTCCCGCCGTACTCGACCGGGGAGACGGGCCGGGTCGGCTCGCCGAAGCGCCGCGAGATCGGCCACGGCGCGCTGGCCGAGCGCGCGCTGCTCCCGGTGCTGCCTACGCGGGAGGAATTCCCCTACGCGATCCGGCAGGTGTCGGAGGCGATCAGCTCGAACGGCTCGACCTCGATGGGCTCGGTCTGCGCCTCCACCATGGCGCTGCTCGACGCCGGCGTGCCGCTGAAGGACATGGTCTCCGGTATCGCCATGGGCCTGATCCACGAGGGCGGCCAGTACGTGACGCTGACCGACATCCTCGGCGCCGAAGACGCCTTCGGCGACATGGACTTCAAGGTGGCGGGCACCGAGCAGGTGATCACCGCGCTGCAGCTGGACACCAAGCTCGACGGCATCCCCGCCTCGGTGCTGGCCGCGGCGCTGAAGCAGGCCCGCGCGGCCCGGATGACCGTCCTGGAGGTCATGCGCGGTGCCATCACCGAGCCGGGTGAGATGTCCGCCTACGCCCCGCGGATCATCACGATCAAGGTCCCGGTGGATAAGATCGGCGAGGTCATCGGCCCGAAGGGCAAGATGATCAACTCGATCCAGGACGACACGGGCGCCGAGATCACCATCGAGGACGACGGCACCATCTACGTCGGGGCCACCGACGGCCCGTCGGCCGAGGCGGCGCGGGCCGCGATCAACGCGATCGCCAACCCGCACATGCCCGAGGTGGGCGAGCGGTTCCTCGGCACGGTGGTGAAGACGACCACCTTCGGCGCGTTCGTCTCGCTGCTGCCCGGCAAGGACGGGCTGCTGCATATCACCCAGATCCGCAAGCTGCACGGCGGCAAGCGGATCGAGAACATCGACGACGTGATGCACATCGGCGACAAGATCCAGGTCGAGATCCGCGAGGTCGACGACCGCGGCAAGCTATCGCTGGTCCCGGTCGAGGTGGTGGAGCGCGAGGCGGCCGGCGAGGACCTCTCCGGCGGTGACTCACGCGGCGATCGTGGCCCCAGGGACCGCGGCGACCGCAATGACCGGGGTGACCGCGGCGATCGTGGCGACCGGGGTGACCGGGGTGACCGTGACGGCCAGGAGGGCGGCGGGCATCGCCGGACCCGGCACCGCACCCGGGGGCATCACGAGTAGATGTCTACCGAACCAGTCCGCGGAGTCCGTCGCACGGTTCTTCCCGGCGGCTTGCGGGTAGTCACCGAGGTCTTGCCCGCGGTGCATTCCGTCGCGCTCGGCATCTGGGTGGGCGTCGGCTCCCGCGACGAGGACCAGGCGCACGCGGGCGCGACGCACTACCTGGAGCACCTGCTGTTCAAGGGCACCAGCCGGCGAAACGCCCTGGAGATCTCCTCGGAAATGGACGCGGTCGGCGGCGAGATGAACGCGTTCACCGCGAAGGAGTACACCTGCTACTACGCGCGGGTGCTTGACGCGGACCTGCCGCTGGCCGTGGACATCCTGTCCGACATGGTGACCAGTTCGCTGATCACGCCGAAGGACGTGGACGCCGAGCGCAACGTGGTGCTCGAAGAGATCGCGATGAACGACGACGATCCCTCGGACACCGTGCACGAGGCGTTCACCTCGAAGCTGTTCGGCGACACCCCGCTGGGCCGCCCGATCCTGGGCACCAC
>DATJZH010000224.1:0-5295 GCA_035499215.1 Streptosporangiaceae bacterium | reverse complement strand
CTACGGGCGCTCGCACATCCCCGGCCTGCAGCCTGGCGCCAAGGTCCGGTTCCGCGGGCCGGTGGGCATCCGGGACGGGCATGCCATCATGATCAACCCGGCCTACGAGCTGCTGGTGCCTGGCCTGGGCGGCCAGTCCCGAACATGAGTTCCGGGGCCGGGCCGGGCAAGGATCTCGCCGCAGCCATGAGCTCGGGGGCACAGCCGCCCGAGGACCTCGCCGCAGCCATGAGCTCGGGGGCACAGCCGCCCGAGGACCTCGCCGCAGCCATGAGCTCCGGGGCACAGCCGCCCGAGGACCTCGCCGCAGCCATGAGCTCCGGGGCACAGCCGCCCGAGGACCTCGCCGCGGACAGGCACCCGGCCGACCCGGTCCGCGGACCCGGGGCTGCCCGCGGCGGCGGTACCGGCCACGGCCATGACCACTGGCGCACCGCAACGGGTCAGCACCGGAGAGCCCTCGCCACGGTCCTGGCGATCACGGTGACGATCGCCGTCGCCGAGGTCACCGGCGCGGTCATCACCGGCGCCCTGGTGCTGCTGGCCGACGCGGCGCACATGGCCGCGGACGCGGCGGGCGTGGGACTGTCGCTGCTGGCCGCGCACTTCGCGGCGCGCCCGGCCACGGAGCGGCGCACCTTCGGCTACGCGCGCGCCGAGATCCTGGCCGCGATGGCCAACTCGGTGCTGCTGCTGGGCATGGCGGCGTTCATCTTCATCGAGGCCGTCCAGCGGCTGATGTCGCCGCCCGCCGTGAGCTCCCGCCTGCTGATCGCCTTCGGCCTGCTCGCGCTGGCGGGCGGCGCCACCTCCCTGCTGCTGCTGCGCCGCGGCCAGTCGCAGAGCCTGAACGTCAGGGGCGCGTTCCTCGAGGTGGGCTCGGACACCCTGGGCGCCATCGCGGTCATCGTGACCGGGGTGCTGATAGCCACGACCGGATTCACCCGCGCGGATCCGATCGCGGCACTCGCCGTCGGCGTGCTGATCTTGCCGCGGACCTGGCGGCTGCTGCGCGAGACCGTGGACATCCTGCTTGAGGCCAGCCCCAAGGGGATCGACCTGCGCGAGGTCCGCCGCCACATGACCGAGCTTGGCGGCGTCGCCGAGGTGCACGAGCTGCACGCCTGGACGATCACCTCGGGGCTGCCGGTGCTCTCGGCGCACATTGTCGTGGATCCTGACGTCCTGACCACCGGCCGCAGCGCGATGATGCTCGACCAGCTGCAGGAATGCCTGCGCGGCCATTTTGACGTCGAGCACTCGACCTTCCAGCTCGAGCCGGCCGGCCATGCCGACCACGAGCGCCCGATGCACAACTAGCCAGCGCGGCCATCCGGTCCCCATCGAAGGCAGCGGCCGGGCCGGCCGGGCAGGGCCGCCTCGATCCGCATACCATCGCCGGATGACCGAGATCCCGATGCCGCGCTTTCCCGCCAGCTTCGCCTGGGGTGTCGCCACCTCGGCCTACCAGATCGAGGGCGGTGTCGGGGAGGACGGCGGCGGCGAGTCCATCTGGGACGCCTTCTGCCGCAAGCCCGGCGCCATCAGGAACGGCGACACTGGCAAGGTAGCGGCCGATCACTACCACCGGTGGCTGGAGGACACCGCCCTGATGGCCGATCTTGGCATCAGCACCTACCGGTTCTCGATCGCCTGGCCGCGGGTGCAGCCGGACGGAACCGGCCCGGCAAACCCGGCGGGCCTGGATTTCTACGACCGGCTGACCGACGCCCTGCTGGCCGCGGGCATCACCCCGATGGCCACCCTGTATCACTGGGACCTGCCGCAGCCGCTCGAGGACAAGGGCGGCTGGATGAGCAGGCAGACGGCGCAGCGATTCGCCGATTATGCCCGGCAGGCCGCGCGGCGGCTCGGCGACCGCATTCCGCTGTGGATCACGCTGAACGAGCCGGTAGTCGTCACGACCTATGGATACTGGCTCGGCATCCATGCCCCGGGCAAGACTCTGGCGCTCGACGCGCTGCCGACAGCGCACCACCAGCTGCTCGGCCACGGCCTGGCCGCGGCAGCGCTGCGCGCCGAGGGCGCGGCCGGCGTCGCCATCACCAACAACTACTCGCCGGCCTGGCCCGCGAGCAACATCGAGGCCGACGCCGCGGCGGCTCATGCCTACGACATCCTGCACAACCGGCTGTTCACCGACCCCTGGCTGCTCGGCCGCTACCCGGACCTGTCGGCATTCGGGACGGGCGAAAGCGGCCTTGACTGCGTCAGGGATGGCGACCTGGAGATCATCTCGGTTCCGGTCGACGCTCTGGGCGTCAACTACTACTGCCCGGCCAGGGTGGCATCCGCGCCGGCCGCACCGCTGACATTCCGGCTCGAGCCGATCGCCGGGTATCCGGTGACCGCGTTCGGCTGGCCGGTCGTGCCCGCCGGGCTGACCGAGGTGCTGACTTTGCTGCACGAGCGGTACGGCGAGCAGCTGCCGCCGGTCTACATCACCGAGAACGGCTGCTCTGTCGACGACAGGCCCGGCGCCGACGGCGCCATCGACGACCAGCCGAGGATCCGCTACCTAGATGGCCATATCAGGGCGGTGGCAGACGCCATGACCGCCGGTGTCGACGTGCGCGGGTACCTGACCTGGTCGCTGCTGGACAACTTCGAGTGGGCCGAGGGGTACCAGCAGCGGTTCGGCCTGGTCTACGTCGACTTCGCCTCCCGGCGGCGGACGCCCAAGGCCTCGTTCGGCTGGTACCGCGACATGATCGCCGCACAGCGCGGCGGCTAGCTGCTGACGGACACAGCACGGCCGGGCCGGCCAGGACGCTGCCAGTGCCGTTCAGTACGCCGCGCCGGGTGAGCTAGCTCGCGGTGCTAACGCCCAGATCGGCCAGCGCAGACCGCGCCGCCCAGGCACCGCACATCCCGTGGACCCCGCCGCCTGGCGGAGTGGAGGATGAGCACAGGTAGATGCCCCGCAGCGCGGTCCGGTAGGGATTCCACCGGGCAACCGGCCGCAGCACCGTCTGCCACAGCGTGCCCGAGCCGCCGGCGATGTCGCCGCCGACGTAATTCGGGTTGTGCTGCTCCAATTCAGCAGCCGTCCTGGTTGATCTGGCCAGGATCAGGTCACGAAAGCCAGGCGCGAAGCGCTCGATCTGCGCCTCGATCCGGCCGGTCATATCCACTGTCGACGCGGACGGCACGTGGCAGTAGCCCCACAGCGTCTGCTTCCCGGCCGGGGCACGAGACGAGTCGACAATGCCCGGCTGCGACACGATGCAGTACGGGCGATCGGGGTGCGTTCCTGCCGCCACTTCCGCCGCGGCCCGTGCTACCTCGGCGAACGTCCCGCCAAGGTGCAGCGTTCCGGCCTGGCGGGCTGCCCGCGCCGTCCACGGGACCGGCCCGTCAAGCGCCCAGTCCACCTTGCAGATGCCCGGTCCGTAGCGGAACCCGGCCAGGGCACCGGCGTAACGCGCGGGCAGCCGGCCGCCCGCCAGCTTGATGAACTGCCGGGGCGTGACATCCAGCAGCGTCGCCCTGGCCGGCGGGATATCGTCCAGGCTCTTGATCCAGTGACCGGTGCTCAGCTGGCCGCCCAGCGAGGCGAGCTCGGTGGTCAGGGCATCGATGAGCCGGGCGCTGCCACCCTCGACGACCGGCCAGCCAGCGGTATGCGCAATGATCGCCAGCGTCAGCCCGAAGCCGCCGGTCAGTGGCGTGTCCAGCGGCAGAATCGCGTGGGCGCACACGCCGGCGAGCAGGGCCGCCGCCTGCCGGGTCGAGAACCTGCGGGCCAGCCTGGAGGCGGGCAGCAGTCCGTCGAGCCCGAAGCGCGCCATCGCGGCAGGGTGGGCCGGCACCGAGCGCAGCGGAGCAAGAACCGTGGGCAGGATGAGCCCGGCGTCACGCACCAGGGGCCCGAGCAGCCGCCGGTAGGCATCGGCGTCCGCGCCCAGGCCGCGCGCGGTGTCCCGCACGGAGCCGGTCACCGCGCCGGCCAGGCCGCCGTCGAGTGGGTGCGCGAACGCCACCGGCGGCCTCAGCAGCCTGACCCCACGGGCGGCCAGATCGGTCCCGGTGAAGAACGGCGACGCCGCGGCCATCGGGTGCACGGCCGAGCAGACGTCGTGCCGGAATCCCGGCAGGGTCAGCTCCGTGGTCCGGCAGCCGCCGCCGGGCTCCGATGCTCCCTCGATGACCTGGACGGCGAGACCGGCCCTGGCCAGCGTGACTGCCGCTGCCAGCCCGTTCGGCCCGGAGCCGACCACGATCGCGTCGGCAGCCGTCGCCGCGCTAGCCACCGCGCGGCAGTCTCGACGAGCGCGCAGAGCGCGGCCAGGCCCAGTACATAACTCGAGTATCTCTGCCCGCCTGCGCGGCGGCCTCTCAGGCAGCAGGATTGCGTCGTGGAACAGCAGGTCCGGCCCCTCCGCGAGGTCAAGCGCGGCGGGGTGTTACCTGCAAGGGGTGTCGTTCAGCCTGGACGGCCGGCTGCTGTCCTGGCAGAACTGGCAGATGCGGCTGGGCTTCAACTACCGCGAGGGCCTGGTGCTGCACACTGTCGGGTTCCGCGACGGGCGGCGGCTGCGCCCGGTAGCGCACCGGCTGTCGTTCGCCGAGATGATCGTCCCCTACCGCGACCCCACCGATGATCACTATCGCCGTACTGCCTTCGACATCGGGGACCCGGAAGATGATCAACGGGCAGGCCAGGAACGGCTTGGGGAATCCCGTCGCCTACAAGCTCGTCCCGACCGGCTGCTTTCCCGCGATGCTGGACTCCGCAGCCCCCGCGTTCCAGCGGGCCGAGGTGGTCGGGCACACGGTGTGGTCACCCCGTACCGCGCTGACGAGCGGTGGCCGTGCGGCGACTTCCCGAACCTCAGCGAGCACGACGCGGGACTGCCCCGGTGGACCGCGCAGAACAGGTCTATCGAGAACACCGATGTCGTGCTGTGGCCTTCCGCGTCGTACGTCTTCGGCATTCATCACATCACGCGGCCCGAGGACTGCCCGTCATGCCGGTCGACAGCACCTCGTTCTGGCTGAAGCCGACCGGATTCTTCGATCCAACCCGGCGCTCGACGTTCCGCGGAGCCCGCCGCATTAGCGGGCCGGCGGCGGCGCGGGGTTACAGCTGGTTTGCCTCGCTGGCGGTAATGCTGAGCGAGGCGGTTTCGGTGGTGACCCACACCTGGTTACGGCCAGCGCCCTTGGCCCGGTACAGCGCCGCGTCGGCCGCCGCGAGAAGCTCGGTCAGCTGCCCGCCCGATCCCGCTGCGCCCAGCACGGCCACCCCGATCGATACCGTCAGCGTGATCG
>DATJZH010000223.1:0-7147 GCA_035499215.1 Streptosporangiaceae bacterium | reverse complement strand
CTCGGCACCTGCCACGCCTGGCTGTCGGCCGGCGGTACGCCTCAGCAGGCAGAGGTGATCATGCAGCAGTGCGCCGCCGGGCTGGTTCCGGTCCGCCGCACCGCTGACGGGCTGGCCTTCGCCGCGCCGGCCCTGCTGCGTTCCGGGCCGGTGCAGGAGCCGCTGCGCAGCCACATTGCCGCCGTCGCGGGCATCAGCGCAGCCGAGATCGTCGATGCGCAGTGGGTCGATAACGGCCCGGGCTGGGTGGCCATCTGGCTGGCCAGCGCGACTGCGGTGCTGGCGCTGCGCCCCGGCGTGGTCGATCTCGACCTTGGCGTTGCGGGTCCGCACCCGGCGGGCTCGCCGGAGGCCATCGAGGTGCGGGCGTTCTTCCCCGCCGGCAGCGGCACCGTCGAGGACCCGGTGACCGGGAGCCTGAATGCATCGCTGGCGCAGTGGCTGCTGAGCACCGGCCGGCTAACCGCCCCCTACGTGGCCAGTCAGGGCACCGTCCTCGGGCGCCAGGGCCGCGTGCACGTCTCGACCGATGCCGAGGAGAATGTCTGGGTCGGCGGCGGCACCGTTACCTGCGTGACCGGCGAGGTCGAGCTCTAGCCCGCGTGCCCGGGACCCCGACGGGACGCCGCATCACGGGTCCCCCGGCCTTCCGCTCACTGTCGGGCAACCATGTCAAACCGGGTGGCAGCGCGGGGTGCTGACTGATATGCACGCTTCATGGGTGCGACGCCAGGGATCGGGGGCGGAGCGGCCGGTCCGTGGTACCGGGTTCAGGCCATCACGGCGGCCTGCCTGGGCGGCACCGCCGAGCGAGATTACGCCTCGGTGCTGCCCGCGGCGCTCAACGCCGCGATGCACCGGCGCCCGCTGGCGGCCGGCTGGCTGTCGCGCGGCGGCGGGGCGCCGCTTGAGCTGATCACTAACGCGGGGCCGCTGCCTGCGCCGACCGCGGTTGCCGAGCGTGACCGGGATCGGCGGAGCGCCGCGAGCGAGCCGGCCGCGGGCTCGCGGGAACTGCTATTTCCCTGGGGCGGGCGGGGCGCTGCCTGCACCGCCAGCCTGCTCGCCGACCTTGACCGCCTGGTCTGGGCACCTTGTCCTGGCCGCCAGGCACCGCAGTTGCCCGCCGAGCCGGCCGGCCTCGATGCGGGCTGGCCAGCGCAGGTGCGGGCGGCAGGCGCAGGCCGCGGTCGCGGACCGGACGGGCCGAGCGCCCCGACGTTGTTCGAGGCCGCTGTGCTGACGCTGATGACCAGGCCGTTCGGCTGGCTGGTCGTAGCCGAGCCCACCGACCTGATCGACACCGAGACTGCCGAGCTGCGTACCCAGCTGAACGTGCTCCGCCGGTATGACGAGGAGCACGCGCGATTCGACGCCGACCGTGCGCAGCGCCGCCTCGCCGAGCTGGACGCCTACCGGGAGGCAGGCCTGTGGCATGTGCGCGTGCTGGCCGGCGCTGCCAGCGCGCCGGAGCTCAGCCTGATCGCGCCGGTGCTGGTCGGATCCGTTGATCTGCATGCCCATCCGTACCGGCTGCGCAGCCCGTACGAGCCGCGCGGGGCCGAAAGCGGCCGCGCCCTGGCCGACGCCCTGGCAGCAAGGTTCGACGATCCGGTGGACGGCTGCCGGGTGCCGTTCGCCGCCACCGCGGGCACCCTGGCCGCGCTCACCGGGCTGCCCCGCCGGGAGGTGCCAGGCGTTCGCGTGCTGGACCCTGGCTATTTCGACGTCACCAGTGAGACCGCCGCCGCCGATGCCGTCAGCCTGGGCGTCATCCTGGACGGCCAGGACCGGCCCGTGGGCGAATTCCACGTGCCGCTGGCCACGCTGAACCGGCATGCGTTCGTCACCGGCGCGACGGGCTCCGGCAAGTCGCAGACAGTCCGGCACATCCTCGAGCAGCTGACCAGGGCGGGAGTCGGCTGGCTGGCAATCGAGCCGGTGAAGTCCGAGTATGCCGCGATGGCCGGCCGGATCGCCGGCAGCGGGAAGGTCACGGTGATCAACCCGTCCGACCCGGCGGCGATCCCGCTGTCGGTGAACCCGCTGGCGCCCGAGCCGGGATATCCGGTGCAGGCACACATGGATATGATCCGGGCGCTGTTCCACGCCGCATTCGACGCTCGCGAGCCGTTCCCGCAGATCATGGCGCAGGCATTGCAGCGTGCGTATGCGGACTGCGGCTGGGACGCGGTAACTGGCTCCGGTCTGCCAGGCGCAGCTGCCCCTCCGGCTGTCCCCGCCCTGGCGCGGCTGCAGGCCGCGGCTCTGCAAGTCATCGAGGATGTCGGCTACGGACGGGAACTGCAGGCTGACGTGCGCGGCTTCGTCGAGGTCCGGCTGCGGTCGCTGCGCACCGGCTCGGCGGGCAGGTTCTTCGAGGGCGGGCATCCGGCCGACATCGGCGAGCTGCTCCGCCGTAATGTTGTCCTGGCTATCGAAGACGTCGCCAACGACGAGGACAAGGCCTTCCTGATCGGCACGCTGATCATCCGGATCGTGGAGCACCTGCGGCTGCGTGCCCGCGCCGAGCCCATGGCCGGGCTGTCGCACGTCATCGTGATCGAGGAGGCCCACCGCTTGCTGCGGGCCGGCCGGGAGGGCGCGAGCGCGCACGCGGTCGAGCTGTTCGCCAGCATGCTGGCCGAGATCCGCGCGTATGGCGAGGGCATCATCATCGCGGAGCAGATACCGGCCAAGCTTGTGCCCGACGTGGTGAAAAACACGGCGCTGAAAATTGTGCACCGGCTGCCCGCGCATGACGACCGGCAGGTCGTGGGCGCTGCAATGAACCTTGACGAGGACCAGTCCCGGCAGGTGGTCTCGCTCCAGCCGGGTGCCGCGGCAGTGTTCGCCGACGGTATGGACCGGCCGCTGCGGGTGCTGGTGCGGTTCGGCGGGGATTCCGAGAGCGCTCCGGAGCCCGGCGAGCTGCTTGCGCCGCCGGTCCTCGGCAGGCGATCAGCGGCCTGCGGGTCGGCCTGCACGGCCGGGCGTGCCTGCACGCTGCTGGAGCTGCGGCGCGCTGATCTGCTCGGCGATGCGCCCGATGACGCATGTCTGCGGGTGTGGGCCGAGGCACTGGTGCTTGCCTTCCTCACCAACCGGCCGCTGCCCGCGGTTCCGGCCGGCCTGCGGCAGCGGTGGGCCGGCCTGGACGGGCGGCTGCGGGACTGCCTGCTGGCCACGACGCTGGACCGGGCGCTGCGCGGCCGCAGCCTGGCGGTGCGGGACTTTGCTGACCCGCAGGAACTTGCTGCCGCCGCGGCTGCCGCGGCGCAGCGGATGCTGACCGGCGGCAAGGGCGCCGGCGCCGTGCCCGGTGCCGCCTGGGTCATACCGCAGCTCCGGTGGCTGCATGAGATCGACCGGGTATGCCCGCTCGGCGGCGCGCCGGATCCGTTCGCCCCGGCGCCGCCGCTGGAATTCGCCCTGGCTGGGCTTGCCGACTCAGCTGATGCCACGATCGGGCAGCGGGTGAGCGGCCTGCGGCGCCATCCGCTGTCGATGGAGCTGGCTCGTAACCGGCTGCCCGCCTGGACCGTGCTGCTCGGCGAGGACGACCAGCGCGGATTTGCCGAGGACCTGGCGGCAGTCATGATCGGTGTGGGCAATCGCGGCCAGCTGCGCCGGGCCGCTGGCGAAATGGGTGTTGCCGGCTGGCTGGAAGCGGTGCTGTCCTGGCCGCGCAGGTTCATCGTCGGCGACGATGACGAGCTGGCCGCGGCACGGTCGCACGGCCGGCAGCGCGCGGCCCGATAGCATCGGCGCACATGAGCAAGCTTCCGCTGCGGGCCCGGGTTGCGACCACTCTCGGGGGCGCGGCGGGACGGGTATCGCGGCTGACCGGGCGCGGTGACGGGTCGGTCATCGGCGGCGTCGTCGGCCTGCGGTTCGAGCCCGGCCTGCTGAAGCTGCTCGCCGCAGATCGCCAGGTTGTCCTGGTCAGCGGTACCAACGGAAAGACGACGACGACTCGGCTGATCACCGCGGCGCTCGGCACGCTCGGGCAGGAGGTCGCGTCGAACGCGTTCGGCGCCAACATGGAGGCCGGCCTGGCGTCGGCCCTGGGGCACGCGCCCAATGCCCCGTATGCGGTCCTGGAGGTCGACGAGCGGCATCTGCCGGCGACGATCCTGGCTACCAGCCCGAAGGTCGTGACCTTGCTGAACCTGAGCCGCGACCAGATGGACAGGGCGGCGGAGATCTGGCTGGTCGCCCGTATATGGCGGGATGCCCTGGCGGCCGCGCCGGACTGCCGCGTCGTCGCCAACGCCGACGACCCGCTGATCACCTGGGCGGCCGGCGGGGCCCAGCAGGTCACCTGGGTCGCGGCCGGCCAGCGCTGGCATGAGGATTCCTGGTGCTGTCCCGAGTGCGGCTCGCACCTGCGCCGGGACGACCTCGGCTGGCGCTGTGGCGAATGCAGCTTCGCCGGGCCGCCTGCCAGCTGGCTGCTGGACGGCAGCGCCGTCATCGACGGGGATGGCAACGTCCGTGAGCTGTCGCTGACGCTGCCTGGCCGGGCCAACCGGTCCAACGCGGTGATGGCGCTCGCCGTGGCCGATTTCTTCGGCGCCGAGCTGGACCAGGCGCTGTCCGGGCTGCGCGGCGTCACCTCGGTCGCAGGCCGCTACACGCGGGTGGTGCGCCGCGGCAGGCAGCTTCGGCTGCTGCTCGCCAAGAACCCGGCGGGCTGGCTCGAGGCGTTCGATGTTCTCACCGAGGGAACCGGGCCGGTGCTGCTGGCGGTCAACGCCCAGGTGCCTGATGGCAAGGACACATCCTGGCTATGGGACGTTGACTACCGCGTGCTGCGCGGCCGCACGGTACTGGTGACCGGCGAGCGGCGGCTGGACCTGGCGGTCCGGCTCGAGGCCGATGAGGTGGGCTTCGAGCTGGCTGACGGGGTAGCTGACGCGGTGGACCGCGTTCCGCCGGGGAATCTTGACGTGATCGCCAACTACACGGCATTCCAGCACATCAGGGCGGCGCTGGGGCGGACTGAATGACCAGCAGGACGGTGCGGACAGTGACGGTGCGGACAGTTCCTGCGCGGACGCCCGGGCGCACAGTGCCCGGCGCCGGGCCGGCTGCGCAGCCGCGGCCAGGACCAGCTGGAGAGCCGGCCGCGGGCGCCGCGCAGGGCGAGCCAGCGCCTGCGGGCCGGCCGGCCGCGACGCCGCGCAGGCCCGGCCCGGCCCGGCGCGACGCCAGCAGGCTCAGGCTCGTGTGGGTCTACCCTGATCTGCTCAGCACCTACGGCGACAGGGGCAATCTGCTTGTGCTCATGCGGCGCGCCAGGCTCCGGGGCGTCGATGTCGAGCCGGTCGAGGTCAAATCGGACGAGCCGGTACCTCGCCAGGGGGACATTTACCTGCTGGGCGGCGGCGAGGACCTGCCGCAGATCCTGGCGGCGCGGCGGCTGCGCGCCGACGGCGGCCTTGCCGATGCCGCCGACTCCGGCGGAGTGGTCTTCGCCGTATGCGCCGGCTACCAGCTGATGGGTACGGAGTTCGGCGGCCTCGACGGGGAGCGGGTGGCCGGCCTCGGACTTCTGGATATCCGCAGCGGCCGCGGCGAACGGCGGGGCGTGGGCGAGATCGTGGCCGACGTCGACCCGGCCCTGGGCGTGCCCCGGCTGACCGGGTTTGAGAACCATCAGGGAGTCACCTCGCCCGGCCCGGCGGCCCGGCCGCTTGCCCGCGTCAGCCTGGGCGTGGGGAACGGGGACGGTACCGAGGGCGCCTTCTCCGGCCAGGTGCTCGGGACCTATCTGCACGGCCCCGCGCTGGTGCGCAATCCCGGCCTGGCCGACCTCCTGCTCAGCTGGGCGATGGGGCCGCTCCCGGCGCTTGACAGCGACGCAGAGGACTGGGTGCGGCAATTGCGGGATGAGCGGCTCGCGGCGGTGTCGGGCTGAGCCGGGCGCACCGGGGCCGCCGGGCGGCCGTGGCAGCGGCAGCCGCCTAGTAGACGAGTGCCTGGGCGCCGTCGGCGATGATCTCGGCTACGAAGGTGGCGGCTCCGGCGATCCGGATGCCCTCGATGAGGTCGTCCTGAAAGATCTGCCTGCGCGAAGCGCACTGAGTGCACAAGGTGACCGTTCCGGCCTCGAGGACGCTTGCCAGCAGCTCAGGCAGCGGCATGGCGTACGGCAGGGCAACGTCGTCGGCGCGGCCGGGCAGGGCGAACCAGGACGCCTCTCCGGTGAGCCAGAGCGATACCTGCAGTCCGCTGGCTGCGGCGGTGGCGGCGACGGTGAATGCCTGATTGCACCGCTCCAGGTCGTCCTTGCCTGCGGTCACCTTGATCACGAGGGCGCGGCGGGCCATAGCCTGAACCCTACGCGGATTGGCCGTCTGGCTGGGCCGGGCTGCGATAACCATTCCGCCCGAGGTGCCTGAAGTGCGGACCGCCGGCCTGGCCGGTGGCCGGGGGCAGGATCGCGGCCGGGACTCGGCGACACGCCGATCGAGCGCGACTGCCGGGCGGGCGGGCGGATCTAGAATCGCGGCATGCAGGGTGAGATCGTCGGCGCCATCCTGGTCGCGGCGTTCGCGGCGGCAGCGGTTCTGTCCGCGGCTATCGCGGCAAAGCTGTGGCGCGCTTAGTCTGACTGGGTGAGGAGCGAGCAGGGCCCGCCGGGCGGCCCCGATCAGCAGGCCGGCGCGGGGCCCGGCGCAGATCGCGGCGTCATCTTCGGCGAGAGCGGCGCTGATGCCGCCGATGCCGCTGCTGTCGCCGAGGAGCGGCGGCGGACTCGGGCCGGCTCAGGATCCGGTCCGGAGCTGCATCCGACCCTCGTCCCGCTGCAGTTCCTGATCGGCCGCTGGGAGGGTGCGGGGGTTGTCGGTTATCCGACGATGTCCAGCGCGCATTTCGGCCAGGAACTGTCCTTCGGCCATAACGGCAAGCCCTACCTGATCTACTCGAGCCGGACCTGGCTGCTGGACCAGGACGGGCGGATCGGGCGGCCGCTGGCGCTGGAGACCGGGTTCTGGCGCCCGCAGCCTGATGGCGCGCTCGAAGTCGTGCTTGCCCATTCGACCGGGATTACCGAGATCTACCTCGGCGCGGTAACCGGAACCAGGATTGACATGGCGACGGATGCCGTGGCCCGGACCTCGACCGCCAAGGAGGTAAC
>DATJZH010000222.1:0-4872 GCA_035499215.1 Streptosporangiaceae bacterium | reverse complement strand
CCGCGGCCGGTCTTTCCCGCGGCCGGACCGCCGACCTGATAATCGCGGCCAGCGAGGTCGCCGCGAATACGCTCAAACACACGCCGAACGGCGGCCAGCTGCTGATCTGGCACACCTGCGACGAGGTCATCTGCCAGCTGGCCGACCGGGGCACGATCAGCGACCCGCTGGCCGGGCGGCGGCGGCCCGACCGGGCCTCATCCGGCTACGGGCTGTGGGTCGTGAACCAGATCTGCGACCTGGTCGAGCTGGGGTCCGCGCCTGCCGCACGGTGGCGCGGCTGCACATGCGGCTCTAGCCAGCCCGGCGTTGCGACACAAAGCCGGCAATGCCCTGGTCGCCCGGGCTGGCGATGAACGCGCCGCGCACCGTCAACAGGATCTCGTCGGCATGGGTCAGGCAGGCCCAGACCGTGTCCCCGGCTGAATCCGCGAGCCGCACCTCAGCCTTCCTCGGGCAGGGCAGCTGATCAACGCTGGTTACCTGACAGCGGGCGGTCGTGCCGCCACCGGCTGCCACCAGGGCGGCAGCCTCCTTCAGCAGGGAGAAATGAGCGGCGGGCTGGTCAGCGGCCGGCGGCTTGGCTACCGACCGCTCCCGCTGCCCGAGCAGCACGGTATTGCCGTCCGGGTCGACGAGCCGCACCTCGCCGCCGCGGGCGTGCGGCGGATAACCTACATGGGTGGTCGCCACGCCGGCCGCGCCGAGTACATCGACTACGACGTCAAGATCATCGATGTAGAAATAGAACAGCAGCGGCAGGGCCGGGATGGCCAGCGGCGGCCGGGTCGACGCCAGCAGCAGGACGTGCTGGTTGTGATGCAGCGTCGACCACGCCGAGGTGGCGGCCCGCCCGGTGCGCCGCTGGTGAAAGCCGAGCAGCTCATAAAAGGCGCGCGACGCTTCGATATCGCTGACATACGCCGCGGCCACCATCGACTGCACGGCAGGCGCCATTGGCATAACCTACGCCGCCCGCATCCCGCGGCGATAGTCGTTCGCTCCGCCGCGGGCGCCGGACACCACCTGACCGCAGGCTCCGCCGCCGTCCAGCCGCCGCCAGCCGGGAATCCCGGCAATATTCGTGATCTCCCGTTTCAACCTCGTGAGCCGGGTAGCAGCAGGTCACTCGCAGGCTCACGGGAGGTATTCATGAGCATGCCCGCTTGCCGGCAGCGGGTGCTCGACAGCACCGACGGAACGCTGCAGAAGCGTGATCCGCGGCTGGCCTCCATGTTCTCGGTTTTCACCAGGCCCGCCGGGCACGAGCCCTCGCCCAGCGGCGACCTGCATGAACAGTCGTCGATGCGCCAGCGGACGCCGTCGCCGGGTCCAGGTACTCGTGGTGGCGGTTATGACGGAGCGCGGCTACCCGATGGAAGCCAAGGCTAACCAAACCGAAGGGGCAGATCATGACGGCCAGGTCACCAGACCGCCTGCCCGAGCAGGCGGTGCACGGCATCGACCGGATGGTGCGCAACATCGAGACCGGCCGGTTCGAGCGCAGCTTGTCGGCGCTGACGGCAGCGGGAGCGCTGATCACCGCCGCCGAGATCTTCTTCGAGCACGACAGCGCGAGCTTCGGCAACAAGATGATGTGGCTGCCGGTGGCGCTCGGGCCGGTCGGCGCGGCTGCCGGAATTGCCGGGTTCCGCAGCCGCAGGCTAGCCAAGACCGTGCTGCCGATCGCATCAGCCGCCGTCCTCGCCAACGGCCTGCAAGGCACTTACCTGCATGCCCGCGGGATTGCCCAGAAACCTGGCGGCTGGTCCAACGCCCGCTACAACATGGAGATGGGCCCGCCGTTGCTCGCCCCGCTGCTGGTCACCATGGTCGGCGGCATCGGGCTGCTGGCGGCGATCTTGCGGCGGGAGAGGTGAGCGGCGAGAGTGGCAGGCCCGCGGGCGGCAATGACCGGTTTCCCGGCTTTGCCGCCGCGGCCCAGGCCCCGCACTGGGACGCGGTGACGGCCGGTGTCGTGCTGTCCCGGCTCGGCAGGCCGCGCGACATCCGGTTCTTCACGCCAGCCGAGGAAGCCGTCGCCACGGCCCTGACTGACCGGTTGCTCGGCCAGGACGGTGAACCGCGCATCCCGGTCGTCGAGATGATCGACGCCCGGCTGGCCGAGCAGGAGACCGACGGCTGGCGTTACGCCGACCTGCCCGAGGATGGTCAGGCCTGGCGTGACACGCTGCGCCACCTGGACGCCGATGCGCAGGCCAAGTTCGCGCGGCCGTTCGCGCGGTGCTCGGCTGATGAGCAACGCGACCTGATCCAGGCGGTACAGGACGCTGGTTCTGGACAGTGGCACGGCCTGAACGCCGCGCACGTGTGGAGCCTATGGACCCGCTACGCCGCCACGGCGTTCTATAGCCATCCGTGGGCCTGGTCGGAGATCGGCTTTCCCGGGCCGGCCTACCCGCGCGGCTACAAGAACCCCGGCGTCGACGCGCGCGAGCCATTCGAGGTCCGCGACGTGGCGCCAGCCGACGATCCGGTCGGGGACGGATGCTGATGGCCGGAGTACGCGACCGCAACGCATCGGCCTGGCTGCTGCCGGACGACGGCACCCGGACCAATCACCAGTTGCGCGCGGAGATGCGCCGGTACGCCGACGGCGACGAGGTCGACCTGGCCGTGGTGGGCTGCGGCGCGGGCGGATCCACGCTGCTGCAACGGCTGGCCCGGCGCGGCTGGCGGGTGGTCGGCCTGGACGCCGGGCCGTTCTGGGATCCCGATGCCGACTGGGTCAGCGACGAGGCAGGTTCGCACCACCTGTACTGGACCGAGCCGCGGGTGATCTGCGGCACCGACCCGGTGCCGCTCGGCTCGAATAACTCAGGCTGCGGCGTGGGCGGATCCATGGTGCACTACGCCGGCTACACGCCGCGCTTTCATCCGAGCGATTTCGCCATCCACACCGACGACGGGGTGGGGGCCGACTGGCCGATCAGCTACCAGGACCTGAAGCCGTACTACCAGGACCTGAAGCCGTACTACCGCGACATCGAGCGCGAGATGCCCGGTGGCAGGCGAGCGCTGGCCGTGGGGAGATTCGCACGGCTATCCGTACCGGCCGCACCCGGTCGGCGGCAACGGCGAGATCTTCCTGCGCGGCGCCAGGAAGGCGGGCATCACCGCCAAGGTCGGCCCGGTCGCGATCACCAACGGCCACTTCGGCAACCGGCCGCACTGCATCTACCGCGGGTTCTGCCTGCAAGGCTGCAAGGTCAACGCGAAGGCTTCGCCGCTGATCACCCACATTCCGGACGCGCTCGCGCACGGAGCGGAGATCCGCGCCGATGCCATGGTCACCTCCGTCGAGGTCGACGAGCGGACCGGCCGCGCCAGCGGCGTGCATTACGTTCGGCAGGGCGTACCGCGGTTCCAGCGGGCGGCGGCGGTGGCCGTCGCCTGCTACTCGATCGAGACCCCTAGATGAGTGATTCCTTATGGGTTCAGTGGTCATAGCTGATCAGCGACCGCTTGACGGTTTCACCGGCGGCCCAGTTGTGCCAGATGGCGGCGGCCATGGCCAACAGCCGCTGGGTGATGCGGGCGTAGATGCCTTCGGTGGTGCGGCCGCCGTGGCGTTCGAGGTCGAGTTGGCCTTTGAGGGTGTCGTTGACCGACTCGATCCATTGCCGGATCCAGCCGATCGGTCCGTGGCGGGGTGCCTCGTCGCGGCGGTCGGGGCGGATCAGCGACAGCCCGAAGCCGGTGGTGACCAGGTCCTCGAACTCGGCTCCGGCGAAGCCCTTGTCGCCGATGAGGGTCAGCCCCGGCCGCAGCGCACCGGTGCGGGCGGCGTGGGCCAGCAGCCCGGCGGCGACCTCGCGTTCCCCGATCTTCGGGTCGGCCAGGCACCAGGCCGCCGGCATCCCGTCCGGGGTGGTGATCAGGTACAGCTTCAGGCCCCAGTACCAGCGCGAGTGCGCCGCGCAGTACCCGTAGTTCGCCCATCCGGCCAGCTCGGACCGCTGGACCGTCTGGCGGGAGGCCCCGCACGGAACTGGTGTGGCGTCGATCAGCCGCACCGGGTCGTGCCACGACGGGCACTGCCGGGCCAGATGGCCGATCGCCGCCGCCAGCAGCGGCGCTGCGGCCTTCAGCCGTTTGTGGTAGCCCGGCTGATGCGGCAGGTACGGGAACAGGTGGCCCAGCCGCCCGTAGCACATCCGCAGCCAGTGGTGCTCCGACTTCGCGCCCAGCAGCACCTGCGCCACCGCCAGGCAGACCAGTTCGGCATCGGTCAGCCGTTTGGGCTGCCCCCGGCCACGCCGGGCGGGCGGGATCACATGATCGTCGATCTCCACGTACAGTGCGGTCAGGAGGGTATCCAGATCTGGAGTCACAACCGATCATGGATGCCCTCCTCCCCTGTCCAGGTCAACCCCGGCCGCCACATTGACCGGAATCAGGAACCAATCATCTAGCCCGGCCGGTCCAGGACGCCGCGGATCGCCGCGCCGGACAGGCCGGCCTTGGGCAGGAACGAGACCGCGGGACTGTCCGCGATCATGTCGGCGAAGTCGTCCCCGGAGTACGCGGAAATGAGGATCACCCGCGGCGGCTCCGCACCGCCCTGGCCAGCGAGCTGCTGGGCGATGTCAAAGCCGTTTTCCTCGCCCAGGTCGATGTCGACGAGGGCGACGTCCGGCCTCAGCTCGGTGCAGCTGCGGTAGGCCTGGGCCGCCGTCGACGCGACGCCCACCACGCTGATCCCTTCGCGCTCGAGCAGGTGCTGGGCCGCGCGGAGGAAGTCGTGGTTGTCGTCGACGATGAGACAGCGCACGGCCATGCCCTCCAGCGTGCGCCACCGGGCAGGTCTTGGCATTGCGGCTAGCTGGAAGTCACGCCGCCAGCCAGCCA
>DATJZH010000221.1:0-8664 GCA_035499215.1 Streptosporangiaceae bacterium | reverse complement strand
CGAAGCCTCTCGGCTCCAGGCCCGCCGGATCGGGCAGGGTCGGGTTCGCAATGCGAGGGATGACCAGGTTCAGAGCCGGGCGAGGCGCCAGCGCACGGACGGCGGCCGGACGGCATGGCTGGCGTCGAGCGTGACATGGCTGACGCTGCCGCCGACCATGACGGTTGCCACGGCGACGGGCTGCCCTTGGCGGATCGTCTGGGTGAGGGGCCGTGGCGAAACGGTGACCGCGACCGGCGTCCCGGGCCAGCCGGTCGCGGTCAGCCCGGTGGCTGCGACTGCCGCCGGCCCGGTAGTCCATGCGCTGTGCACCCGGCCCAGAACCGTGCCTGATGTCACGACGCTGACGTGCTCGAGATCCCCGCTGACGCTGCGGAGGAGATTCTCGGAAGCGGAGATCACCCCGGCGAGCTCGCTGGGGTGTGCGGTCGTTGGCTGCACCCCCAGCACGACGCCGACGATCGTCGCCGTCGCGCCCGCGACGGTCTTTCTGGCCGAAAACACCAGACAGCCACCCGCCTGCGGGCTGGACCCGGTCTTGACACCGGCGATCCCGTCGTGGCCCAGAGCAGAATTGACGTTGTAGGCCAGGCCCGCGACCGGCAGCGTGACCTGGGGCATGGCGACGATCTGGCCGAAGAGCGGAATCTGCAGAGCATGCAGAGCCAGGCGGAGCTGGTCGCTGGCCGTGCTCACGGTAGCCGGGTCAAACCCGCTCACGTCCGCGTAGCGGGTGTGGTGCAGCCCGAGCTCGCGGGCCACGGCGTTCATCCTGGCCACGAACGCGGTCTGCGAGCCTGCGTCCCAGCCGGCCAGGATGACGCCGATGTTGTTGCCCGAGGGGATGAGCATCGCCTCAAGGGCCTGGCGCTCGCTCAGCTTCTCGCCGGCCGCCACCTTGACGACCGATTGCCCCCGGCTCTTGTCGTGTGCGTAGATGGCCACATCGGCCGCAGTCACGGTGATCGCAGGGCCCGATCCGCCCGTCGGCAAGGGATGGTCGCGAAGGATGACGTATGCAGTCATGATCTTTGCCACGCTCGCGATCGGCGTCGGCTGGCTGCCGCCGCGGGCGGCCAGCATGCCGATCCCCGGCACGCCCAACGCTGCCTGCCCCTGACCGGGCCAGGCCGGGCGCGGCGGGACACCGGGCAGCGCGCGCAGCCGGGTGAGCGAGGGCGTCACCGCCATCGCCGGAACCGGCCGCAGCAGCTGCACCGCGACGTACGCGGCTCCCGCGACCACGATCACGGCGACGACGAGAGCGAGGCCCGCGACGACGGCCCGCGGCCCAGACCTCCTGCGGTTAACGGCCCGCGGCCGAAACCTCTTGCGGCGCATGACCACCACCGGAACAAAGATCCGCCGCCCAGTGCCGCATGGCTCCGAAAGCCCTGGCTGATGAAGCCCAGGCGCTTTCGCAGACGGCCGATACCATGCTAACCGCCGCTAACCGTCTCCGCGCTGTCAGCTGGCGATGGTTCCCAGCGCGGCGACGCGCAGCGCATTCGCCGCGATCGTGAGCGCCGGATTGACGGCAGCCGAGGACGGAAAGCAGCCGCTGTCGACCACCCATAGGTTGCCCACGTCATGACTGCGGCAGGTTACGTCGAGCACGCTCTGAGCCGGGTCCTCACCCATCAAGGCTGTACCGCACTGATGTGAGTTGGTGGCGACACCCATGCGTTCAGTGAGCACGAGCGGATAGCCGGCGCGCCGGACCGCCTTCGTGGCCAGCTTGACCAGCTCCTCGTGCGGCGCGACGTTGTTCGGCGTCCAGTGCACAACGATCCGACCCAGACGGTTCACTTCGATCCGGTTGCGGCGATCCGGAAGATCCTCGGTGGTCAGGTAAAGGTCGATGCTGTGATCGGTGACCACACGCAGGAGACTGGCCGGTACGTGCGGCCTGGCGGCCGACACCATCGGGGCCTGCAGCTTGCCGAGCATCTGGACGTTGCCCAGCGGGTACTTCAGCCCGGCAGAGGGCAGGTACCAGTCGTTGAGAGCGAGCGTCTTCTGAAACCGCGTCGGATTGCGCCGGCGAGGATCGGCAGCGACGAAAAAAGTGCTGTTGTGCACCATGTAGTTGCGGCCAAGCAGCCCGGAGCTGTTTCCCAGGCCGTCGGGATGATGCTCGTTGCCCGAGCGCAGCAGCAACGCGGCGCTGTTGACCGCACCCGCGGACAGCACGAACCTGTCCGCGCGCACCGTGACCGGCCGCCCGTGTCGTGACCCCCGGGCTTCCACAACGGCCTTACCGTCGGCGCTGGTGGCGAGCATGGATATGACGGTGCTGGTCAAAAGACGGATTTCGCCAGAAGCCGCCAGCGGCCGGACAACGCGCACGTCAGCGTCGGCCTTCGCATCGACCATGCAGGGGTAGCCGTCGCAGGTGCGGCAGCGCACGCAGGTCCCGCCGGGCCGCAAGTCGACGGCGGCCGGCATGGAGAACGGGTGCAGGCCCTGCTGCCTGAAGGATTCGGCCAGAGCCGCGATGGCCGGTTCGTGCGCCAGGGCCGGGTAAGGATACGGCGAGGAGCGCCACGGATCGGTCGGGTCCCTTCCCGCCTCGCCGTGCACCAGGTACAACCGCTCGGCTGCAGCGTAGAACGGCTCCATCTGCGCGTAGCTGACAGGCCACGCGCGCGACATACCGTCGTGATGCTCGACGACGCCGAAATCCTGTTCCCGGAACCGGGGCAACATCGCGCCGTAGAGCTTGGTGTTCCCGCCGACGTAATAGTAGTTGCCGGGGTAGAACTGGTTCCCGTCTGGCTCGTACCAGGCCTCGGCGTTCTTGTAGCGACCCTGTTTGAATACCGCCTCCGGGGACCAGTTCTCCCACTCGCGGGGCAGGAAGTCGCCCCGGTCGATCACCAGGACGTCGGCCCCGGTTCCGCGCAGCCCGTAGGCCAGCGTCGCACCGCCCATCCCGGAGCCGATGATGACGATGTCCGCGCTCACCAGCCCGTCAGCACCCGGCACGACCGACGCCGGGCGGCTCTGCCGGCCGGGGCCCTCGAGGCCGGGCAGACTGTTAGTCACAGGTGCCGCTCCTGCCGCCCGGGCGGTTCATGACGGATTGCCTTCCGGGGAACGACGCTTGCTCGCGCGCCCATAAGTTCGATGGCCGAAGTCTGTCCGAGTCCGCCTCACCGGGCTGCCCACTTCATTCCTTGCTGAACCAGCCGGGTGACCGGTGGCGCCTGCAGATCCTCGGGGGTGTGCCCAACGGCGTCGTAGAACACGCGGCCCGCGCCCCAGCTGCGAACCCAGGCAACCGGCATCCGCGCGCCGTCTAGCCAGTGGATGTGCTCGCCCGAGAATACGGTTTCGGCGAGCACATGATTGTTTGGATCGACGTGCATGTAGTACTGCTCAGACGCGACGGTGAAATCCGCTATCCCATCGGTCACCGGGTGCACGGGGTCTGTGATGCGCACCGGGTACCGAACCGGCATGCCCTCTCCGCCGGGATGATCCAGGAAGCTTCCGCCGATCAGAAGGGAGTACTGGAGACTCGCGCGGAAGGAGGCGGCCATGCCGTGCCAGCCCGCGACTCCAACGCCCTGGCTGACCGCCGTCAGCAGACTGCGCTCCTGAGTGTCGGAGAGATCTTCCGTCGTCAGCGCCTGCGTCCATCCGAGGACGATCAGGTCATAGCGCGTGAGGTCGTCTTCCAGCCGGAACGGGTCCTGCACTTCTTCGACCTCGAAGTCGAGCGCGGTCAGCAGGCTGGTCGCCCAGGAGGCGACCCGGTACGGCTGGTGCCCAGGCCAGCCGCCGTACAGAAACAATGCGTGCTTCCCCGCCACGTCATTCCCTTCCCAAGAGGCCGGCGTGTGCCTGGTCGCCCGGGCCCATGCAGATAAGGCCGAGGATCTCACGTGCCCGGCCCCGGTCAGGTCCCGCGCCGCGCCGCGCAAGGCATCGGCTCGCCAGCACCCGCGCACAATGCCGCGATCTGGTCGCATCGCTGCGGGTTCGTGGCGCCAGCACCCGAGTGGCCGGTCGCCGGGTGCGACCTATATCAGCAGGTCGAACGCGCGGAAAGCCCGCTCCCGCATCTCCTCGTCGATCTTCCCGCCAATGGCACGTCGTCAGCTCCTCGCTGGCCGGCTCAGACATAGGCCTCATCGATATAGCACCAGCGCCAGTTCTCACCCGGCTCGAACGACTGGACGATCGGGTGCCCGTTGGCGTGCGCATGGCCGCGAGCGTGGCGCAGCGGCGAAGAGTCGCAGCAGCCGACATGACCGCAGGTCAGACACAGGCGCAGGCGGACCCAGGCAGCGCCGAGGCTCAGGCACTCCGCGCACCCTCCTGGCGTTCGAGGCACAACCGCGCGGACCAGGGTGAGATGCGGATCGCAGGCTACTGACACGTCAGGCCTCCGGCTCCTTGTCGTCAGGGCGCAAGCCGGTCACCGGCCGCCTCCCCGCTTAACAGGTTCACCGACGCGTCCGCGGGGCACATCAGCAGACCGGGTAGTTCTTCCGCCACCGCGCATTCGCGAGACTTGCGAAGCTAGCCGACCGCCGGCCGGCGTGGTGGCGCCTTGTGGCGCAGGTCCCGGGCCGGCGGCGGTGGGCCCTGCTCGAGAGCAAGCCGGGTCAGTTCCACCCGGGACCGGATGGCAAGCTTGCGGTAGACCTTCCGCAGGTGGAAGGCGACGGTGTGCACGCTCACGAACATCTGATCCGCAACCTGCTTGTTGGTCAGGCCCTGAGAGACCAGTTCTGAGGTCTGCCGCTCGGTGTCGGTGAGGCTGGCCCAGCCGGTGACCGGCCGGTCGCAGTAAGCCCAGTGACGACGCCGCACGCCCAGGCGGCGGAGCCGGTGCCGGATGCGGGCCGAGTCCCGCAGCGCGCCCGTCTGCTCGTACCCGCCGAGCGCTTCATCCAGCCGGGCGACCGCACGCTGATCATCGCCCAGCAGCAGGAACTGAACCGCGAGGTCCTCGCCCGCCGACGCACGGGCCCACGGGTCGGCATGCAGCTGCGCCGCCTGCAGGATACTGACCGGGTCGCACTGCAGAATGCCGCGGGCATGCGCGGCGGCCGCGGCGATGGCAGGGAAGAGCGGATTGTCGCGGGAGACACCGGCCGCCACCTCGGCCACCCTCTCGGCCGAGCTGCGGTCTCCGGCAGCCAGAGCGACGCGAGTCAGCCAGGCCGCGGCCGTGGGATCGGCCAGGAGCAGCCAGGGCCGCCGCGGAAGTTCTGCATAGACGTCCGCCAGCATGCCCGCGGCGGCCTGCGGGCCGGCGATCGCCTCGGCGATCTGCGCCGCCAGCACTTCACGGCGCGCCCGCATGGCTGCGCGCGTCTCGCCGTGCAGATGAGCCTGACAGGTGCGCAGATGCTGTTCAGCGCATTGGAGGTCGCCGCGGCGCAGCGCGATGCCGCCGAGAACCGAGACCGCGACCGAGGCGTGCAGATGCGCGCCCAGGGAGAGTGCGGCGCGCTGCGCCGCCTCGGCCTCGGCAGCGGCTTCGCCGAGGCGGCCCGCTGCCAGGTGCAGGCGGGCACGCAGGATGCCGAGGCGTGCCATCCACGCGATCTGGCAGGCAATGCCCGGCTGCCCGGCGACCGCATCAGCAAGCGTGACCGCCTCGTCCGGGCTGCCGATGTCCATCAGCATCTCCGCCAGGGCAAGGTGAGCAGCGGGGCGGTAGGACCGCGGCGACGCCCAGTCCGTCCTGCGGACGGCCTCCCGGGCCAGCGCGAGGCCCTCTGTTATCCGGCCCGCATCCCAGCGGATCGCCGCCGCCGCCACCAGCGCGGCGACGGCCAGGTCGCTGTCATGCTGCTGCGGCGTGGCCATGACGGCCTCGGCATAACCGGAGCCCGCACGGCCATCGGGCAGCTCGGCCACCGCATGCAGCAGCGCGATCTGTGCGCTGTCCCGGACCTGGGCAGGCAGTCCCGGCTCGGTCAGCACCCGCTCCGCTTCCGCGGCGGCCTCCGTCACCTGACCGCGCAGGTAGAAGATCGCGCAAAGAGCACACCTGACCTGGGCACCGCCGGTACCCGGTAGCAAAGCGGCCCGCGCGGCGTGCGCGATGTCCGCGGCCTCATCCAGCCGGCCAGCGCACGTGAGCGCCTCGATGGCGGCCGCGACACGGCCGCGTCGGTCAGCATCGGCCGGGGGGGTCAGCTCGAGAGCTTTCACGGCAATGTCGGCACCGGTTTCCGGCGAGAAGGCCAGGATCTCCTGGCTTGCCCGATCCAGGCCGCGCAGGGCCCGGACGTCACCGCGGCGTGCGCCCTCCAGCAAGTGCGCGGCTGCGGGAACCGCGAAGCCGCGTGCCGCGAGGATCTCGCCGAACTGCCGGTGCAGTGCCCGGCGGACCGGCGCCGGCATGCTCTCTGCGACGGACTGCCGTTCCAGTTCGTGCCGGAACATGACCGCGTCCTCGCCGGCCACCAGGACGCCCGCATCCAGGGCCTCCTGCAGCGGCAAGAGCAGCGTCGCCGGGGACTCTGCGAGCATCTCAGCGGCGTCGTCCAGGTCGAAGCACTGCCCGAGCACCGAAGCCGTCTCCAGCAGCTGCCAGGCCTGCCTGCTCAGGCTCGCCAGTCGGCGCGCCACCGCCGACCTGATCCGCCACGGCAGCTGCGCGGAGACCACCGTGGCGTGACCACCGCGGATCCGGATCGCGTTCTCGTCGCGCAGCCCGGCCACGAGCTCGCAGAGCAGGAACGGGTTGCCCGAAGCGGCCGCGGCCAGCGTCAGCAGTCCGGCGCTCGGTACCGACCCGAGCGCTTCGGTGACGAGCTCGGCGACCTCCTCCGCACCTAGCGGAGGCAGCGAGATACGGATAGCCCCGTCGCTTTCGAGCAGGCCGAAGAGCCATTCCGACTCGTCGCCGCGCATGCCGGTACGCCGGGTGAGGGCCCAGAGCACCGGCCAGGACGCGAGGTCCGCTGGCAGTGCGCGCAGTGCCCGCACGGTGAGCGGATCACTCCACTGCAGATCATCGACACCGACGAGAACGGGTCCGGCATCGGCCCTGCCCCGGAGCCTGGCCCGCAGCCGGCCGACCAGCCAGGTCCGCATGTCGGTCAGATCGGGATGCGGCGGCCCGGCCTCCTGGGCCTCACCGGGAACGGTGAGCGCATTGAGCACCGTGGCCAGCGGCATCAGCGGGCCAGATTCGCCCGCGGCCGCCGTGACTACCGTGAAGCCGCGTGCCGCGGCCGCGTTGGCAGTCTCTTCGAGCAGCAGGGACTTGCCCGTGCCGTGGTCCCCTTCGATGAGCAGGACACCGCCGAAGCCCTGCTCGGCGCGGTGCAGGAAGTCGAGAACCATCCTCCACTCGCGCGCACGGCCACGCATAGCGTGATCACCGGATCTTCCCCGGTTGGCCTGCCCCAGCCCGTACGTGCCCGCTGGCCCCGTGTGGAGCAGGACAGGCTGCCTGACGGCCAGCAGTTGCTGACCGCTATCTTCCCGCTTGCCCGGGCGGACACACCAGCCGATCCCGGTTATCTGGAGAGCGCAGGACTACCCGGTTTAAGGATGTGCGGGCCTGCTCCCTCGGGGAGCCTCGAAGCTGTGGGGAGCCTGCCGCCATGCCCGGGCCTGAACGTCGCTGTGCGCCCGGTTTCATGACCGCGACATGGCGAGGTCCCCCGCGCCGCCCGTCCGGGATATCGGGCAGTGCCAGGCGCGGTCGGCCAGCTCGCCGGCGGCACTGCCCGTACGCCGCACCGCGCAGCAGTCGGAGATGAGGCAACGATGGCGACAGCAGTCGGAATCGACCTGGGCACCACGAATTCAGTGATCGCGGCGACTGAGGCGGGCAAGCCGACGGTCATTCCCAACGCCGAGGGATCGCGGACGACACCGTCAGTGGTGGCGTTCGCCAGGCAGGGGGAACGCCTCGTCGGGCAGCTGGCCCGCCGCCAGGCGATCCTGAATCCGAAAGGGACGATCTACTCTGCCAAGCGGTTCATCGGCCGGCGCTTCGATGAGGTCAAGTCCGAGCTCAGCGCCGTGTCGTACGACGTCGTCGCCGGGCCGGACGGCGCGGCCCGATTCGAGATCAACGGCAAGCAGTACGCGCCGGAGGAGATCTCGGCCCTGGTCCTCCGCAAGCTTGTCGACGACGCGTCGAAATTCCTCGGCGAGAAGGTCACCGAGGCTGTCATCACGGTGCCCGCGTACTTCAACGACGCGCAGCGGCAGGCGACCAAGGACGCGGGCCGGATCGCCGGGCTCAACGTCCTGCGCATCATCAACGAGCCGACCGCGGCCGCGCTCGCCTACGGCCTGGATAAGAAGCAGAGCGAGACCGTGCTGGTCTTCGACCTCGGCGGCGGGACCTTCGACGTCAGCGTGCTCGACATCGGCGATGGCGTGGTCGAGGTACGCGCGACCGCCGGCGACACGCACCTGGGCGGCGACGACTTCGACCGCCGTCTCGTCGATCACCTGGCCGACGAATTCCAGCGGGACAACGGGATCGACCTGCGGGCAGATCCGCAGGCCCTGCAGCGCCTGTTCGAGGCGGCGGAGAAGGCCAAGGTGGAGCTGTCCTCGGTCACCCAGACCACGATCAGCCTGCCGTTCATCACGGCCGACGCTGCCGGGCCCAGGCACCTCAACACGACGCTGATGCGCTCCACCTTCGATCAGATCACCGCCGGCCTGGTC
>DATJZH010000220.1:0-7336 GCA_035499215.1 Streptosporangiaceae bacterium | reverse complement strand
GGCCGGCGCGCCAGCGCTGGCAGTCAGTACGCACCCGACCCGCGGATGATCGCTGACCCTGTCTTCCAGAGAATCTGCATATCAAGAGCGAACGACCAGTTCTCCACGTAACGCAGATCGAGCCTTTCCGCCTCTTCCCATGGCAAATCCGACCTCCCGTTGATCTGCCATAGGCCGGTGATGCCTGGCCGCACCGCGAGTCGGCGCCGCATGTGATAACCGTAGAGCGCGGCCTCATTCGGCAGCGCTGGCCTGGGCCCGACCAGTGACATGTCACCGAGCAGGATATTGACCAGCTGCGGAAGCTCGTCGAGAGACCAGCGGCGCAGCCATGCACCAGGACGGGTGACGCGCGGGTCCTGGCGGATTTTGAACAGCACCCCGCTCGCCTCGTTGCACGAGCCGAGTACCAGCTTCCGCTGTTCGGCGTCGACGACCATGGTCCGGAACTTGTAGACTGTGAAGTCACTTCCGTCCTTGCCGACCCTCGTCTGCCGGAAGAACACCGGCCCGGGATCGGTGAGCTTGATCACGAGAGCTATGGCGGCGAATAGCGGAGCCAGCAGGATCAGCGCCGTCGCAGCGAATGCCCGGTCGAATACGCTCTTGAGGACCTGCTTCCCGCCAGCCAGCTCTGCGTGGTCAACGTGCAGCAGCGGCAGCCCGGCAACCGGTCGGATGGTGGTTCTCGGCCCGGCCACGTCGAGCAGCGCCGGTGCGACGCACAGGTCAGTGCCGGTCTTCTCCAGGTCCCAGGCCAGCTCACGCAGGCGCCTGCCGTCCATCTCGGGGCAGGCGAGTACCGCAACCGTATCGGCACCGAAACTGCCCACGGCCGCGGTGACGCTGCTGAGGTCCCCGGCCACCGGGACGTCCGCCACATTACCGGGCCTGACCGCTCCGGCCAGGCAGGCAGCGACCACCGACAGACCGTGGTAGCTGTTGCGGCCAAGGGCAGTGACCAGGTCGGCGACAGCCGCCGCGTGGCCTACCGCAACCACGCGCTGGGTGCAGGCGCCACGCCCGCGCAGCTTGTGCAGATGCTTGCGGAGGCGATATCTCACCAGCAGGTCAAGGCCCGCGGCGGATGGCACGGCGATCGCCATGTAGCCGCGCGCGAGGTCGAGCTTCGCGGAGTAGGAGAGCACGGCAATCGCCGCGGTCAGGCTGAGCACGGCGTTGAGAATGCGGCGAAACTCGTCGGAGCCGAGCCCGATGAACCGGGGATCATATGCGCCGGCTAACACCAGTGACCCCCACCACAGGACGGGCAGCGCAGCAGTAAGACACAGGTAAGTGATCGGCAGGTAGCCCTGCATCCCGAAGCGGGCCTGCGTCGCCAGCAAGCCAGCCGCTAGGGCACAAGCGCAGTCGGCTGCCGCTGCGCGGCGAAGGTAAGCACTTGCCCATGCTCGCGCGCGCCCGTCTGAGCGCTTATCAGCCTCCGGCCGGCAGTCAGCATCGACTGCGGTACTCGTTATGCTCATATCTTCCCCAATGCGCCCCGAAGTTATTGCTGGCAGCAGGAAGCCCGGAACAGGCCCGCCAATGAGGTAAACGGCCCCCGTGCAGGACTGCCCCGCTGGGCTCCTTTTGCTACTGTTGCCCAGATAGCCGCGCAACCTTCGCGGACCGCGTGCACGACGCTCTTCTGGGGTACTGGCAACAACAGACGTGTGGTTTAGTCGGCAAGCAAGACTAGCAATTTGCTGACGTCCGCCCCGGCCTTTTGCCGCGATGTCGCTCAGGGCGCCGTGCTAACTGTCGGGCGCGTGAAAGCACGATCAGGTCGTCCCGGAGACCGGCGCAGCCGGGTCAGCAGCGTCCGGGTCGCTGCCACTCCCCGGAGCCTTACCCTGGCTCGCGATCGCGCCTGTCGCAGGGCCGTGCCGGCTGCTGTCGTCCCGCAACCACGTCCGGTAGTCGCTTCGTGCCACGGCGCGGCTGGCTCTGAGCCGGGCAAGGACGGCTACCAGCAGGAACAGCGCCACCCGCGGCGCCATATGCGGCTGCCTGCGGACGATGGAAAGCAGGTCGGGCATCCGCGTCCGCGCCGTTGAGCCAGGGGCCTGCGCCGTCCGCTCGATCTGAGCCACGCTCGCCGAGGCCCGGACGCGGCGGCGGAGCAGGTCGGCGAACGTCTGTGGCGTGTGGACGATGACTCGGGCACCGGTCACGATGCTCCGCTCATCTGGCGCGAACGACAGCGACGCGACGAGGTCGTCGGCGAGCAGCGGCGGAAGGCTGGCAAGACGCTGGTGCCCGAGCTCGCTTACGGCGATGACGCCCCGGCCGAAGAGCCCGCGCCGCACCTGCGGCAACCGCGTCCACACATCGTAGTACCAGCGCACTGGCCAGGGCCGTCCGGCCTGGTGCAGCACCCGCTCTGGGGCCGCGGCGAGCACTCCGGGCTGCTCCAGCGCCGCCGTGAGTGCCCGGATGTCCGCCATCCGCAGTTCGACATCCGCATCGACGTAGACGCGGGGAAAGTTCCGGGCGGCGCCGTCTCCGGCGGCGAGAGCCGCATGCTTGGAGGCGACGGGAATGGACAGGACCCGGACTTCGGGGCCGAATGAGGCCGCCACCGCTGCCGTGTCATCGGTGCAGCCATTGGCAACGACAATCACACTCATTTCGCCTGGCCGGGCGGCGGGTACGAGCTGCCGGAGCAGGCGCCCAATTACCGGGCTTTCGTTATGCGCCGGAACAACGACGGTTGTCATGCCCGAACACTATTGCCGGCCAGTGCAGCTGCAGGCGGAATTCCGCTTTGCCGCAAGGCAGTATCCGGAATTCGGGAAGCCCGTATCCCTGATATCCGCTCTAGCCGGAAATGCCCGGAGATTAATCGTATTCAGTTCGAGCGCCATGTCACTGGAAGGAATCGCATTTCAGTGGCGCTGCTGTCATCATCACCTCATATATCCGCATCGGCAGGACCGGAGAGAGCAGATGATCAAGGCAGTGCTGTGCCGTCAGCCGGTCGTAGCCAGGACCTCGCGCAGCTTGGCGAGCAGCGCGGACTCGGAGAAGGGCTTCTCGATGAGGCTGACCCCCGGTTCGAGTACGCTCTGCGCACTTAGCAGGCCCTGCGTATAGCCGGACATGAACAGCACGCGTACGTCAGGCTGAAGGCCGCGTACCCGGTCAGCGGTCTCCTTGCCCAGCATCTTCGGCATCACCACGTCTGTCACCAGCACGTCGATGTGGCATTGCCCGCCGGCCATGATGTCGACAGCCTCGTGGCCGGTTGCCGCGACCAGCACCTGGTAGCCGTTCTGGTGCAGCATCCGCCGGGTCACCTCACGCAGCGCGGCCTCGTCCTCGACGAGCAGCACCACCTCGCCGCCGCCGCCGCCGAGCTCGGGCTGATGCGCTTCGGCGGGCCCGGCCCCGCGGCTGGTGACGGGCAGCAGGACGGTCAGGGTGGTGCCCATGCCGGGTTCGGAATAGATCCGCACCGTCCCGCCGGCCTGGGTGACGATCCCGTAGACGGTCGCCAGCCCGAGACCTGATCCCTCGCCCTCCGGCTTGGTGGTGAAAAATGGCTCGAAGACCCGGTCGATTTTCCCTTTGGGGATCCCCGTGCCAGTATCGCTCACCGTCAGGCTGGCGTACCTGCCTGGCTCGAGATCGGCTCGGTCGGCCGCATACGCCGCGTCTATCTGATTGTTGCCTGTTTCGACCGTCAGCGTCCCTCCCATCGGCATCGCGTCGCGGGCATTGACCGCCAGGTTGACCAGGACCTGTTCGAGCTGGCCGCGATCGGCCAGCACCGTGCCGAGGTCCTCGGCCCGGTGAGTGACCAGCTCGACATGCTCGCCGAGAGTGCGGACCAGCAGCTGCTCGAGGTCGGCGACCACGTCGTTGAGGTTGAGCACGCGCGGCTGGATGACCTTGCGGCGGGCGAAGGCCAGCAGCTGGTGGGTGAGGTCGGCTGCCCGCTGAGCGGCCTTCTCGACCTGCTCGATGTCGCCCCGGACGGCCTGCCACTGTATCTGCGGCGGTTCTTTCGCCACTTCCTGGCTGACAAACGACGCGTAGTTGGAGATGACACCGAGAAGGTTGTTGAAGTCGTGGGCCACGCCGCCGGCCAGCTGGCCCAGGCTCTCCAGCCGCTGCGACTGGTGCAGCCGGGCTTCCAGCCTGTCCCGCTCGGCCTGGGACTTGAGCCGTTCTTGCTCCGCCCTGGCCGCCAGCCGCTCGGTCACGTCCCGGACGGCGGCAATGGTCAGTAGCCCTTCGTCGGTGTCGATGGCGGACAGGGAGATCTCGGCGGGGAAAGTGCTGCCGTCGCGGCGCCGCCCGGCCAGCTGCTGCAGGCCAGCGCCCATCGGCCGGGGCCGGGGATTGGCAGCGTAAGCGGCCCGGTGCCGCGGATGCACGGCCTGTGCGGCTTCGGGGACCAGGATCTCGACCGGCTGCCCGACCAGCTCCTCGCGCGGGTAGCCGAACAGCTGTTCCGCCTGGGAATTGATCGCGGCGATCCGGCCATCGGCAGCAACGCAGAGCATCGCGTCCGGGGCCGCGTCCAGAAGGGCGGCTGATCTGCGGTCGCTGAGGTAACTCACGTGGCGTTCGGGCATGTGGTCGGCGGGCCAGCCTGCCTGCGCAGGACGAGCCGAGCTCGCCAGCCGGGCCCGCAGGGCACGACATGTGCGCTGGCGCCCAGCGCCGAGGCCAGCGCGTCCAGCGCGGTCTGAGCGCTCGCCGCGTCCGCGGCCGGCTGGCCATTGCCCGTCGCGGAAGTGACGGCCAGCTCAATCTTGTGCAGCCGCTCCTCAGTCTGCACAGCGATGTCCGCGTGCGCCGGCTGGCCAGCGGTCAGTATCCCGAGCAGCATCATCTCAACGCAGTCGGCGACGACGGATACCTCAGCCGGGTCCAGTCCGGCGGCCGGCCCGCCGGTCCGGACGGAGGCTGGCGTGGCAAGCAGCCAGGCCGTCCGCTGCTGGATAGCGGCGCCTAGCTGGGTTTCGGGCGCCAGGAACGGCCAGTTCCCGTCGACCAGCCAGCGCAGTGACCGGGCCGCCGCGTCCAGCTGCTCCTGTACAGCGCCGCCGGGCGCCGTCCTGGCCGTGCCCGGCGGGTCCGGCCGGGACATCATCTGAAGATCGAGGGTGGCGGCGGCTAGTTCCTGGATCGGGCCGTCGTGCAGGAAATCGATGAGCTCATGGCGCTCGCGCGCGCGCACTCGGCGGGTCAGCTCGAGCAGCTGCCACGCCTGATCCCTTGCGGCTTCCGGCCGCCTCCTGCCGTCCGCCTGCTCGCTGCTGCCCGGCCGCGCTGCCGGACGCGCGCCGGGGCTCTGGCCGGTCGCCGCCAGCCGGTCGGGTGCGGCGGCATCTGGCTGATGGAGCCGCCGCACCGCGGCGATGAGCTCGGTCCGCTGGAACGGCTTTGCCAGGAATCCGGTGCCGTCCGGCAGCGCGTCTGCTGATCCGCCGCTCATGACCAGGCATCGCCGCGCCGTGGCCGGGTCTGCCGACCGCAGCGCCTCGATCAGGTCGATGCCCCGCTCGGCGCCGATGTGGGCGTCGATGAGCACAGCGTCGTACCCGCCGGGGCCCATCCCGCGCGCCTCCGCGAGCGTGGCCGCGACGTCAACCTCGTACCCGCAGCTGGTCAGCGCGCGGCGGATCAGCATCCGCATCTCTTCGACGTCATCCACGACGAGAACCCTGGCGCCCGCGGCCACTGCGCCACCCTTCTTGCGCGGTCAGCTCATCGGCGTCCGGCAGCCCGCCGCCGCGGCCTTCGCGTCGCCAGGCCGCGAAATCCGCACATGCCGCGCGTGTCTCGATGTTGTAACAGAGCGTATCATAGAATAACTATGTGTAATCGATACGCGAGTGCGGATGACGCTCAGGCAGGTCTCTCGCTGCGGCCTGGCGCCAGCCCCGGCAGGAAGGGAGGACGCAGATGACGCAGGCCAGCGGTGCGCAGACCGATGGCCGGCGCGGGCGGATCAGCGTGTTTCTCCTCGACGATCACGAAGTCGTCCGGCGCGGCCTGCGGGACCTGCTGACAGCTGAACCGGACATCGACGTGATCGGCGAGGCCGGGACCGCGGGGGCGGCGCTTCGCCTGGTCCCGTCCCTGCGGCCGGATGTAGCCGTGCTGGACGTACGCCTGCCGGATGGTGACGGCGTGTCGGTCTGCCGTGAGATCCGGTCCACGCTGCCCGAGACCGCGTGTCTGATGCTCACGTCGTACGGAGACGATCATGCACTGCTCGGCGCGATCATGGCCGGCGCCGCAGGTTATGTGCTAAAGCAGACATGCGGCTCCGATCTGGTCAGCGCGGTACGCGCGGTGGCCGCCGGCGAGTCGACACTCGACGCGCACGCGGCGCGGCGGGTGATGGAGCGGCTGCGCGATCAGATGACCAGCGTGGACCCGGTATCGGCGCTGACCGACCAGGAGAGGCGGGTGCTGGAGCTGATCGGCGAGGGTCTCACCAACCGGCAGATTGCCGAGCACATGTTCCTGGCCGAGAAGACCGCCAAGAACTATGTGTCGTCCCTGCTCGCCAAGCTGGGCATGAAGCGACGCGCGCAGGCCGCGGCCTTTGCCGCCCGGCTTGCGGAGAACAACGCCGATTTACCGCACGCCGGCCCGCGGCAGCCGGCGCACGCCGCGTTTCGGCGGCGGCTGATCCTTCCCGGTCCGGCGCGGCACGGATGAGCTGGCAAGCCTCGATTCCCGGCGACGCCCTGATTCCCCGTGTTGCCTTTGGCCGCGCCTGACGCAGGGAACCTGGATGTCGCGGGCGGGCCGTGGCAGGCAGGGGCCGCAGGGCCCGGGCCGAAAGAACCTGGTCCAACGGACCGGGCTGAATTACCCGGGCCTAAGGGACGAGGAGAATGCCCTGCTCAGTACCGGGAGTTCGCCTCTTGGGGGCTACCAGTGTCATCACGGAAAGTAGTTATGACGTTACAGGTAGCCCATGGAAAGCAGGCGACGTCATGACTTCCAATACCGATCCCGCCAGCGCCGGCACCAGTTCGCACGAGCCGCAGGGGCACCCACCGCAGCGGCGCCCGCCGCGCCGCCCCGGCCGCACCCGACATTTTGCCCTTGGCGCAGCCGCGAGCCTGGCCGTTGCAGGCGCCATAGCTCTGGTGTGCCTCCAGGTCATACCCTCAAACTCGCATGCGGCCGTGCAGACGAATTGCGCTGCGGCCCCGAGCGCGTGCGGGTATCCGGATGCGACGAATACGGGGGTGCCGTCCGGGATGAAGCTGAAGACCGTGGGCCCCGGCAAGGGCCAGGTGTCCAGCGGGCCGGGCTGGCAGTTCGACTCTCGCGGCTGGGTAGAGGTCACCGGCAACGG
>DATJZH010000219.1:0-19018 GCA_035499215.1 Streptosporangiaceae bacterium | reverse complement strand
CTCGGCATGGCCTCATCGGCGCTGTACCGCTACTTCGCCAGCAGGGACGATCTGCTGACCGCGCTGATCATCGACGCTTACGGGGCGATCGGGGAAAGCGCCGAGCGCGCGGTCGCCGCGCTCCCGCGCCCCGACATCCGCGGCCGCTGGCGCGCCTGCTGCCATGCCGTGCGCGACTGGGCGCTGGCTCATCCGCACGAGTACGCGCTGATCTACGGCTCGCCGGTTCCGGGCTACGCGGCACCTGCCGAGACCATCGCCCCGGCCAGCCGGGTGGCGGCCGTCCTCGGAGCCGTGCTGGCGGACGCCTGGTCCGTTCGGGACCCCGGATTGCCGGCCGACGCGCGGGCGGGCGAGCCGCTGCAGCAGCCGCTGGCCGGGCAGGCCGAGCAGGTGGCCGCGGTCATCGCACCCGGCGTGCCTGCCGCCATGATCGCCAGGGCGCTGATCGCCTGGACGCAGCTGTTTGGCATGATCAGCTTCGAGCTCTTCGGTCAGTTCGTCGGCAGCGCCGATCCGGCCGACGCATTTTTCGGCTACGCCGTGGAGCGGATGGGCGACTTCCTGGAGCTGCCGCCCTGAGGCCCGGACATCCCGGCGCGCCGACCGCTCGAGGGATCCCGATCGCGGGTGCCGCCGCCATCGGCCAGTGAGTTCATGGAGCAGGACCCGGCCGGCGGCGATTACCCTGGTTCGCGGGCCGGGCGACAGTCCGCCGAATCCGCGGCACGAAGCAGGCACGGCTGACCGGCCGCCGTGGTGCCGACAGGAGCCGTGGCACCGACAGGAAGGGTGTTGAACACTGGACTGCACCGGAGGCCAGCCTCGTGTCCTGCTGCTGGAGAACATTCACCCCGACGCGGCCGCCCGGCTGGTCAAGGACGGCTACCAGGTCGAGATGGCAGCGCGGGCGCTGGACGAGGACGAGCTGACCGGCGCGATCGGCGGGATTCACGTGCTCGGGATCAGGTCCGGCACGCACGTCACGGAACGCGTCTTCAGCGCCGCGCCTGACCTGCTCGCCGTCGGCGCGTTCTGCATCGGCGTCAACCAGATCGACCTGGCGACGGCGTCCCGGCAGGGCGTCGCCGTGTTCAACGCCCCGTTCTCGAACACGCGCAGTGTCGTCGAACTGGCCCTGGCCGAGATCATCGCGCTGACCCGGCAGCTCACCGCAAGGAACGCGCAGATGCACGCCGGCGTGTGGGACAAGGCCGCTGCGGGCAGCCATGAGGTGCGCGGCCGGCGGCTGGGGATCGTCGGCTACGGCAACATCGGCGGCCAGCTGTCGGTCCTGGCGGAGAGCCTCGGCATGGCTGTGTACTTCTACGACACTGCCGACAAGCTGACGCTGGGGAACGCCCGGCGCTGCGGCTCGCTGGCGGAACTGCTGGAGATATCCGACGTGGTCACCCTGCACGTGGATGGCCGGCCGGGCAACAGCGGCCTGTTCGGCGCGGCGGAGTTCGCGGCCATGCGGCCGGGGAGCCTGTTCCTCAACCTGTCCCGCGGTTTCGTTGTCGATCACGTCGCGCTGCGGCGGAACATCGAGTCCGGGCACCTTGCCGGGGCGGCCGTGGATGTGTTCCAGGAGGAACCGCGCGGCCGCGGTGAGGAGTTCACGTCCGGGCTGCGGGGCCTGCCGAATGTCATCCTCACACCGCACGTCGGCGGCTCAACCGAGGAGGCGCAGCAGGACATCGGCGAGTTCGTCGCCGGAAAGCTGCACGACTACATCATGTCCGGCGCGAGCTCACTGAGCGTCAACCTGCCAGGGGTCGCGCTGCCACGTTCGCCGGGCACGCATCGCCTGGTCCACCTGCACCGCAACGTTCCCGGCGTGCTCGCGACCATCAACCAGCTGCTCGCTCAGCACAGCGCCAACATCGAAGGCCAGCTGCTCGGCACGCGCGACGACCTCGGTTACGTCCTCACCGACATCGGTACCGAGTATCCGGACGACATGCTCGCCAGCCTCCGCGAACTCGCCGTCACCATCCGGCTGCGGACCATCCGGCCGGGCTGAGCTGGCGCAGCCGGGAGCCAGAGCGCTTCGGCCGCGCCCCCGGCGGCACGGCGATCCCGCGGCCGGCCGCCGCCCGCCCCGCGCCTGAACTGCGCACCGGCTGAAATCCGCGAGACCGGCCACGTCACCGTGGCCGGCGGCAGCGACACGGCGACCTCGGTGCTGGCCGGACGTGTGGCCGGGCATCGTCCGGGCAGGAGCAGTCTGAGCGGAAATCCGGCGATGGATCCGCGGGCAGCGAAAAGAGGAAACGTGGCAATCGCGACCGTTAACCCCGCAACCGGCGAGACGCTGAAGACCTACGACGAGATCAGCGATGAGGAAGTCGAGCGCTGCCTGGCGGCCGCCGCGGGGGCGCACGCCAGCTACCGGCTTACCGGCTTCGGATCGCGCGCTGGCTGGATGCTCCGCGCCGCCGACATCCTCGACGATGAGCGTGACCAGATCGCCGCGACGATGACGACCGAGATGGGGAAGACACTGGCCGCGGCGCGGCAGGAAGTGGCAAAATGCGCTGCGGCGTGCCGTTTCTACGCCGACCGCGCTGCGGCATTCCTCGCCGACGAGGCCGCCGACGCGGCGGCGGTCGGAGCCGGACGGGCCTACGTCACCTACCAGCCGATCGGCCCGGTGCTGGCGATCATGCCATGGAATTTCCCGCTCTGGCAGGCCATGCGCTTCGCCATTCCGGCCCTGATGGCCGGCAACGTGGGACTGCTCAAGCATGCCTCGAACGTGCCGCAGACAGCCATGTTCCTGCAGGACCTGTTCTGCCGGGCGGGCTTTCCCGACGGGACCTTCCAGACTCTGCTGCTCGGTTCTGCGCGGATCGAGGCGGTCCTGCGTGACCCCCGGGTGGCGGCGGCCACGCTCACCGGGTCAGGGCCTGCCGGGCAGTCCGTGGCAGCCATCGCGGGCAGCGAGATCAAGAAGGTCGTTCTCGAGCTCGGCGGCAGTGACCCATTCGTGGTGATGCCCTCGGCCGACCTGCAGGAAGCGGCGAGAGTGGGGGCCGTCGCGCGCTGTCTCAACAACGGCCAGTCGTGCATTGCGGCGAAGCGCTTCATCACCCACGCCTCGGTCGCCGCCGACTTCGAGCGCCTGTTCGTCGCCCAGATGTCCGGCATGACCGTCGGCGATCCCATGCTCGAAGGGACCGACGTGGGCCCGCTTGCCTCGCAGCAGCAGCGCCAGGATGTCGAGGAACTCGTGGCCGACGCGGTGGCCAAGGGCGCGCGGGTGCTGTGCGGCGGCACGCCTCCGGCCGGCCCAGGCTGGTACTACCCGCCCACCGTGCTGACCGGCATCACCCCCGACATGCGCGTGCACTCTGAGGAGGTATTCGGGCCAGTGGCGACCCTCTACCGGGTAGCGGATATCGACGAGGCGGTGGAACTGGCCAACAGCACCGAATTCGGCCTCGGCGCCAACGCCTGGACCGACAGCGAGGACGAGCGGGCGCGGTTCGTCCGGGATCTCGCGGCCGGAATGGTCTTCATCAACGGCAACGTCACCTCCTACCCCCAGCTGCCCTTCGGCGGCGTCAAGACCTCTGGCCACGGCCGGGAGCTTGCGGTCCAGGGCATCCGCGAGTTCTGCAACATCAAATCGGTGTGGGTCGCCGCCAGCCACCCGAGCGGCTGTTAGCGCACGGCGCGAACCACTTCGGGCCGTGCTCAGTTTGCGTCAGCTTCCCGGCCTCTGCAGACTTCGCGATTGATAAACACGCCGCGGCTCTGCCCTATCCGCATTCGGGCTTGCCGTGCGGCATTCACGCCAGCACCAGGCAGCATGCTTTCCAGAATGTGCCGGTAAACGGCCAGGCCACCGCACGGCTGATCAGCCTCCCGCACGCGGGACCGGGCGTCGCACCCGCGACACTCCCGGCTCGCCGACCTGAGAGCCGCCGGCCTGACCCGCGAGCCTGAGAGCCGCCGGCCTGACCCGCCGGCCTGATCCGACGACCTCAGAGCCGTCGGCCTGCCCGCGAGCCTGCGGGGTGCACCTCGTCGGCGCGGCCGGCAGTGAGGAACGCCACACGTCGACACCGCTGACCGGGAGGTATCCTGGGCTTACCACAGCCAGGCTGCACCGGAGCAGCCGGTCTGGTGCTCGATGCCGCCCGGCGGTCCGGTCGCGGGACATGCCCGGGCTGGTCGCGCTGAGTCTACGACGCTGGGAACCCGCTCTGAAACAACAGGCAGGCTCGAACGCCGACACCGACGACCCAGGTCCCCGCACCCAAGGACCTTCGGCCCTGACCCAGTCGCGCGAAATACTACAGTATCAGACTGTATTGGCCTTCCGCCGTGGCCAATCGGCGAAGTGATCTGTCTGCGTGGACGCGGATCGTTTGCTGCACCTACTAGCCCAATCCAATGCAAGGAGACCGCGATGGATACCGCAGACCTCGTTGATGACCGAACACAGACAAGCAACCCAGAACTGGCTAACTGGGTGCGTGACATCTCGAAATTGACCAAGCCTGACAGTATTGTCTGGTGTGACGGTTCGGAAAGCGAATGGAAGCGGCTGACCAGCCTGCTGGTCGACAACGGCACGTTCATCCGGCTCAATCCCAAGCTCCGCCCCAACAGCTTCTACTGCGCCTCCGATCCCAGCGACGTGGCCCGGGTGGAAGACCGCACCTTCATCTGCTCGGAGAAAGAGGACGACGCCGGCCCGACCAATAACTGGATCCCGCCCGACGAGATGCGCGCGACCTTCGAGCAGGTCTTCGACGGCTGCATGCGCGGCCGCACCATGTATGTGATCCCGTTCTGCATGGGCCCACTGGGCAGCAGCATCTCCCAGCTCGGAGTGGAGATCACTGACTCGCCGTACGTGGTCGTGTCGATGCGGATCATGACCAGGATGGGAACGCCGGCGCTGCGCTCGATCGAGGAGACCGGGGCCTTCGTCCGTGCCGTGCACTCTGTCGGCGCCCCGCTGGCGCCCGGCCAGGCGGACGTGCCGTGGCCGTGCAACCAGACCAAGTACATCTCGCATTTCCCCGAGACCCGGGAGATCTGGTCCTACGGCTCCGGATATGGCGGCAACGCGCTGCTCGGCAAGAAGTGCTACGCGCTGCGGATTGCGTCGGTGATGGCGCGGGACGAGGGCTGGCTGGCCGAGCACATGCTCATCCTCAAGATCACCCCGCCGGATGGCGAGACGAAGTACATCGCGGCGGCCTTCCCGTCCGCGTGCGGCAAGACCAACCTGGCCATGCTGCAGCCCACCATCCCTGGCTGGAAGGTCGAGGCCGTCGGCGACGACATCGCCTGGATGCGGTTCGGCAAGGACGGGCGGCTCTACGCGATCAACCCGGAGGCGGGCTTCTTCGGCGTCGCACCCGGCACCGGCGACAAGACCAATGCCAATGCGATGGCGACCATGTGGGGCAACAGCATCTTCACCAACGTCGCCCGCACCGATGACGGCGACGTGTGGTGGGAGGGCATGACCGAGAAGCCGCCCGCGCACCTGATCGACTGGAAGGGCCGGGACTGGACCCCGGATTCGCCGGAGCCCGCGGCGCACCCCAATGCCCGCTTCACCACTCCCGCCGACCAGTGCCCGATCATCGCCCCGGAATGGGATGATCCAGCCGGCGTGCCGATCTCGGCGATCCTGTTCGGCGGCAGGCGCGCCAGCACCGTGCCGCTGGTCATCGAGTCCTTCGACTGGAAGCACGGCGTGTTCCTCGGGGCCAACATCGCCTCGGAGAAGACCGCCGCGGCCGAGGGCACGGTCGGCGAGCTGCGGCATGACCCGTTCGCGATGCTGCCGTTCTGCGGCTACAACATGGGCGACTACTTCGCTTACTGGCTGAAGATCGGCGAGACGGCTGACGCCGCGAAGCTGCCGAAGCTGTTCTACGTCAACTGGTTCCGCAAGAACGCCGACGGCAAGTTCGTGTGGCCCGGCTTCGGCGAGAACAGCCGCGTGCTGAAGTGGATCATTCAGCGACTGTCCGGCGATGCAAAGGCCGCGAAGACCCCGATCGGCTACCTCCCGGTGCCAGGCTCGCTGGACCTCGACGGCCTGGACATCAGCTGGGCGGACCTTGACCTGCTGCTCACGGTCGACATCCCAGCCTGGAAGCTGGAAGCGGAGCACATCCCCGAGTTCTTCCGCACCTTCCACCGGCATCTGCCCGGCCAGCTGTGGGACACCTATCAGGAGCTGGTCGACCGCCTCGGGTAGGTGCCGCTGAGCCGGTTCCCTGATCAGGGAACCGGCTATCGCGGCAAGACCCGCACCCGCCTGTGCCGCATGGCCGCGCGGCTCGCACCTTAAGACGTGGGAGCCGCGCGGCCATGCGCAGTTGCGGCCCCGCGGCACTCGTGATAGCCGCACCACGCCAGAGGTTTAGCCGACCGCAATGACGGCCATACCGATAGCCGTCAAGAAGGCCCATCAAGCCGCGCGGGGCGACCGCTTGCGCCATCAGGCAGAAGTGCCTGCGCACGAGCAGGGCCCTGACGCGGCGGCAGAAATCGGGGGAAGCGAATGAAAACACAGCCAAGGCGACGGCGGATTGCCGCCATGGCCGCCGCCGCGTGCGTGCTGACCGGCCTGGCAATGCTGGCAATCAGCAGCGGCCGCAAGCGGTAGCCAGCCGCTCCGGCTGGGACGCAGGCCCGCGGAGGGATGCTCCCGGGCCCGCGTCCTGCCGTTACCGCGGGCCGGCTGCCCCGGTCCCGGTCCGCGGCGGGTTCAGTCCCCGACGCGGACGACGACGGCTGCGCCGCTATCGCCTGCGGCGCATCCGGTGAACAATCCGACGCCGCCGCCGCGCTGGCGCAGCTCCTCGATCAGCTCGGCGATCGAGCGCAGCCCGGTGGGGGCCTGCGGGTGGCCGAAGATCAGGCTGCAGCCGTACGAGTTCATCCGCTCCAGCGGGAAGCCAAGCTGCCGGGAAAAGTAGATGTCGTTGATCGCGAACGGGTTGTGCGTGGTGACCGCGTCGACCTGCCTGATTGTCAGGCCCGCGTCGGCGAGCGCGGTCTGCGCCGCGGGCACCGGCGCCTCGGGCATGTGGCTCGGCCCGACGCGGGCGTGTCCGGTAGCCAGGATCTGCACCACGCCGGCCCCGCGTGCCAGCTCCCGAGCCTGCTCCGTGGTGGTTACCACGGCGCCGGCCGTGCCGTCGGCCGGATGCGTCTGGCTGGCGAAGGTATGCACCCCGTCCGGTGCCGCGGGCGGCAGCCCGGTGATCTGATCCAGCACGATCGGGCGCACACCCTCGTCGGCGTCGATGACCAGCGGCGGCTTGCGCCGCTGCGGGATCTGCACCTCCACCATGTACCGGCGCTGGAAGGCGCGGTCGTCGGCAAGCGCCTTCTGGTACTGATCGGAGCGCAGCGCGGTCAGCTCGTCCAGCTCGGCGCGTGCCACCCCGGACTCCGCGGCCACCGTCTCACCCGCCGCGAGCATCGACTTGCCGGCCCACGGATCGCGCGCGAAGCTGTCCAGCACCCAGTGGGTCGAAACCGGCGCGCCGCCGACCGCCGACGGCACCGGGTAGATCAGCTGCGGGCCGTTACTGGTGCGGTCGGTCGTCACCACCAGCTGCGGCCCGGCGCCGGCGGTAACCGCCCCGGCGGCCGAGGCCAGGCACGCGACAGAGGTGGCGCATGCCTGGGCGATCATCGGTCCGGTAACCGCGCCGGCGCCGAGCCGCGCGGCCAGGGTCGGGGCGCCGTAGAAGATATCGAGCTGCGGGATCGTCCAGCCCAGCACCAGGCCGGCCACCTGACCCGGTTCGACCTGCCGGTCGGCGAGGGCACGTGCGGTGACATCGGCCGCCAGGTCGAGGCTGGACACTTCGGCCAGCGAGCCCTGCCACCTGGTGAACGGCGAGCTCCACGCCAGGCCGGCGGGTATCGCGACATCCTGGTACTGCATAAGCGCGTCCTTCCTGCGATGATGACGTGGGCGGGCGGCGGCTCGGTGTAGAGCTGCTCGATAAGATGTGAGCGGTTCTTGAGCACTTGCCGCTGGTTGATGTAGCCCTTGTCGGTTATTTCTCCTGCGTCCAGGTCGGCCGGGCGGGCGAGAAGGGCGAGCCGCTCGATGCGAGCCGCCGATCCGGCGGCGTCGTTGTGCTTGGCAAGCAAGTGCGCGAGCGTCTTGTGCAGGACCTCGTGCACGACTAGCTCGCCCACGGTCGGGATGTCCGCGTCGAGCAGGGCGCGCGCCTCGGCCATGTTCAGCCACGCCAGCGCGCACAACCGGTCGCGATCCTCCCCCGCGATCACGGCGTCGGACAGGACCGGCGCCGCGGAAAGCAGCGCGGTGCGCACGGCGCCGACGCGGACGAAAGTGCCGGTGATGAGCTTGAAGTCCTCTGCGATCCGGCCGCGGAACACCAGCCCGGCGTTCGGGTCGGCGGGTTCGGCGAGGACGACCGCATCACCAGAGCAGTAAAAGCCCTCGTCGTCGAACGCCTCGGCGGTCAGGTCCGGCCGGGCGTAGTAGCCAGGGGTGACGATCGGGCCCTTGACCCGCAGTTCGTAGGCGTCCTCCGAGGGGGCGAGCTTCACCACGGTGCCAGGCAGCGGCGCTCCGATGCACCGGGCGTCGGTGTAGTCGAAGTTCGCTGTCGTCACCGCTGGCGCCGTCTCGGTCGTGCCCCATGACCCGGTGACCGGGATCACCCGGCCGCCCGCCTTCGCGGCGAGGTCAGCGAGCCGGTCACGCAGGCCGGACGGCAGCGCGGCCGAGGCGTTGAACAGCAGCCGCAGCCGGGAGAAGAACTTGCCCGCGAACTCAGCGTCCGCCTCCAGCGCCGGCACGAGCTGCGCGAAGCCCGCCGGGACATTGAAGTACACCGTCGGGGCGACGTCCGCGAGGTTCGCGATCGTCTGCGGGAAAAGGGCCGGGGCGGGCCGCCCGGCGTCAATGTAGAGCGTCGCGCCGTTGGTGAGCACCATGCCCAGGTTGTGGTTGCCGCCGAAGGTGTGGCTCCACGGCAGCCAGTCGACGATTACCGGTCGCTCGGCGGCGAGGAACGGCCATGCCTGGCGCATCATCTGCTGGTCCGCCGCCATCATCCGGTGGGTATTCAGCACCCCCTTCGGCGCGCCGGTCGAGCCTGAGGTGAAAAGGATCTTCGCAATCGCGTCGGCGCGCAGGCCAGCGAACGCGGCGGCGACCTCCCGGCCCGGCCTGGTCGCGGTGAGCTCGGTCAGCTTGCGGGCGCCGCCGCGGCCGCCGGAGCTGACGATCACCGGTACCCGGCCGAGCGCGTCCAGGGCAGGCCCGAATGGCTCCGCGTCCTCGGCGAACACAGCGCCAGGACTGATCAGCCGGGCGATCGCCCGGATCCGGGCGTGATCATGGCTCAGCAGCGAGTAGGCCACGCTGATCGGGGCCACCGGGATCCCGGCGGTCATCGCGCCGAGCGTCATCAGCAGGTGGTCGATGCTGTTGCCAGACAGCAGCAGCAGCGGCCGGGCGGGACCCAGGCCCTGCTCGAGCAGCGCCTGGCCGATCGCCTCGGCGGCGCCGACTGCCGCACCATAGCTGCAGCTGCGCCACTGCCCGTCGGCACCGCGCTCGGCGACCAGCAAATGGTCCGGCCCTGCCGCCGCCCACGCCCGCGCGCTGTGCACGACCGAGACCGGGTAATCGCACAGCGGGTCGGTGGACTGCAGCAGCAGGCACCCGTCCGCCCGCTCCTGCAGTGCGATGCTCGGAGTTGCGAAGAGCGACAGGTCAGCATGCGTGGTCATGACCCTCTCCCGCCGTCAGCCCAGGGTCGGATATCAGGGTTCACGAAGCCGGCACGGCAAGAGCCGTTTTACTAGCGATAATCACCCCGAAACATCTCTGTAACATTATAGTCCTAATGCCACAAGAGCGGCTACTGTCGGCAGGTTAAGTTTGCGCCGCCATCGTCCGGGCAGCCAGCGTGACGCTCGGTCATTGAGCGGATTGCGCCGCGAGCCAGGCGCGGCCGGCGTCGGTTATGATCCGCTGGTCGCCGTCGGCTCGCAGCAGCGGCGGGTCCTGCTTGTACAGCGAGGCGACCAGCCGTGCGTTAGGCGCGAGCTGGCGGGCTACCTGATGGGCCTCCAGCTTGTGCAGCGCGCCGCCCGGGGCGGCGGCAAAGGCGGCCAGAAGTTTCGCCTGGGCGTCCTGCGCTGCTGCCGGAGCACCGGCCTGCGCCGCCGCCGTCCCGGCCTGGTCGTCGAGGAGCGCGAGCACCTCCGAGCTCAGCGTCCGGATCAGGTCTCGGATGTGCGCATCACGGGCGACCGCCGAGATCGCGCGGCCGCCGGTGCCGGCTCCGCCACTGCCCTGCCAGGTGCGCTGCGGATGCCGGCGAAGGTATTCCTCCTCGAGTTCGAGCATCCGCTGGGTGTGGGTGCGGAACTGTTCGGCGGTGCCGTGCAGGAAGATCCAGTGCCTGGTGGCGTGGGCGTGCACGCCCTGGCGCTCGAGCTCGGCATCAGTCAGCTCGCTGGCGGGGACGCCGTGTTCCTCGCTCATGTCGTCCTCCGCGTCAGCAGGTCCGGCGCCAGCCCGGCGGGCGGGCGGGGCTGCACCATCAGTCGTCCTCGTATTTCGCGACGAATTGCGTGTCGATGCCGAGCGGGCCGACATTGGCGGCGCCGCCTGGCAGTCCCAGCGGCTCGCTGCGGCCCGGCAGCGGCTCGCTGAAGAAGCGCGCGTTGTCGGCGACGAACTCAGCCTCCTCGGCCGGGACGCGGCGATCCTGGCTGATCGCCTCGACCGGGCATACCGGCTCGCAGGCCCCGCAGTCGATGCACTCGGCGGGGTGAATGTAGAGCTTGCGGCTGCCCTCGTAGATGCAGTCGACGGGGCACTCCTCGATGCAGGAGCGGTCCATCGTGTCGATGCACGACGCGGCGATGACATAGGGCACGGTGATCTCCCGTCTCAGATCGCGGCCTGCATGGTGCTGGCCGGCCCGGTGCTGGCCGGCATGCCGGCCGACGGCCCGGTGTCGGCTGGCCCGGTGTCGGAGGAGTGGCCGGGGAACAGCTGCGCACCAGGGTCAAGGAGGACGGCCGCGTTGTTCACCGCGGTCGCGGCCTCGCCGAACCCGACGGAGATCAGCCGCACCTTGCCGCGGTAGTCGGTGATGTCCCCGGCCGCGTACACGCCCGGCAGGTTCGTGGCCATCGTCGTGTCCACCCGAAGGTACCTGTTCCCGACGATCTCGGCGCCCCACTGGCGGATCGGGCCTAGGTTCGCGGTGAAGCCCAGGGCCGCGATGACCGCCTGAGCCGGCCTGGTTATCAGGCTTCCGTCCCTGCCAGTGATCTCCGCGCTGGTCAGCGCGTCAGTGCCGAGCAGCCCGGTGACTTCGGCGTCCGTGATGATCTCGACGGTAGAGCGGCGCAGCAGGTCGACGGTATGGGCATGGGCCCGGAAGGCAGCGCGCCGGTGCACCAGGGTGACGCTGCGGGCGATCGGCTGCAGGCTCAGTGCCCAGTCGCAGGCGCTGTCCCCGCCGCCGACCACGATGACGTCCTGGCCGGCATGCGCCTGCAGCGAGGGCACGAAGAAGGACACGCCGTGGCCAAGCCACTGCGTCCCGGCTGGCAGCGGGCGCGGGGTGAATGTGCCTATTCCGCCGCTGATTATCACCGCGCGGCAGCGCACCGCAGCGCCGCGATCGGTGCCTACCGTGATGCCCGGGCCGGCGCCGCGGGTGAGCGTCTGGGCCCGGTGGCCGAGCAGGTAGACCGGGTCGAAACGGGCCGCCTGCTCGACCAGGCCGGCCACCAGGTCACGGCCCCGCACACTCGGGAAGCCCGCGACGTCGAAGATCGGCTTCTCCGGGTACATGGCGCTGATCTGCCCGCCGGGCTCGGGCAGCGAGTCGACGATCACGGTGGACAGCCCCCGGAAGCCCGCATAGTAGGCCGCATAGAGCCCGACCGGGCCCGCTCCGAGGACGAGCAGGTCGCTTCGGACCGGGGCTGCCGCACTGGCGTTCACGGCATCGCGGCCTTCTCGCCGGTCAGCACGGTGGCGGCCATGGCCCGCAGCTCGACCCGGCGGATCTTGCCCGAGGAGGTGAGAGGGTAACTGTCGGTGAACACGACGCGCCGCGGCCGCTTGAACGAGGGCAGGCCGGTGCGGCAGAACTCGACGAGCACGGTCTCGGCGACCTCCCGGCCGGGCCGCAGGATCACGTAGGCGACCGGCTTCTCCAGGCCGTCCGCGTCGGGGGCTGCGACGACGATCGCCTGAGCTACCGCGTCGTGGGCGAGCAGCCGGTCCTCCACTTCGGCTGGCGAGACCCACATGCCACTGGCCTTGAGCATGTCGCTGGACCGGCCGAGGCAGCTGTAGTTACGGTCGTCGTCCTGTACGTAGGTGTCGCCCGTGCACAGCCACTCGCCCTGGAACACCTGCCGGGAGGCGTCGTAGCGAGACCAGTACCCGGTGGCGGTGGACGCGCCGCGGACGTAGAGCGTTCCGGGCGTGCCGGGCGCGGCATCGTGACCGTCCTCGTCGAGGATGCGCAGCTCGTAGCCCGGAACTGCGATGCCGGTGGTGCCGGGCCGGACCTGCCCTTCGCGGTTGGACAGGAAGATGTGCAGCATCTCGGTCATGCCGATGCCGTCGAGGATGTCGACGCCGAAATGGCTCGTCCACCGCTCATACAGCGGGGCCGGCAGCGCCTCGCCGGCCGACGCCGCCAGCCGGACCCCGGCCAGGGCATCGGCGGGCAGGTCAGCCCGCAGCATGTTCGCGAAGAAGGTCGGCCCGGCGAAGAACAGGGTCGCGCCGAACTGCCGTGACCGCGCGGCAAGCGTCTCAGGCCTGGCCGGCTCTGGCTCGAGCACCGTGGCGGCGCCGGCTGACAGCGGGAACAGCACCGTGTTGCCCAGGCCGTAGGCGAAGAACGCCTTGGCCGCGGACAGGCAGCGGTCGTCTCGGCGGATGCCGAGCACCTGCGTGCCGTAGGTCTCGCAGACGACCTGTACCGTGCGATGGCGGTGCATCGCCGCCTTCGGCTCGCCGGTGGTGCCCGAGGTGTAGAGCCAGAACGCCGGCGAGTCCGCGGTGCTCGGATAGACCGCGGCGTCCGGTGCGGCGGCTGCCGCGAGCGCGGCGATGTCGTGCACGGGCACACCGACCTCCAGCCCGGCGTCAGCTGGCGCGAGGACGCCGACCAGTTCCTTCGCGGCGGCCGCGGCCCGCGCCGCCACCGCCGCGAACTCCGGCGTGATCGCGAGCAGCCGGGCGCGGGAATCGCGCAGCAGCTCGGCCAGCCCGTCGGCGCGCAGCATTGTCGATACCGGCACGGGGACGGCGCCCATCCGCATAGCGGCCAGGTAGACCGTGACGAATTCCGGCGAGTCGGCCATGAACATGAGAACCCGCTGCTCGGGCGCCAGACCGAGCCCGGCCAGCGCGGCGGCGGTGCGCTGCACGCGGTCGAGCAGCTGCGCGTAGGTCAGCTCGCCGCCGATGCCGGTCAGCGCGATCCGGTCGCCGTCGCCTGCGGCGACACGCCGGTCCAGCAGGTACTCGCATGCGTTGAATGCCTCGGCCATGGCGGTGTCCTGCCCCTCAGGCGAGGTGAACGTAGTCGTAGTCGAACGGCTTGCCGTTGATCCCGCTGCGCGGCGGCGCGAGCCAGGCGGCGATCTTGCCGCGTTCGTGTACCGGCTGCATCAGCGACCGCACGTGGGTCTTGTCGACGTCGGTGGGCAGCCACTCCCCCCGGCGGCGCTGCCATTCGTCGGCCGAGAGGAGCTCGCCGGCCGGGGTGGCCTCGATCCCGTCGAACGCCCCGACCTTGCGGTTGAACGCGACGTGCGGCAGCCGCAGCCGCTGCTCCAGGCCGGCGTCGGCGAGGATGCGGTTCCACCGGTTGACGCCGTTCTGGCAGTCGGCCGTGTACTCGCGGCGCAGGTCGGTGTTCAGCCCGACGAGCGCGGCCACCTCCACCTGCCCGATTTCCCCGTCCTCGGTGAGGGCGTCGACCATTATCCCGGAGTCGGTGAGCTTATGATCATCTTTACGGCGCTCCTCCGACCAGCGGCCCTTCAGCCCGGCGGTGTAGTAGTTCGCCACGTTCGTCGACGTGTCGCCGCCGAACAGGTCCAGCGACACCGAGTAGTGGAAGTTCAGGTACTTCTGGACGATGTCCAGCGGGATGGCGCCGCGCGCGGCCACCTCGTCGGTGTCGTGCTCGACCATCAGCTGAGCGGTGCGCTCAACCACGCGGTCGATGCCGGTGGTCCCGACGAACATGTGATGCGACTCTTCCTTGAGCATGAACTCGCAGGTGCGCGACAGCGGGTCGAAGGCGGACTCCTTCAGGGTGCCGAGCTGGTACTTCCCGTCGCGGTCGGTGAAGTAGGTGAACATGAAGAACGACAGCCAGTCCGGGGTCTCCTCGTTGAACGCGCCCAGGATGCGCGGGGCGTCCTCGCTGCCGGAGTTGCGGTGCAGCAGCTCCTCGGCTTCCGTGCGCCCCTCGCGGCCGAAGTAGGCCTGCAGCAGGTACACCATCGCCCACAGGTGCCGTCCCTCCTCGACGTTCACCTGGAACAAGTTGCGCATGTCATACAGGCTCGGCGCGCTGGCGCCGAGGTTGCGCTGCTGCTCCACCGAGGCCGGCTCGGTGTCGCCCTGGATGACGATCAGCCGCTGCAGCTCGGCGCGGTACTCGCCGGGCACCTTCTGCCAGGCCGGATCGCCCTTGTGCTCGCCGAAGGCGATGCGCCGGTCCCTGTCCCGCTCGGCGAGGAAGATCCCCCACCGGTAGTCCTTCATCGGGACGTGGCCGAAATGCGCCCACCCTTCCCGGCCGACGTTCACGGCAGTGCGCAGGTAGACGTCCTCGGTGGGCAGGGTAGGCCCCATCGACTCCCACCAGTGCAGGAAGTTTGGCTGCCACGACTCGAGCGCGCGCTGCAGCCGGCGATCCTCCTTGAGGTCCACGTTATTCGGGATCTTCTCGCCGTAGTCGGCTGTGGTCGTCATGATGGTCAAACTCGCTTCCGGTCGAATTGGGCTCGCTGGCCGGTGCCGAACTTGCGCAGCGCGCCGTCCGGGCCGGACGCATTAGGCCGGTTGAAGATCCAGTTCTGCCAGGCTGTCAGCCGGCCGAAGATTTTTGTCTCCATGGTCTCCGGCCCGGCGAAGCGGTAGTTCGCCTCCAGGCCGGTGAGTGCGTCGGGGCTGAAGCTGGCCCGCTCCTCCACCGCGATGCGGACCTCATCGGCCCAGTCGATGTCATCGGGCGCGAACGTGACCAGGCCGAGCGACTCGGCCGCCGCGGCCTCCAGCGGCTTGCCGGACCGGTCATGCACGGCCGCGAGCGCCGCCTCGTCGCCGAGGAAGCGGCTCTGCAGCCGGCTCAGGCCGTTTCCCATCGGCAGCGGCCCCAGGTTCATCGGCCCCGGCGTCACCGTGGCCGGCGGCGCATCGGCGTCGAGGTCCTCAAAGACCCCGAACAGCATGTACGAGCGGTCGGCGGCCAGGGCGAGCTCGAGCAGTGACCCGGCGAAGCAGCTGCCCGGCTCGATCAGCGCGATCAGGCTGCGGCTGGTCACGTCCAGGCGCTTCAGGGTGCGCTTGAGGTACTGCACGATCTCGTTGACGAGCCAGTCGGCGCGGTTGTCCGCGAGCAGCTGGTCGTAGGCCAGCACCCGCTCCGGATCGCCGACCGTCTTGATCACCCACGTGCCGAGCTCGAGCTCGTTGGTGCGCAGGTCCAGGATCAGGTCGTCGAGCTCGCGGGTCACCGCGAGCGTCCAGAACGCGGCGCCCTGCTGGTGGATCGCGGTCACGTCGGCTGGCGTGTCCTGCTCCGGGCCGGTGATGCTGATGGTCACCGTGCCCGCCGCCCGGTCCAGCTCGGCGGTCACGTGCGGGTATCCGATGCGGTCGTCGTCGCGCTGCTTGGCCAGCGGGGTCAGCGCGATGCCCGGCGCCCCGGGCGGGCGGCTCGAGCGGGCGGCAAGCTCCGCGGCACGCGCGGCGACAGTCTCGTCCCACTTCGGCCGCGGGACGGCCTCGTCGATCAGCTTCCAGGCCACCGCCTTCTGCCCGCCAAGCCCTTCGGACCTCGTGGCGAAGTAGTCGGCCAGGTCGCGGCGCACGTGCCGCTTGTCGACGACCCGGGTCAGGCCGCCGGTGCCCGGCAGCACCGCGAGCAGCGGCAGCTCCGGCAGCGACACCGCCGAGGAACGGTCGTCGATGAGCATGATGTGATCGCAGGCCAGCGCCAGCTCGTACCCGCCGCCCGACGCCGTGCCATTCAGTGCCGCGAGGTAGGTCTGCCCGGAGTTCGCCGACGCGTCCTCCATGCCGTTGCGCGTCTCATTCGTGAACTTGCAGAAATTCACCTTCCACGCGTGCGGTGACGACGCCAGCATCCGGATATTGGCGCCAGCGCAGAAGATCTTCTCCTTGGCGCTCGTCACGACCACCGTGCGCACCTCAGGATGCTCGAAGCGCAGCCGCTGCACCGCGTCATACAGCTCGATGTCGACGCCCAGGTCGTAGGAGTTGAGCTTCAGCTCGTAGCCATCTCGCAGCCCGGCATGCTCGTCGACGTCCATGGCCAGCGTCGCGACCGGGCCGTCGACGGTGAGCCGCCAGTGCCGGAAGCTGCCCGGCTCGGTCTGGAAGCTGACCCTTGCGGTGCCGCCGCCTGGCGCTTCCGCGGGTGGTTCAGCCGTCGCGGCGATTGCTGAATCGGGTGCCGACGTTGCCGTCATTCTGTGTCCTCCTGTGCCGGTTTGCCCATCGTATATGTTCTACGCAACTATCCAATCCAGTCAAGTGTTAGTAGCATAATTCAGGTTGGCTCGCCACGTCCGGAAGGTGCCATGCCGAGCAACAGACCGCCAGCAGCCGGGCCGGCGCCCACGCTGTCCCGGCGACACGCCGCAGGGGCGCCGAGCACGCGTGGCCTGCTGTTCACCGTGCTCGGCGAGTTCGTGCTCACCGGCGGCGGCACTGCCTGGACATCGGCGGTGATCACCGCGTTCGCGCGCCTTGGCATCGAGGAGAAGGCGACCCGGCAGGCGCTGATGCGCACCGCGGCTGCCGGGTGGCTCAGCGGTGAGAGGCTCGGGCGCCGAACCCGCTGGCATCTCACCGCTGCCGCGCGGCGGCTGCTGACCGATGGCGCCGAGCGCATCTACTCCTTCACCGGGACGGCCGATAACTGGGACGGACGCTGGCTGCTCGTTGCTGCGCACGTCCCGGACAAGGACCGGAGCGCGCGGCATCTGCTCAGCAGCCGGCTGAGCTGGGCCGGCTTCGGCTCCCTGGGCCCTGGCCTGTGGATCAGCACGAATCCCGAGCGGGAAGCCGAGGCGAGCCAGGTGCTGCGCGAGGCCGGCCTGGCCAGCGACGCCCACCTGTTCATCGCAACCCGGCACGGCCTGGCCGACGTGCGCACCATGGTCAGCTCGGCATGGGACCTCAGCACGATCGAGCGGGAGTACCAGCAGTTCATCGAGGAGTTCGCCGCCAGCGACCCGCAGGATGTGCTGGCACGGCAGGTCGAGCTCGTGCACGCCTGGCGCCGGTTTCCGACCATCGACCCGGCGCTGCCCCGCGAGCTGCTTCCGGCATGCTGGAGCGGCCTGGAAGCGGCGCGGCTGTTTGCCGACCGGCACGAGCGCTGGTCCGCCGGCGCGCAGATCGAGTGGAAACGCCTGAACCTGGGCGCGTGAGGACATCGCTCCTGTCGCAGGCGCGGGTTAGAGTGCGGTTGTGGCCGTCTCCGCAGCGGATCCGGATCTGTCCAGGCTGTATCACGACACCCGGGAGAGCCTCCTCCTGCTGCTGTCTGAGCTGGATGACGCAGCGCTGGCAACCCGGGTTCCGGCGTGCCCCGCCTGGCTGGTCCGCGATGTGGTGGCTCATCTGTGCGCCGTTTCCCAGGATGTGCTGGCGGGCCGCCTTACCGCAATTGCCACCGACGAGGAGACGGCCGGTCAGGTGGCCCGGTTCAGGGATCATGACCTGGCGGCGATCCTCGCGGCGTGGGCACAAGCCGCGACGCAGTTCGAACAGCTGGTCGGCAATCTCCGGGTATGGCCCGCGGTGATCGACCTCGCCTCGCATGAGCAGGACATCCGGGCAGCCGTGGGCAGGCCGGGAGGCCGGGATGCCGAGGTCGTGTGGCATGGCGCCGGCTGGCTGCTCACCCAGCTGCGGCTCCCCGTTCCGCTGCGCGTGACGGTGGAGGATGGCGAGTTCCGGGCCGGGCCGGAGAGCGGGACCGAGCTAGCGCTCACCACCAGCCGGTTCGAGGCCTTCCGCTGGCGGATGGGGCGCCGCAGCCGGGCACAGCTTGCGCGCCTTGACTGGTCCGGTGACCCGTCCCCGGTCCTCGACTATCTGACATTCTTCGGGCCGGCCACGGCAGACATCGTGGAGTAGCCGCGCCCCGGCAGCGCCCGGCCGGCAGCACCCGGGCGCCGGTCAGAGCAGCTGCTGCGCGGAAGTTATCTCGGCCCCGTAGAAGGCTCTGAGGTAGTCGAGCGCATCCCGCTGGGCCTGGTCATAGCTTTCGCCGGCCATCGGCGCGAAGACGCAGGTGGCGTCGGAGACGACGCTCACCTGCAGGCCGCGCTGGAAAGCGTCGTAGGCCGTGTGCCTGCAGCAGCAGTTGGTGTGCTGGCCGACGACGACAAACCGCCCGATGCCCCGAACCCGGCAGGTGGCATCCAGGTCCGTCTCGGTGAACGCGGAGTAGAACCGCTTCGGCACTATGATGTCGCCGTCGGCCGGTGCCAGCTCTGAGATCACCGCCGCGCCGTCGGTGCCGGCCAGGGCGTGCTCGCCGAACACCTTGAACTCGAAGTCGCCGGGCTGGTGGGCGTCGTTCGCGTAGATGACCTCCCAGTCCTGCTGATCGCGTGCCTTCTGCGCCAGCTGCCTGATCGGGTCGGTAATCGGCTTGGCAGCCGAGTTGGCGAGAATGCCGTCGACGAAGTCATTGAGCATGTCGAGGATTACCAGGGC
>DATJZH010000218.1:0-19102 GCA_035499215.1 Streptosporangiaceae bacterium | reverse complement strand
GACGTCGTAGCTCTCGATCCGCAGCGGCGCGTCATCGAGCCCGAGCGCCTCCTGGATCTCGCTGAGCGCGCGGCTGCGCGTCGTGAGGTCACTGGCCCGCCGGGTCTTGTGCAGGACCAGGGACTGTGCCGCATTCCTGGCCACCGTATCCAGCAGGGCCTTCTTGTCGCCGCGCTGCGGAGTCCGGAGCCTTACCCGGCTGCCGCGGCGCGCTGCCAGCCACTCCTCGACCGCCGGCGCGTCCGGCGGCGGCACCGGCAGGAGGACCTCGCGCGGTATCGCGCCGCTCCCGTCGGCGCTGCCTGGCCGCTTCCTGCCCGCCTGCGGGCCGCCGCGGGCCGTGCCGGCCTGCGCGGTGCCGGCCTGCGCGGTGCTGTCAGCGACCGGGTCGTCACCATAAACCTGGCCGAGAAACTGCTCCACCAGCTCGGCGCTGCTGACGTCCTCGACCTTGTCCAGCACCCAGCCGCGCTGGCCGCGGACCCGGCCGCCGCGCACGTAGAAGACCTGGACAGCGGCCTCCAGCTGATCTTCGGCGAGAGCGATGACGTCGCAGTCGGTGCCGTCGGGCAGCACCACGGCCTGTTTCTCGAGCGCGCGCTGCAGAGCCTGGATATCGTCACGCAGCCGCGCGGCGCGCTCGAACTCCTCCGCTGCCGCTGCCGCGCGCATCTCCGTCTCGAGCCGCCTGATGAACTTTCCCGTCTGGCCTGCCATGAAGTCGCAGAATTCCTCGGCTAGCCGGCGGTGCTGTGCCGCGTCGATCCTGGCCACGCACGGCGCCGAGCACTTGCCGATATAGCCGAGCAGGCACGGCCGCCCGATCTGGCCGGCCCGCTTGAAAACGCCGGCCGAGCAGGTCCGCACCGGGAAAACCCGCAGCAGCGTGTCCACGGTGTCCCTGATCGCCCAGGCGTGCGAGTACGGGCCGAAGTACCTGACGCCGCGCCGCTTCGCGCCGCGCAGCACCATGACCCGCGGGTACTCCTCGTCCATGGTCACTGCCAGGTAGGGGTAGCTCTTGTCATCCCGGTACCTGACGTTGAACCGCGGATCGAACTCCTTGATCCAGGAGTATTCCAGCTGCAGCGCCTCGACTTCGGTGGTGACGACCGTCCAGTCGACGCCGGCGGCTGAGCGCAGCATCGTCTGGGTACGCGGATGCAGGCTGGCGAAATCGGCGAAATAAGAATTCAGCCGAGATCGCAGGCTCTTCGCCTTGCCGACGTAGATGACCCGGCCGCGCTCGCCGCGGAACCGGTATACGCCGGGCGATTCGGGAATCGAGCCCGGCGCGGGCCGGTAGCTGGCCGGATCTGCCACACAGCAACTCTATGCTGGCGGCCGCCGCAGACCGGCCGCACCAGGCAATACGGCCGCGCGAGTCACCGCCGGGCAGATGCCATGTGCCAGGCTGTGCTGATGCACGTCGCCATCGCCGCCACCGTGCTCGCGGCGGCTGCCTGGGTGTACCTGCTGGCGGGGCACGGCGGTTTCTGGCGCACTGATCAGCGGCTGCCGACCGGGCAGCCCGGCCGGCCGGGCCAGCCCGGTCCGGCCTTGCCCGGCGTGGTGGCAATCGTGCCCGCCAGGGATGAGGCAGGCATCCTGGCCGAGACGCTGCCGTCGCTGCTCGCGCAGGCTTACCACGGGTCGTTCGATGTGGTCCTGGTCGACGACGACAGCTCTGACGGGACCGCCAGCGTGGCGGCCGTCCTGGGTGGGGCAGCCGGGCGCGATGGCCACCCCCCGGCCGGGCGGCTGCGCATCATGTCCGGCGCTCCCACTCCGCCCGGCTGGGCCGGCAAGGTGTGGGCCATGGAGCAGGGCCTGCGCGCCGCGGGCACCGCTGAGTACGTGCTGTTCACCGACGCCGACATCGGCTATGCGCCCGGAACGGTCACCGGCCTGGTGCGCGCCGCCGAGGCCGGGAGCCGGGTGCTGGTCTCGCAGATGGCTCTGCTGCGCGCCGGCACATTCTGGGAGCGGCTGCTCGTTCCCGCGTTCGTGTACTTCTTCGCTCAGCTGTACCCGTTCCGGCGGGTGAACAGGCCGGGCGCCCGGACCGCGGCGGCCGCCGGCGGGTGCATGCTGGTGCGCCGCCGGGCGCTCGCCGAGGCGGGAGGCCTGGAGCGCATCCGCGGCGCCCGGATCGATGACGTGGCACTCGGCCGCCTGCTGAAGAAGTGCGCGCAGCCAGCTGGCGGCTGCTGGCTCGGGCTGAGCACCGAGCTCCGGAGCCGCCGGCCGTACCCGGCACTGCGTGACGTATGGGACATGGTCGCCCGCAGTGCCTACACCCAGCTGCGCTACTCCCCGGCGGCGCTGGCCGGGACGATCGCGGGGCTGGCGTGGCTGTACCTGCTGCCGCCCGCCGCGGCGGCAGCGGGCCTGGCCAGCCTGGTCGCCGCGGCCGGGCCGGCTTCGGGCGCTGGCCGCGCGGCGGCGTGGCTCACCGCGGCCGGAGTCGCCGGCTGGGCAGCCATGTCGGTCAGCTACCTGCCGATGCTCCGGCTTTACCGGCTGTCGCCGCTGCGTGCCCCGTGCCTGCCGGTCATCGCCGCCCTGTACGCGGCGATGACCGCGGACTCGGCCCGGCGGCACTACCGCGGCCGGGGCGGCGAGTGGAAGGGCCGCACCATCCCGGCCACTTCCCCGCGGGCCGACGGCCCCGCCGCGCCGCGCTGACCGGGCTCGCCACCGATCAGTCCTGGAAGGCCGCCGGCGGCGGGCAGGCACAGACAAGGTGCCGGTCGCCGTAGGCTCCCTCGATCCGGCGGACCGGCGGCCAGTACTTGTACCGCCGGTCGCCGCCGGACGGGTAGGCAGCGGTCTCCCGCTCGTAGCCGTGCTTCCAGTCGGCCGATATCAGCATCGCGGCCGTGTGCGGCGCATTCTTCAGCGGGTTGTCGTGCGCGTCGGTCTCGCCGCCGGCGACCATCGCGATCTCGCCGGCGATGGAGATCATCGCGTCGCAGAACCGGTCGAGCTCGGCCAGGTCCTCGCTCTCGGTCGGCTCGACCATCAGCGTGCCTGCGACGGGGAACGACATCGTCGGGGCGTGCAGGCCATAGTCGATCAGCCGCTTCGCCACGTCTTCGGCGGTGATCTTAGTCCGGCTGGTGACAGGCCGCAGGTCAAGGATGCATTCATGCGCGACCAGGCCGCCGCGCCCGGTGTAGAGCACGCCGAAATACGGGTCCAGCCGCTTGGCCACGTAGTTGGCCGACAGGATCGCGGCGCCGGTAGCGCGCCGCAGTCCCGCCGCACCCATCATCGCGATGTAGGCCCAGGAGATCGGCAGGATCCCGGCCGACCCGTAGGGCGCGGCCGCCACCGGGCCGCACTCGCCGCCCGGCCGCCCGAAGGAGCCGCGCAGGGCCGTGGGCTTGCCGAGCGCCGGATGACCGGGCAGGAACGCGGCCAGGTGGGCCCTGGCCGCGACCGGGCCGACTCCCGGACCGCCGCCGCCATGCGGGATGCAGAACGTCTTGTGCAGGTTCAGGTGCGACACATCCGCGCCGAACGTGCCTGGCCTGGCCAGTCCCACCAGTGCGTTCAGATTGGCACCATCGACGTAGACCTGGCCGCCGGCGGCGTGCACGTCGTCGCACACCCGCGTGACGGTTTCCTCGAAAACCCCGTTGGTGGACGGATAGGTCAGCATGATCGCGGCGACGGCCCCGGCGTGCTCCTCGAGCTTCGCGTGCAGGTCGGCCAGCTCGATGGCGCCGTCGGAGCCGCACGTGACGACCACCACCTGCAGGCCGGCCAGCACGGCAGATGCCGCGTTCGTGCCATGCGCTGATTCGGGAATCAGGCAGACGGTGCGCTGCGGCTCGTTCCTGGACCGGTGGTAGGCGCGGATAGCCAGCAGGCCGGCCAGCTCGCCCTGGGATCCGGCGTTCGGCTGCAGGCAGACCGCGTCGTACCCGGTGATCTCCTGCAGCATTGCTTCGAGGCCGGCGATCAGCTCCAGGTACCCAGCCGCCTGGTCAGCCGGCGCGAAGGGATGCAGATTGGCGAACTCTGGCCAGCTGATGGGCTCCATCTCGGCGGCCGCGTTCAGCTTCATCGTGCAGGAGCCGAGCGGGATCATCGACCGGTCCAGCGCGATGTCCAAGTCGGCCAGCCGGCGCAGGTACCGCAGCATCGACGTCTCGCTGCGGTACCGGGAGAACACCGGGTGGGTCAGGAACTCGCCGGTCCGCAGCAGGCCCGCGGGCAGCGCCTGCGGCGGTGCCGGCGGCAGTGCGTCCGCTGGCGCCCGCGCCGGCGCGGCGGAAACGGCATCGCGCCGTTCCCCCTGGCCGCCGGCCGGCGCGCAGTCCTGGCCGGTCAGCGCGCTGATCACGGCCCGCAGCTGCTCATCGGTCGTGGTCTCGTCGCAGGCGATCTGGACCGCATCGGGGCTGGCCAGGTGCAGGTTGTAGCCGACCGCACGGGCCCGCTCGACCGCCTCTGCGGCTCCGCCGGGCAGGTGCAGCCGGATGGTGTCGAAGAACGCGGGATGTTCCGTCTTGACGCCCAGCTCGTTGAGCGTGCTGGCCAGGCCGGCGGCCTTGGCGTGCACTCGCCGGGCGATCGCGGTCAGGCCGTCCGGCCCGTGGTAGGACGCGTACATCGCGGCGATGACCGCGAGGAGCACCTGCGCCGTGCAGATGTTGCTTGTCGCCTTCTCCCGCCGGATGTGCTGTTCGCGGGCCTGCAGCGCGAGCCGGCAGGCGGGGTGTCCGTCGGCGTCCACCGACAGGCCGACCAGGCGGCCCGGCAGCTGGCGCTTCAGCGCGTCGCGGACGCAGATATAGCCGGCCTGCGGGCCGCCGAACCCCATCGGCACCCCGAACCGCTGCGTGGTCCCGACGGCGATGTCCGCGCCGAGCTCGCCGGGCGGCTTGAGCAGCGTGAGGGCGAGCAGGTCGGCGGCGACGGCGGCGACGGCGCCGCGGTCGCGGGCTGCCTGGATGGCCGGCGCCAGGTCGGTGACCTGGCCGCTGGCGCCCGGGTACTGCAGCAGGATCCCGAACAGCTCTCCCTCGGGCTGGGCGGCGATCAGCTCGGGCGTGACCGCGGCGATGACCAGGTTGATGCCGAGCGGCTCGGCCCTGGTGGCGAGCACCGCCAGGGTCTGCGGCAGGCAGTCGGCGTCGGCGAGGAATACCGTGCCCTTGCCCGCCGCCCGCCGGGCCAGCGTCATTGCCTCGGCGGCGGCGGTCGCCTCGTCCAGCATGGACGCGCCAGCCACTGGCAGGGCGGTCAGGTCCTCGACCATCGTCTGGAAGTTGAGCAGCGCCGCCAGCCTGCCCTGGGAGATCTCGGGCTGGTACGGCGTGTACGCGGTGTACCAGGCCGGGTTCTCCAGGACGTTGCGGCGGATGACCGCGGGCGTGACCGTGCCGTGGTAGCCCAGGCCGATCATCGAGGTCAGCACCTGGTTCCGGGCTGCCAGCTGGCGCAGCCGCGCGAGCGCCTGCTGCTCGCTCAGCGGGGCGGGCAGGTTCAGCTGGCGATCGGCGGCGATTCCCGCCGGGAGCGCGGCGGCGGTCAGCTCGTCGAGCGAGGTGTAGCCGATCGCGGCGAGCATGCGCTGCTGCTCGGGCTCGGATGGCCCGATGTGCCGTTGCGCGAAAATCACGGGAGCCTCCTGCGGCGGGAGCGGCATCAAGGGCACCGCCGCGCGGTACCCATGCTCCCCCTCTGTCGCACGCGATGCCACCAGGCGATGCCGCGCAGACTCCAGAGTCGCTTGTCCCGCCCGGTCCCTGATGCCTGAGAGGTTCCGGGGAGGTTGCCCCTTCGGCGCTGCGCGCTGGCTGTGCGCAGACTCTCCCGGACGGTGTCGTCAGCGCTGCTTAGCCTACCTGAGCGGGGCGCGCTTCGACCGCTTTCGGCACCCGGAATCAGAGGTGCTGCCTGCTCGCCGCCCGGCCGGATCAGACGTCGTCCCAGCGGAAGACCCGGACGGAGATGAGGGTGAGCACCGCGGCGAAGCCGAGCAGGATGCCGATGGCTGGCAGCGCCGAAGCGGGCCCCTCGCCGCGGGCCATCACGTTCTGCATGCCGGTCACCAGGTAGCGCAGCGGCACGACGTAGGACACCTGCTGGATCCAGGCCGGTGCGTAGGCCAGCGGGATGAACGCGCCGCCGAGGAACGCCATCGGCAAGATGATCAGGTTCGCGACGGACGTGGCGGCCTGCTGGGTCTTGGCGATCGCGCCGACGAACAAGCCGATCGACATGAACGCCAGCGTGCCGCAGATGACGACGGGGATTGCCATCCACCAGGACGCGGTGAGCTTGAGCCCGAAATAGGGCAGGGTGGCGATCGCCAGGAACACGGCCAGCTGGATCAGGGCCACCACAACGCTGACTCCGATGCGCGCGGTGACCAGCGACGCGGTGCGGACCGGGGCGAGCCTGAGCCGGCGGAGCAGCTTGTTCTGCCGCCAGGTGACCAGCGTGATGGCGGCGCCGAAGGCCGCGCCCGAGGCGATCGCCCAGCCGAGGAGGCCGGGGGCGAGGTACTGAATCGGCTTCAGTGACTTATCCTCCACCTGCCGCTCGGCGAGCTGGTAGGCGGCGGTGCGCCCGGCCGCGTCGGCCTGCTGGACGATCGAGGAGAACACCGCTTGCACGAGCCCGGCCGTGGTCGGATCGGCTATCGAGTAACGCACCGTCACAGTGCTTCCGCGCTGCTGGACTACCGCGTCGTCGGTGCCCTTGCGCACATCGGCGAGCGCGGCCGCCAGGCCGGCGTTCCTGGAGACGGTCAGGATCTTGCCGAGCTGGCCATGAGCTTGCGCGGCCGCCTGGTCGAGCAGGCTTACCCGGCCGACCTCGATGATGCTCACCTTCGGCGCCGCCGTGTTCTTGTAAATGGACCCGAACAGGACGAGGAAGAGCACCGGGATCAGGAGCGTGAAGATCATCGCTGTCCGGTCCCGGACGAACCCGCGGAACATGGCACCCGACAGGCTGCGCAGGGCGGTCAGTCTCACGCGCGGTACTCCCGTCCGGTCAGCTGCAGGAAGACGTCTTCGAGGGTGGCGCCCTGGACCCGCAGTCCGGCCAGCGCGCCGCGCTGGGCCAGGCCGGCCAGGACCGCGGCGGGATCACGGGTGGCGATGCTCAGGGAGACTCCGTCGTCACTGACGTCCGTGGCCGAGCCGCCGGCGGCAACGGCCAGCTGCCGCGCCCGGTCCGCGGTCAGCAGGCCAGACTCGACACTGATCCGCAGCGGCCGGTCCAGTTGCCGGACCAGCGCCGCGGGCGGCCCCACCTGGAGAATCCGGCCATGGTCCATGATCGCCACGCGATCGCAGAGCGTCTCGGCCTCGTCCATGTGGTGCGTGGTGAGCACGACCGTGCGGCCCTGCGCGTTGGTGGCGCGCAGCAGGTCCCAGAGGTTGCGCCGCGCTTGCGGGTCGAGCGCGCCGGTGGGCTCGTCCAGGAACAGCAGCTCGGGGTCGTGCACGAGCGCGCAGGCGATCGACAGTCGCTGCGCCTGGCCGCCGGACAGCTTCTCCGCCCTGGTGCCTGCCTGGTCTGTGAGGCCCACCACCTCGAGCATCTCGTCGGCGCGCTGCGCGGGCACCCCGTAGAGCGAGGCAAAGGTGCGGATCTGCTCGCGCGCGGTGAGCCGCTCGAAGAACGAGGACGCCTGCAGCTGCACGCCGATCTTCGGCAGCAGCCGCGGGTTGCGCGGCCACACGGGCAGGCCGAGCACCGTGACAGTGCCGCCATCGGCCTTGCGCAGGCCCTCGATGATCTCCAGCGTGGTAGTCTTGCCTGCGCCGTTGGGCCCGAGAATGCCGAAGAACTCGCCGTGCGCGACCTGCAGGCTCACCCCGTCGACCGCAGTGACCTCGCCGTACGACTTGCGCAGGCCCGCGGCGGATATCGGCACTGACACGGCCGACTACATTAACACGACATAACGCGTTGTGGTGGCTGGTGAGCCGGACAGCCGCCGCGGCTCGCGCTGGCGACCGGAGCTAGCCCGTCTTGCGGGCCCGGCGCCTCGCTAGCTCGTCGGCACGTGCGGCGAACCCGGCAGCGTCATCGTCGGCTTCCTCGTCGGTCTGCGCCCGCTCGCCCGGCAGGTCGGCCAGGGTGCCCTCAACCTCGCGCCAGACATGGCCGAGCGCGATGCCGAAGACGCCCTGGCCGCCCTGCAGCAGGTCCACGACCTCGTCTGGCGACCTGCACTCGTAGACGCTGACACCGTCGCTCATCAGCGTTACCTGCGCCAGGTCGGTCGCGCCGTGCTCGCGCAGGTGCTCTACGGCCGCCCTGATCTGCTGCAGCGAGATGCCGGTGTCCAGCAGCCGCTTGACGACTTTCAGCACCAGGATGTCGCGGAAGCCATACAGCCGCTGGGAACCCGAGCCGCGGGCCGGCCGGACGCTCGGCTCCACCAGGCGGGTCCTGGCCCAGTAGTCCAGCTGCCGGTAGGTGATGCCCGCTGCCCGGCAGGCCGTAGGTCCTCGGTAGCCGACGTCCTCTGGGCACGCCTTTAGCTCATCACCGAAAAGCAGTCCCTGCTCGTCGGCATGCCGGGCAGCCGCGCCGCGATGCCCCGGCGCCTGCCCCTCACCCCTGGTTACTGCCACGCCCACCTCCGGCCCAGGAGCAAACTGCCTGGGTACACGTTTCGCACGGTAGGCCGGATCCGGTGATCTCGTCAACGATCTGGTCCGGCGCGTCGCGGTTACGCTAACCAGTCGTGACAAACGGGTGGCACGCTGCGCTTCGCCGCGGCGCATCCCGGCCGCCGGGGCGGTCAGGTGGAGCGGCCGAAATCCTCCGGGGTGATGGTGTCGAGGAATTCACGAAACTTCTCGACCTCGTCCTCCTGCTCGTCGGGGATCGCTACTCCCGCCTCGTCCAGGATCTCGTCGGCCGCGAAGATGGTCGCGCCCGTCCGCAGCGCCAGCGCGATCGAGTCGGACGGGCGCGCGCTGACTTCCCTGCCGTTGGAAAAGATCAGATCGGCGAAAAAGATCCCGTCCCGCAGCGCGGTGATGTTCACGGTTTTCAGCTGCACCTCAAGGGCCTCGAGCACGTCGCGGAACAGGTCATGCGTCAGTGGCCGCTGCGGCACCATGCCTTGCTGCGCGAACGCGATCGCGGTCGCCTCCATCGGGCCGATCCAGATCGGCAGGTACCTCTCCCCCTGCATCTCCTTCAGCAGGACGATGGGCTGGTTCGTGGGCATCTCAACCCGGACGCCAACGACCTCCATCTGCCTCACGGCGGCTCCGTCCTCACGCGCGCTCACGCGCTGCCCTTAGTTACGACCCTGCTTCAGGGCATTCCTTTTTTCAACGTACACCTGCCAGTGAGGCCGCCGGCCGGCGCCCTGGCCGTCATGCGCTGGCTCCTTCCATGCCGTGCCTGGTCAGGCCGTCGGGGCGGCCGCCCGGCGCTGCGCCCGGCGGCGCGGCGGCCGCCGCGGGATCGGCGCGACGGGCGTCGGGCCATGGCCGCTGCGGCGCCGGCAGCCCGGCCTCGGCCAGCGCATTCTCGACCAGCGCGCCGTGCAGGCGCAGCGAGAGCGCGGCGATGTCCCTGGCGGTCCGGCAGGCATGCTCTCGCGCGGCCGGATTCCGCTGCCGCAGTGTCGGCGCGATCACCTGCTCGATCAGCGACGTCTCGCGCTCGGCCGCGGCGCGCACGCCGCGCAGATGACGGGCCTGCACGCCATAGCCAGCCAGCGCCGCCACCGTACCGGCCACCTCCAGGGCGTCCTTGCCGTACTGCCGTCCGGTCCGGCGCACCAGCCCGTACGTTTCGAGCTCGGCCAGCTGGTCCTCCTCGATGCCGGTTGCCTCGAGCAGTTCCCGGCGGCTCAGCAGCACGCTGCCGCGCCGGGCTGGCTGGCCGCCGCCGCTGTCCCCGCCGCCGGCCCGGCCGGCGTCCGGCTGGCCGGCCCGCGCGAGGTGCTCCTTGATGACCCGCAGCGGCAGGTACTGATCCCGCTGGGCCGTGAGAATGTAGCGGAGCCGCTCAACGTCCGCCGCGTCGAACTGGCGATACCGCGACGGTGACCTGGCCGGCTCGATCAGGCCTGCCGACTCCAGGAAGCGGATCTTGGAAATGGTGATGTCAGGAAACTCGGGGCGAAGGCGGGCGAGGACCTCGCCGATGCCGAGATGGGAACGCGCGGGCTGAGCGTTCATGCGGCCGCCTACGTGCCTGCCAGATGCTCCGCCTGAGAGCGCGGGCTCAGCAGGAAGACCAGGCGGAACTTGCCCACCTGAACCTCGTCACCGCCGCTCAGGCTCGTTTCCTCAATGCGCTCACGATTCACGTAGGTGCCGTTGAGGCTGCCGACGTCGCGGACGGTGAACAAGTCGCCCTGCCGGTAAAACTCAGCATGCCGCCGCGACACGGTTACGTCGTCGAGGAAGATGTCGCTGTCCGGATGGCGCCCGACCAGAGTCAGGTCGCTGTCCAGCAGAAACCGGCTGCCCGCGTTGGGCCCGCGGCGAACGATGAGCAAAGCGGTCCCGCTGGGCAGGGCGTCGACCGCCGCAGCGTCAGTGACGGGCTCATCGGTAAACTCCGCCTCGGAGACCTCAGGTCCGGCCAGGGAGATCATGGACGTGGTCTCGCCGGCACGCTCGCCCTGGCCCCGCATCAGCGGGGAGCCGCATTGCGAGCAGAAGCGCGCGCCCTCAGGGTTTGCCGCACCGCACGCAGTGCAATAGACGCTGGGCATATCCGTGCCTAGCCTCCCGTTCGTTGGCCCCGCAGTCTGAGCGGGAATCAGGCCAGCAGATGTGCCGCGCCGGGCAAGGTCTGGTGCCGTCGTCAAAGCTACCCGCGCCGAGCGGCGCTGGTCCAAGCGCCACGCCTGCCCCGTGCCGCCGGCGGCGTGTCTCTCCGGCCGCCCCGACCCCCGCTGGGCAGGCCCGCGACGTCTGCGCCACATCAGGGCAACACCTCCGCCGACGCTAGCTAACGATGTGGGCGATTGTCTCACGTCGCAGGCCCTTCGCGCCGGCACTCAGCACGCTCCGGCGCCTCAGCGGCCGGACCGCTCGACAACGGCTGCCCACTCGTCCAGCAGCGACTGAGCCGTGTCAGCGTCCATGCCCTCCGCCCACAGGTGGGTAACAGCGTCGGCCGGGTCGGGCAGCACCAGGATCCAGCCCCGGTCGTGCTCCACCACCCGGACGCCGTCGGTGGTGTCGATCGGCCGGTCCGCCGCGGCCTCGACCACGGTGCGCATCACGATGCCCTTCGCGGCCCACGGGGTCGGCATCGAGCGCCTGAGCAGCCAGACGGCCGGAATGCGGGACTGGATCTGGCTGAGGGTCAGCCGGGTTCTGGCCACCAGGCCGATCAGCCGGGTGAAAGCGGCGATCCCATCGATGGACCGGGAGAACTCGGGCACGACGAAGCCCCCCCGGCCGTCGGCAGCGAAGATCACGTCGTCGGAGGCCGTCGCCTCGTACAGGCCGAAGAGCGACGTCGGGGTCCAGTCCACAGACACGCCGTGGTAGTGGCTGACCTGCTCGGCAACCCGGGTGGTGGTGACCGGCAGGGCGACCCGGCCGGCCCGCCGCTCAGCGGCGATCAGGTCGAGGACGACGAGCAGGGCCCGGTCGTCGCTGACCAGCGCGCCCTTGTCGTCAATGAGCGTGATCCGCTCGCCGACCGGGTCGAATCGGACGCCGAACGCTGCCCCCGACGAGGCAACAAGTTCGGCCAGCCGGTGCATGCCCGCGCGTATCTGGGCCACCGACTGGGTGGGCGACGACTCATCCAGCCGGTTGTTGACGGTCAGCACGTCAACGCCGATCCTGCCCAGCAGGAGGGGCAGCACCAGCGATGCCGTCCCGCCGGCGCAGTCGGCCACCACCTTGAGCCCCGCTCCCCGCACGCCGGTCATGTCCACGCAGCGGAGCAGCTCGCGGGTGTACGACTCGATGACGCGGGGCGGGTAAGTCAGCTCGGCGATCTCACCGGGAAAGGCACGGCGGTACTCCTGCCGGGAGAAAACGCGCTCAAGCTTGCGCTGGGCGGCCTGGGACAGATCGGCGCCCTGGTCGTCGAAGAAAATGATGTCGATGGACTGCGGATCGCCCGGCGTGGTGCGCAGGGCGATGCCGCCGCTGTACTCGTCGCGTCCCGTCTCGAACCTGGCCACCGGCAGCGGCTGGGCCTCCAGGTCGACCACGTTGATCGCGCTGGCATTCAGCGCGCCGTGTACTGCCCGCTTCAGGGCCCTGGCCGCCCTGGACACGTCCCGTGATGTGGTGACTACCGCGCCCTTGCGCAGCGTGGTGGCATACGCGCTCGCGAGCCGGACGCACAGTTCCGGCGTGATCTCGACGTTCACCAGGCCCGATACCCCGCGCGGGCCGAAGAGGGTGCGCTGCCCCCGCGACTCCCAGATGACGCTGGTATTGACGACGGCACCGGCCTCGATGGTCTTGAATGGGTAGACCTTCACCCCGGACGACACATAGGCCTCAGACTCGATGACGCACTCGTCGCCGACGACAGCCGCCTCCTCGACCCGTGCGCCCCTCATCACGTCGGTGTTCTTCCCGATCACGCAGCCCCGCAGGGTGGCGCCGAGCCCCACATAGACGTTGTTGTGCACCACTGCCCGGTGCAGGAACGCGCCCTCCTTCACCACCACGTTGCTGCCCACCACGGTGTACTCGCGCAGGTGTGCTCCGGCCTCGACCTTGGCGTAGTCGCCGATGCACAGCGGCCCGGTCAGCACCGCATCCGGATCGACCGCGGCGCCCTCGGCGACCCAGACCCCCGGCGATACCTCGAAGCCGTCGATGTCCGCCCTGACCCGCCCGGACAGCACGTCTGCCTGGGCCTTGAGGTAGCTTTCGAGTCCGCCGACGTCCTCCCAGTAGCCGTCGGCAACCCAGCCGTAGAGCGGTGCACCGCGATCGAGCAGCGCGGGGAAGATGTCGCCGGACCAGTCGTGCGACTCACCTGCCTTGAACTCGGCAAGCACCTCGGGCTGCATGACGTAGACGCCGGTGTTGACGGTGTCCGAGAACACCTGGCCCCAGGTCGGCTTCTCCAGGAAGCGATGGATCCGGCCGCCTTCGTCGGCTATGACGATCCCGAACTCGAGCGGGTCGGGGACCCTGGTCAGCGCGACGGTCACCAGGGCGTCGTTGGCCTGATGGAAGCTGACGAGCGCGGACAGGTCGATATCGGTCAGCGCGTCGCCGGAGATGACCAGGAAAGGCGCGTCCCGCAGCGCGTCTTCGGCGTTCTTCACGCTGCCGGCCGTGCCCAGCGGAGTTTCCTCGGTCGCGTACTGCAGGCTCATCCCGAAGTCATCGCCGTCGCCGAAGTAGTTGCGCACCATCGAGGCAAGGAACTGGACGGTGACCACCGTGTCGGTGAAGCCGTGCCGCCGCAGCAGCCGGAGCACGTGCTCCATGATCGGCTTGTTAGCCACGGGCAGCAGCGGTTTCGGCTGGTTGGCGGTCATCGGGCGCAGCCGCGTTCCTTCTCCTCCAGCCATGACGACGGCCTTCACTGCTGGCAGCCCTCCTTTCCTGCGGCCGGGCTTGCGCCCAGCCTCTCAGCCCCCTGGCTTAGCGTGGCCGCCCGCCCCGTCCGCTGCGTTATTCGCCTTCTCGCCGTGTCGCCCGACTTGTCTGCTATGACCCGCCCGGTTTCCAGTTTCGCCCGCCCCGGCCGCCGTGCTGCCCGCCCCGGCCGCCGTGCTGCGCGTCCAGGGCGCTGGGCTTCCCGCCCCGTTCTTCCGACGATCCGCCACGACCAGGTGCCTGGCCTGCACGGTGTACAGCACGGCGGCGCACCAGTACAGTGCACTTCCCCAGATGACGAAAGCCCAACCGAGCACCCTGGCCGTCTCCGCATAGCCGGAGGCATGCGAACCCAGCAGCAGGACCGGGAATGCGTAAAGCAGGCACAGCGTCGCCGCCTTCCCGGCGAAGCTCACCCGCAGGGCGGGGTAACCGTGGCGGCGCAGGACCAGGAGCACGAAGCCCAGCAGCAGTTCCCTCGCGCCGAGGACCCCGACCAGCCACCAGGGGATGATGGAGCGCACCGCGAGCGCGATGACCGTGGCCACTATATAGAGCCGGTCCGCTGCCGGATCCAGCACCTCGCCGAGGCTGCTCTGCTGGTTCAGCGCGCGGGCAAGCCTGCCATCAAGCCAGTCCGAAAGCCCCGAGGCGATCAGCAGGCCGACAGCCCACCAGTCGGCAGCCTGGCTTGCCACACCGAGGACAAGCCAGAGAAAGACCGGCACGCCGGCGAGCCGCGCCACGCTGATCGCATTGGGTATGGTCAGGATCCGCTGCCGCGGGTCAGGCTCAGCCGTGTCGCCCGGCGCCGTCTTCGCGATCCTGCCCTGCTGCACGATCACGGTCCCCTCGCTCGCGGGCATCCGCGCCAGGTCGCCGCCTGGTGCGGCGGTGCCCTACGTACCCGGTCCAGGATATGTTGGCAGGCGCCGGCGGGCTCGCAGCCGGCCCGGCCCGCATCCCGGCAGGCCTGTTCTCCGGCGCCACCCTGACCCGCTGGTTCCCGTCACCTGAGGGGTACCCTGCCTCGTCGGCGGGAACGCCGATGCGCTCGGGCTTGGCTAAGGGGGCGGCCGGCATGGACAAGCGGGGACTGGAGACGCTGCTGGCGGTGGCCCTTGCAGCGGCCCTCGCACCGATGATCGCCGCGGCGCTGCCGAAGTCACGGGTGCCGCAGGTGGTCATCCTGATCCTCTTCGGCATCCTGCTCGGTCCGCACGGCCTGGGGCTCGCCGACACCGCCAGCATGCAGCTGCTGTCGAGCATCGGCTTGGGCTTCCTGTTCCTGCTGGCCGGCTACGAGCTGGAACCCGGCTGCTCCGGCAGCCGCCGGGCCGGCTCGCGATCTACGGCTGGGCAATGAGCGCGGCGCTCTCGCTCGGCGTGGTGGCCGGCCTGGCCGCTGCGGGCCAGGTCCATGACTTCGTTCCGATCGCGCTTGCACTGACCACTACCGCCCTCGGCACGCTGCTGCCCATCCTGGGCGACAACGGCATGCTCGAGGGCAGCTTCGGAAGGCATGTGCTCGCGGCGGGGGCGGTGGGCGAGCTGTTCCCGATCATCGCGATCTCGCTCTTCCTCACCAAGCGCAACGAGTACGTGGCCATCGCATCCCTGCTGGCCGTCGTGGTCGCTGCGCTGGTCCTGGCCGTGCTGCCGCGGCTGTTCGGGGACGCGCGGCTGCGCCGGCTCGTCGAGCAGGGCCGGCGGGCGACGGCGCAAACGACCCTGCGGGTCTCCATCGTGCTGCTGCTTGTGCTGCTGGTCGCGGCCGAGCGTTTCGGGCTGGACGTGGTCCTGGGCGCGATGCTGGCCGGGATGGTGCTGCGCAGCTGGCTGCGCAAGATCGGGGCGGACGTGCGCCCGCTCGAGGACAAGCTCGACGCGGTCGGCTACGGGCTGTTCATTCCGATTTTCTTCGTCGTGTCCGGGATGACGCTTGATGTCACCGCGATCGTCCGCGATCCGCTGCGGCTGCTGGCATTCCTCATCCTGCTCCTGATCGTGCGGGGGCTGCCCTCGCTGCTGGTTTACCGCCGCGCACTGCCGCTGCCGCAGCGGGTCGAAATGATCTTCATCACGGCGACGACGATGCCGCTGCTCATCGCGCTGGCTGAGATCGGCCAGCAGGACGGCGTGATGCTCCCGGCGAACACGGCCGCCATGGTTGGCGCCGGCGTGCTCTCGGTGCTGATCTACCCGTCGATCGCCGCGGCGGTGGCGAGCAAGTACCGCCCGCGGCAGGCGGGGAACCGGCCGGCCGCGGAGCTAGCTGCCGGCGGCCCGCGGGCGCCGGACGGGTCCGCGGCGGCGGCGGAGGGTTCCCCGGCGCAGGGTCACTGGCACCGGAGGGGCCGCTCGCCGAGGGAGAGGTGACCGTCGGCTGACGAGGTGTCCGCTGGCCGTGCTGCGAGACCTGGTCACGGCAGGCCCGGGCCGGGCGAAGCACGCCTGCCGGTCGTCAGGGTGCCTGCCAGAGCATCGCGATGCCCTGGCCCACTCCGATGCACATGGTCGCCGCCGCCTGCGCGGCACCGCGCCGGCGGAGCTCATGCAGCAAGGTCGTGGTGATCCTGGCGCCGGAACAGCCGATCGGGTGGCCGATCGCGATCGCCCCGCCGTTGACGTTGACCAGGTCAGGATCCAGCTTGAGCTCATCGATGACAGCGACTGCCTGGGCCGCGAACGCCTCGTTGATTTCGATCAGGCCGAGCTCGTGGGCCTGCCAGCCCGCCCTGCTCAGCGCCCTGGACAGTGCGGGCACCGGACCGATCCCCATGTAGTCCGGATGCACACCCGCCACGGCGGTGCCGGCGTACCTGGCGATCGGCGTCGCGCCCGCCGCACTCATCGCGCCCGCCGACATCAGCAGCAGGCCGGCCGCTCCGTCGTTCAGCGGGGAGGAGTTCCCGCCAGTGACCGTGCCGCCCCGGCGAAACGCGGGCTCGCGGCCCGCCAGCTCCGCAAGCGTCATGTCGGGCCGGATGACCTCGTCGTCGGTGACCGGCCCGTGCGGCGCCGCGACCGGCACGATCTCCTCGGCCAGCAGGCCCGCGGCTGCGGCGGCGGCGGCGCGCTGATGGCTGGCCAGGGCGAACCCGTCCTGCCGCTGCCGGTCCACGCCATAGCGCTCGGCGACATTCTCCGCGGTCTCGCCGAGGGTTACCGGCGGGTAGAGCCCGGCCATGCGCGGGCTCACCATGCGCCAGCCCAGTCGCGTATCGAACAGCGCCGCCTCCCGGGGGAAGGCCTGCTCGGCGCGCGGCAGCACGAACGGCGCCCTGGTCATGGACTCGGTGCCGCCGGCCAGGCAGATATCGGCTTCGCCCGCGGCGATCGCCCGGGCCGCCGCCGCGATCGCCTCGAGCCCGGATCCGCACAGCCGGTTCACTGTGGCACCGGGAACGGTCACCGGCAGGCCGGCCAGCAGCACGCCCATCCGGGCCACGTTGCGGTTGTCCTCGCCCGCCTGGTTGGCGGCCCCCCAGTACACGTCGTCGATGGATGCCGGGTCGAGCCAGCTGTTGCGCGCCATGATCGCCTGAATGACCTGCGCCGTGAGGTGGTCGGGACGCACATCCCGCAGCGCACCCTTGATCTTGCCGACCGGTGTCCTGAGCGCGTCGATGGCGAATACAGCGCTTGCTGAACTTCCAGCGGGCATCGGCTGCCTCCGGAGATGAGGTGCGTACAGGCGCAGGCGGCCGTGGCCGGCTGCCGCCACCGCCAGGAAACGAGACTACCTGCGCATAACGGAAACCTCGGAGTCCGTCAGCTCGCCCGCTTTGTCCGCACTCGCGCCGGAGCCTCGTTAGCCCTTGCCGTTCGCCGGTTCCGCCGGGCCTGTCATGCCTGGCGGGCTCGCAGGACCCGTCAGCGGGACGGGATCGGCTCGGCCGGCGATCCGCTGCTCGATGAACTCGGCGAGCGTGCCGAGTGTGGCCAGGCAGCTGAGGTTGAGGTCCTCCCTGGCCACGTCGACGGCGAACTGGCGGTGGACCTTGCGCAGCAGCAATGTCGCGGTCAGCGAATCGAGGCCCGCGCCGGCTTGGAGCAGCGGAAAGTCCAGCGGGATGGCGCGCAGTGCCGCGCTTTCCGTGACCTGGGCGAGTATCTGCCGCAACTCGTCGGCGACCGCCTGCTGGGCCGCGCTGGTCATTCCCGCGTCCTGTCCAGCGCCCAGCTGGGCAGCGGCGGCAGCGCGCCGGTCAGCTCGCATCTGTATACCGCGCGATCAGCGGCGGCCGACCCCGCGCTGGCCCGGAAGCCGGCGGCGGCCAGCGCGACCCGCAGCGGCACGTTGCGCGGGGTGAGGCGGCAGGGCATCCGCACCTCGGCCGCCCCGTCGGCGGCGGCGGCCCGGCACAGCCAGGTCAGCAGCGCGTCGATCACGCCGCGGCCCATCGCCCGGCAGGACATCATGAGCAGCGGAACCGCCCAGCCGAGGCCCGCGCGGGAATCGATCACGCAACCGCCGACAATGCCGTCGTCACCGAATCGGTCCGACAGCCGCAGGGTGATGACCCGATGCCCAGCTGAGCCGGTCAGCTCCGCCAGGGCCCGCGCGCCGAGTTGCTGGCCGGCCGAGTTGAACTGATGCGTCCGGACGGACAGCTCGTGCAGCCTGGGCACGTCGGCTGCGGTGGCAGGCTCGATGACCACGCGCGTGCCGTTGCGGCGCAGGAATTCATCGCGTGATCCGCCGTAGGCCCGCGCCTCCGCCTGCCGGCGGCGCCGCTGCGCATACATCTGGCCGCGGCGCCTAGCCTCCTGGGTCACCACCGCCGGGCTGAACTGCGGCCAGGAAGCCGCCTCCGCCGCGTCCTCCGGGGCGAGCACGAGCACTGCTGGCAGCGCAGCCGAAACCTCGGCGCGCTCGAGCGGCTCGTCGTCGACAAAGGCCACGGCATCGGCGCCGATGCCAAGCTCGGCGACGATCCGGCGGATCGCGTCCGGCTTGGCGTCCCAGCCGCACTCGGCGGCCGCGAACTCGGTCCCGGCCACCCGCGCGGCGTAGGCAGCGGCCTCAGGCGGATTGCGGCTGGCGATCGCGTGGACAATGCCACGGCCGGCCAGCTCGCGCAGCACACCGAGCATCTGCGGATTGGCCGGGGGCCTACTGGCCGGACCGGACTCCAGGTAGACCCCGTCCAGCAGGGTGTTATCGAGGTCCCAGACCACGCACTTGATCATGGTGAGGCAGCCTGCCCGCCCGGGGCGCGGCGTTCCATCGTCAGATGCGCGGCCTCGAACCCGAATTTCCGGTACAGCGTCCGCATGCCGAGGTTGGCCGCGTGCACCTTGCCGGTAAGGCGGGTGAGCCCGGCCTGATCGGCCGTCTCGATGACCGCTGCGAGCAGCACTTCGCCGATCAGGGCGCGGTCGGGGACGTCAGCGGCGGCAAGCGACCTGAAATTGCCGTAGCGCGCCCCGGTCATCGAGTTGGTGCGGGCCGACAGCCAGGCCCAGCCGAGCGGAACTCCCGGCTCATCCAGGGCGGCCGCGATCAGGGTCACCTCTCCCGGCTTGCCCAGCGCGCCGAAGGCGCGCTTGCGGTG
>DATJZH010000217.1:0-12795 GCA_035499215.1 Streptosporangiaceae bacterium | reverse complement strand
TGGCAGCGACCGCGATCGTCGAGCGGGATGCCCGGCGTCCAGCCGGTCAGCATGGTTCCCGTCGGCGCCGTCAGTCCGTGCCGCACCAGCAGAACCAAGGTCACTCCATGACTCTACGGCCTGCCGGCCATGGCCGGCCGGCCAACTCGGCCGGCGGGCTGAGGCGCCCGTCAGGTGCCGTCGGCGGACACGACGAAGGTCATCGCCCCGAAGCTCACCCGCTCTCCCGCCGGACGGCAACGGCACTGGTGATGCGGCAGCCGTTCAGCGTGGCGCCGTTAGCGGAGCCAAGGCCGCCGGGCAGCCGGTCCCGAGGCACGCCAGTCGCCTGGCCGCGCTCAGCGCCGGATCCGCGCGGGCCGTCGTGGCTGACGGCAGCCCGTTCCCGGGTGCCCGCACGCCAGAAGTATCGGCCGGCCCGCGATGCCGCAACGGCACCCCGCGGCCGCGGGCAGCGGCCGGCCGGACCGGCCTGCACGGTCAGCTCAGCCGGAAGCATCCCCCGGTGGTGCTGCTGTCCCGCGTGGCCTGTCCCGCGTGGCCTGTCCCCCGTGGCCTGTCCCGCGGCCATCGCACTGCCGTCACACGGCGGCCGTCACCCGGCGGCCGTCACCCGGCGGCCGTCACACGGCGGCGCTGTCGACGGCCGCCGCGGCCGGCGCCTCCGCGGCGTATTTCTGCAGGGGGAAATGACACGCCGCCAGGTGGCCCGGGCCGAACGAGCGCAGCTGCGGCTCCTGCGCGGCGCACAGCTCCTGCGCGGACGGGCACCGGGTGCGGAACCGGCAGCCCGAGGGCGGATTGATCGGGCTGGGCAGCTCGCCCCTGATTACCGTTCCCTGCCTGGCCCGCGCCTGCTCCGGCTCAGGCACCGGGATCGTCGCCATCAGCCCCGCGGTATAGGGGTGCGCGGCGCGGCTGTAGATGTCCTCGCCCGAGCCGATCTCGACGAGCTTGCCGAGATACATGACGCCGATCCGGTCGGCCATGTACTTGACGACAGCCATATCGTGAGAGATCACGATATAGGTCAGACCGTGGTCGGCCTGCAGGCGTTTCATCAGGTTCAGCACCTGTGCCCTGATGGAGACGTCCAGCGCGCTCACCGGCTCATCTGCGACGATCACCCGCGGGTTGAGCGTGAGCGCGCGGGCCAGGCCGATGCGCTGCCGCTGGCCGCCGGAGAACTCATGCGGATAGCGCTCGACCGCATTGCGCGGCAGGCCGACCTCGTCGAGCAGCTCGAAGACCCGCTGCTGCTGCTCCTGGCGGCTGCCGATGCGCTGGATGGCGAGCGGCTCGCGGATGATAGTCCCCACCCGCATCCGCGGGTCGAGCGAGGAGTACGGGTCCTGGAACATCAGCTGCAGGTCGCGGCGGTACCTGCGCAGATCGCCCCGGCCCAGCTCGGCGATATCCTGGCCGCCGAGCGCCACTGTCCCTGAATTGGGCCGCTCCAGCGCGACGACCACCTTTCCGATGGTGGTCTTGCCGCAGCCGGACTCGCCGACCAGGCCGAAGGTCTCGCCCGCATCGACCGTGAACGACACGCCGGACACTGCGTGCACCGCGCCCGTCTTGCGCTGCAGGATGGCCCCCGAGGTGACCGGATACTCCTTGACCAGGTCAGTTATCTGCAGCAGCGGCTCACCCGGCACCACGGGGACCGCTTCGTGCGTCAGTTCCTGCTCCAGCGGTCGCTGCGCTGCCTTCGCGCCGGATGCCTTCTGGCCGCTGGCCGGGGCAGTGCTCAGCGGTCCGTCTACCGGATGCCAGCAGGCGAACCTGTGCTCCTCGGTCTGGCCGATCAGCGGCGGCTCGTCGGTGCGGCACCTGTCTGTCGCACGGCTGCACCGGGCGGCGAACCGGCAGCCGTCCGGCGGCCTCGCCAGGTCGGGCGGCAGGCCGGGGATGTTCAGCAGGCGCTGGGTGTTGGGCTGGTTCAGCCGCGGGATGGAGGCCAGCAGTGCCTGGGTGTAGGGGTGGTGCATGTGGCCGAAGAGCATGCCGGTGTCAGCTGTCTCGACGAGCCGTCCGGCGTACATCACGTTGACCCGGTCGGCGTGCCCGGCGATCACGCCCATGTCGTGGGTAATGAGCAGCATCGCCATGCCGAGCCGCGACTTCAGGTCATCGAGCAGCGCCAGGATCTGCGCCTGGATGGTGACGTCAAGGGCGGTCGTGGGCTCGTCGGCGACCAGCACCTTCGGCTCGCAGGACAGTGCCATGGCGATCATCACGCGCTGCCGCAGCCCGCCGGAGAGCTGGTGCGGGTAGTCAGAGAGCCGTTCCTTCGGCTGCGGCAGGCCGACCAGGGCGAGCACTTCGGCCGCCCGGTCCAGCGCCTCCTTCCTGCTCGCTCCGCGGTGCAGCCGCACCGGCTCTGCCACCTGGTAGCCGACCGTCTTCGTCGGGTCGAGCGAGGTGAGCGGATCCTGGAAGATCATCGCGATGTCGTTGCCGCGGATCTTGCGCAGCTCGGCTTCCGGCAGGCCGACGAGCTCCCGGTCCTGCAGCTTGACGGAGCCGCCGATGATGCTGCCGCCCGGCGGCAGCAATCCCATGATCGACAGCCCGGTCATGGACTTGCCGCAGCCTGACTCGCCGACCAGGCCCAGCGTCTCGCCGTCGTCGATGTGCAGGTCGACGTGGCCGACCGCCTGCACCACCGAGCTGGTCAGCTGGATGTGGGTGGAAAGGTCGCTGATCTCAAGGACGGGCGCCATGAGCGGCTACTCCTGGGTTATCGGCAGGTCGGGACACAGCGTCAGCCGGGCCTTAGCGGCGGCGGAGCCGCACGTCGAGCGAGTCCCGCAGCCCGTCGCCGAGCAGGTTGCAGGCCATGACCACCACGACGATGCAGGCGCCCACGGGGTAGACGAGCCACCAGTACCCGTCCTGCATGTAGCCGAGCCCGCCGGAGAGCATGTCACCCCAGTCCTGGGTTGGGTAATGCAGCCCGAAACCGAGGAAGCCGAGGTAGGCCACGGCCAGGATCGCGTCGGCGACATTGAAGGTCACGTTGACGATGATCACGCCCAGCGCGTTCGGCAGCAGGTGCCTGTTGATCAGGCGCCACCGGCCGGCTCCTGCCGTGCGCGCCGCGGACACGAAGTCCCTGACCCGCAGCGTCAGCACCTCGCCGCGGACCAGCCGGGCCGGCACCAGCCAGGTGAAAGCGCCGATGAGCAGAGCCAGGCTGAGCACGGTGGCACCGTACCTGACCGCCACGATCAGCACCACGAACAGGAACGGGATGGACAGGAAGACGTCCACTACCCGCATCAGCACCGAGTCGACGGCCCCGCCGGCCAGCCCGGCGACGGCACCCCACAGCGCCCCGATCACGATCGCGAAAACCGCGGCGAGGAAGCCCACTTCCAGGCTTGCCTGGCCGCCCTTCATCAGCAGCGCAAGCTCGTCGAAACCCTGGTCGTTGGTGCCGAGGGGATGACCGGGACCCGGGCCGAGCACGCCGGTGTAGGCGGTGTTGAGGATGTTGCCGTGGTAGAAGACCGGCCCCAGGAAGCAGAACAGCACGAAGGCCGCGAGGATGACGAGCCCGGCCACCGCCAGCCGGTTCGTGCGGAACTCGCGCAGCGCAAGCCGCCAGCCGCTTTGGACCGGGCCGACCTCGCCCCCCTCGGGCGCGCGGCTGTCGGCCGGCGTGAGCGGCGGGGAGATGGCCACAGTGACCTCCGGGAATCTGCGGGTCCGGTCAGGTGAGCCGGATGCGCGGGTCGGCGATGCCCAGCGAGATGTCGGCAATGTAGTTGCCGGCCACCGTCAGGACCGCGCCGAGCAGCGTGTAGGCGAGCAGCACGTTGTAGTCCGCGGTGTTCAGGCTGTTGAAGAAGAGCAGGCCCAGGCCGGGGTAGTTGAACACGGTCTCGACGATCAGGTTGCCGGCCAGCAGCGCGGGGATGGACAGGCCGATCAGGGTGATCATCGGCAGGCAGGAGTTGCGCAGCAGGTGCCGCCACAGCACCAGCCGCTCGGGCAGGCCCTTGGCCCTGGCCGCCTTGATGTAATCCTGCGCCAGCGCGTCCATCGCCGAGGACCGCATGTACCGGGAGTACGCGGCCACCTGGATCAGGACCAGGGTGGCGATCGGCAGCGTCATCGCGTTCCAGTCGGTCATCACCGCCCACAGCGAGGTGGACTGGCTGGCCTCGTAGCTGAAAATCGGGAACGTGAACGCGAACACCTGGATGAGCAGCAGCGCCATGAAAAACGACGGCATCGCATAGGTGACGAACGCGAGCGTGGTGGCGACGTTGTCGCCGAGGGTGTGCCGCTTGACCGCCTGGTAGATGCCCAGCGGGATCGCGATCACCACGGCGATCAGCAGGGAGATGCCGGTCAGATAAGCGCTGCGGGCCCATCGCTCGCCGAACAGCGCGGCCACGCTCTGGTTCTGCTTGTAGGAGTAACCGAGGTTGCCGTGCAGCAGCTGGTTCATGTAGTGCAGGTACTGCACGATCCATGGCTGGTCGAAGCCGTTTGCCTTGTTCCACGCCGCGATGGATACCCGGTTCGCCCGCGCGCCGAGCACGGCGATAGCCGGCGAGGGGAAGATCAGGTGCAGCAATGCAAAAATGAATATTGACACACCCAGCACGACAATGATCGACGTTGCGGTCCGCCGCATCAGGTAGACGATCATCGCCGGTGTCCTCCCACAGGTTCCCCCCTGCCGGTGCGGCGCCGCAGCCAGGCAGAACCCCGCTGCCTGGCTCCGGTGTATCACCGGAGCCAGGCAGCGTCCAGCGTGGCCTGGGATGTTACGGCTTTGACGTGAAATACATCTGTTCTGGGTTGATGTTGTACTGCGTGATGCTCTGGAACGCGGCGGGCGGGCCGGACAGGGTCTTCTTCCAGACCAGCACCGCTCCGGTCTCGAATGCTGTTGCCGGGGTCGGCTGGAACAGGCTCGGCTGCTGGTCGGTGAGGTACTGGGCCTCTTTTGTTACCGCGGCGGTGCCCGAGCCGAACACTGAGTTGTCGATCAGCTTGTCCGCCTGCGGGTCGCAGTACCCGCCGGTATTGGACGAGCCCGCGCAGTTGAAGACGCCGAAAGTGGTCGGGTACGTCGAGTTGGTAAAGCCGCCGTAATCCTCTATCGCCCACTTGTTGATGTTCTTCATCCCGGCTGGCGTCGGGTCATTGTAGTTGGCGATCATGTAGTTGAAGTTGCTGGACGACAGCGTGAAGTTGATGCCGACCTTCTTGGCCTCCGAGGCGTAAGCGGTGACCTGCGCGCCGATGTTGGCTGGCGAGGTGGTGTAGATCAGGTTAAAGGACAGCTTCGTCCCGGCCGGGATTCCCGCGCCGCATTCCGAGGATCCGCTGCCCGGCCTGGCGCAGGTGGTAGTGCCGCCCGGCACCACATTCCAGCCGTGCGATTTCAGGATGCTGCTGGCGGTTGCCGTGCTGAACGGGTACGGGTTGGTCAGCGCGTTTGCGGGAGTGTACGGGCTCTTCGGGATCGACGGGACAGGTCCGTAGGCCTGGCCGGCCGCTCCGTTGAAGAACGCCGTGATCGCGCCCGGCTGATTCTGCAGGTGCGCCAGGGCCTGGCGGAAGTAGAGCTGGCTGATGATCTTGTCGAAGTGGCCGGTGGTGTTCTTGAAGTTGTACACCATGTACTCCCAGCCGAAGTCCGGGTCGCCGTAGGCGAGGTAGCCCTGGCTCGTCTTGATCGAGTTGAGCTGCGGCAGGCTGGATGTCAGCACGTAGCCGATGTCCAGGTTGCCGGACTTGACCGCGTTGTACTCGGGAGTGTCGCTGGTGAACGGCACGCTGGAGTAGTTGGACACCTTCTTGGCCGTCGGGCCGGCGTAGGTCGTGCTGGGCGTCATGGTGAATGCGCCGCTGGTGGTGTTGAAGGAGCTCAGCCGGTACGGCCCGTCGACGACCTGCCACAGCGGGTTGGTTGCCCAGGTGGATCCCGACTTGGACTGGGCGGCGAGGAAGTTGTAGATCTTCGTCGCGTTTGCCGGGTTGGTGAAGTTCAGGATCGGCCCGTTCGCCGAGTCCTTGGCCCAGGCATGCGAGGGCATCGGCTGGATGACGCCGAGCTGATCCTGCCAGAACCAGGTCGGGTTGACCGCGGACTTCATGGTGAACACCACGGTGGACGCGTTGGGCGCGGTCACGCTGGCGACCTGGTCCGGCATGCCGATCTTCGGCGTGTAGTATGCCCAGTTCGACGGGCTCGCCGCTATCGCGGCCTTGGTCTCGTCGAACCAGAACAGCACGTCCCGGGAGGTGATCGGCTTTCCGTCGGACCAGTGGTAGCTGCTCTTGAGCTTGACGGTGAACGTCTTGCCGCCATTGCTCACCGTGGGGTCCGACGCGAGGCTGAGCGCGGGATTTTCCTTCGGCTCGACGCCGTTCACCAGCCAGTACAGCGGCCGGTACATCAGATAGTTGAACAGGTAGACCGTATATACGGAGTTGTCCGCCGACGTGACGATCGGCAGCATCCAGGTCGGCGCCGAGTTAGCCGGCTGCGCGGCGGTTATGGTGCCGGCGTACTGCGTCCCGGTGGCGGCCGGCGGCACCGAGCCGTATACGCCGGACGCCGCGGAGCCCGTCGAGCTCGAGGTGCCGCTACTGCCGCAGGCAGCCAGCGCGGTAGCGCCGGCGACGGCGAGCACCGCCATCGTGGCGCCCGAACAGGCAAATCTCCTCATCTGTCCTCCTGGCTCATGTGACGGCAGGCAGATGCCCGGCATGCCGGGCCCGCGCCGCCGCCCCTGAAACTGCGCAGTCGGGTCATTGCTCGCCGCCTCCTGTTCTGTCTCGGCCCGGTGCGGCCCGGCTGCCAGGGACGCCATCCCAGCCGGGGTGCATGGTAAGCCCGAAGCGTAATTCCCGCAGGTACCCAAAGCCGGGGCAAACCTGTCACAGTTTGTTATCGATGCTGCCGCCGCCGTGTGCGCGCGGGCAGCTTATGCGGCTTCGTCGGCAAACTGGGGATAAGCAGATGATATCGGTCATGTAACCGGTAACTTAGCCCTATAGTGCCCATCCGGGAACGGCGCCGCCGCGCGGAAATGTCAGCCGCCGATGGCGTGGGCGCCGCCGTCCACGTGCACGATTTCTCCGGTGGTGGCCGGGAACCAGTCGGATAGCAGCGCGACGCAGGCACGCGCGGCGGGCTCCGGGTTTGACAGGTCCCAGCCGAGCGGCGCGCGCTTGCCCCAGAGGTCCTCGAAACTCTCGAAGCCGGGGATGCTCCGTGCGGCCATCGTCTTCAGCGGCCCGGCGGCCATGAGATTGACCCGGATCCGGCGAGGCCCGAGATCCCTGGCGAGATAGCGCGCGCACGATTCCAGGCCGGCTTTCGCCACGCCCATCCAGTCGTAGGCCGGCCACGCCAGGCTGGCGTCGAAGTCCATTCCGACGATCGAGCCGCCGCCGCCCATCAGGGGCAGGGCCGCCATGGCGAGTGCTTTCAGCGAGTAGGCCGAGACCTGCACCGCGGCGGCGACGTCCGGCCACGGGGTGTTCAGGAAGTTGCCGCCGAGCGCCGAGGGCGGCGCGAACGCGATCCCGTGCACCACCCCGTCCAGGCCGTCCACGTGCTGCCCCGCCCGCTGCGCCAGCGACGCCAGGTGCCCGTCGTCGGTGACGTCGAGCTCAAGCACGGGCGGCGGCACAGGCAGCCGGCGGGCGATCCGCTGCACCAGGCTGAGCCGCCCGAACCCGGTCAGCACCACGGTGGCGCCCTCCTGCTGGGCGACCCTGGCCACATGAAAGGAGATCGAGGACTCAGTGAGGACTCCCGTCACCAGGATCCGCTTGCCGGCCAGGATTCCCATTTTGCCTGTCCTTCCCTTGCCGCCGCGAGGATGTCAGTGGCCCATGCCCAGGCCGCCGTCGACCGGAATGACCGCGCCGGTGATGTAGCCGGCGTCCGGCCCGGCGAGGAAGGCCACGGCCCCGGCCACTTCCTGCGCCGAGGCGTAGCGTCGCAGCGGCACGCCAGCGAGGATCGCGGCCTTCTTGTCCTGCGGCAGCGCGGCGGTCATATCGGTGTCGACGAAGCCGGGCGCGACCACGTTCACGGTGATGCCGCGGGATCCGAGCTCGCGGGCCAGCGACCGGGCCAGGCCGATGAGGCCGGCCTTGGCGGCGGCGTAGTTGGCCTGGCCGCCCGAGCCGAGCAGGCCCACCACCGAGGAGATGAGGATGATCCGGCCGCGCCGCATCCTCATCATGCCTCGGACGGCCCGCTTCGCAACCCGGTAGGCGCCCCCCAGGCTGGTGTCGACCACCTCGGCGAAGTCGTCCTCGCTCATCAGCGCGAGCAGCTGGTCGCGGGTGATCCCCGCGTTGGCCACCAGCACCTCGACAGGCCCGTGCGCGGCCTCCGCGACCGAAAAGGCCGCGTCGACCGCGGCCGCATCGCGGACATCACATCGCGCCACCGTCAGGCCGGGAACCTCACCGCCGGAACGGGACGTGACGGTCACCGCATCGCCGCCGTCAGCCAGCCGGCGGGCGATGGCAAGGCCGATTCCGCGGTTTCCCCCAGTCACGAGGACGGATCGGCTCATCTGGGTAACACCTCCTGCCCGGTCGCCGCGCCGACCGCGGGCGCGCGTGCACGTGCCGGTCCGGCCAGCGTCGCGGTCTGGCGGCACGGCACCGTGGGATAGGTTGCCGTGCGTGGAGCATAGCGCCGACGCCCTCGGGGCGAACCGGATCGACCCGGAGTTCACCGCCTACCCGCTAGCGGCCCTCGCCGATGCCGCGCTGCAGCGGGCCGCTGACCTCGGCGCCGAGCATGCGGATTTCCGCGCCGAGCGGATCAGGGGCCAGCAGATCAGGCTCTCCGACGCCAGCCTGGAGACCCTGATCGATGCCGACGACCTCGGCCTGGGCGTGCGGGTCGTGGTGGACGGGACGTGGGGCTTTGCCGCCGCGGTCGACCTGACCACCGAAGCCGCGGTGCGGGCAGCACAGGAGGCGGTTGAGGTGGCGCGGGTCGCCGCCGCCATCAACTCCGAGCCCATCGAGCTGGCCGACGAGCCCGGCTACGGCGAGGTGACCTGGGTATCGGCCTACGACGTCGATCCGTTCGATGTCAGCGTTGCCGAGAAGATCGGCACTCTGGCCGATTGGAGCTCGGGGCTGCTGGCCCGGGCCGGCATCACCCACGTGGACGCCGCGCTGCGGCAGGTGAAGGAGTGCAAGTTCTATGCCGACGGGGCCACCACGGCACTGCAGCAGCGGGTCAGGCTGCACCCTCAGCTGACCGCGGTCGCGATAGAGCCGAGCGGCAGGTTCGAGACCATGCGCACGCTGGCTCCGCCAGTCGGCCGGGGCTATGAGTACATGACCGGCACCGGCTGGGATTTCCCCGCTGAGCTGGCGGAACTGCCGGGGCTGCTGACGGCCAAGCTCGCCGCGCCGTCGGTCGCGCCCGGCCGGTACGACCTGGTGATCGATCCGTCCAACCTGTGGCTGACGATTCACGAATCCGTGGGCCACGCCACGGAGCTCGACCGCGCGCTCGGCTACGAGGCCGCGTACGCCGGCACCTCGTTCGCCACCCTGGACAAACTGGGCAGCCTCCAGTACGGGTCGCCGCTGATGCACGTGACCGGGGACCGGACCATCGAGCACGGCCTGGCTTCCGTCGGCTACGACGACGAGGGCGTCGCCGGGCAGTCCTGGGACCTGATCACCGGCGGTGTGCTGACCGGCTACCAGCTGGACCGCCGAATGGCGCGGCTGCAGGGCTTCGGCGCTTCCAACGGCTGCGCCTATGCCGACTCCCCCGCCCACATGCCGATCCAGCGGATGGCCAATGTCTGCCTGCAGCCCGCCGCCGCAGGTCCGTCTACCGCCGAGCTGATTGCCGGCGTGCAGAACGGCATTTACGTGATCGGCGACAGGAGCTGGTCCATCGACATGCAGCGGTATAACTTCCAGTTCACCGGGCAGCGGTTCTTCAGGATCTCCCATGGCAGGCTCGCCGGGCAGCTCAGGGACGTCGCCTACCAGGCAACGACCACCGACTTCTGGAACTCTATGGAGGCGGTCGGCGGCCCGCAGACCTATGTGCTGGGCGGTGCGTTCAACTGCGGCAAGGGCCAGCCCGGCCAGGTCGCCCCGGTCAGCCACGGCTGCCCGGCAGCGCTCATGCGGGGCGTGCGGATACTCAACACCGTGGAAGAGGCATCGTGACGACCGGACTTTCTCCGCAGGACGCGGTGGAACGGGCCCTGCAGGCGGCCCGGTGCGATGACTGCGTCGTTATCGCGGCGGAGACCTCATCGGCAAACCTGCGCTGGGCCGGCAACACGCTCACCACCAATGGCGTGTCGCGGTCCAGGCAGCTCACGGTCGTCGCGATAAGCCGCAGCCGTGCGGGAACCTCGGTCGGCGCGGTGTCCAGGGCCGGCGTTCGCGATGACGCTCTGGCCGACGTCGTGGCGGAAGCGGAGCAGGCTGCCGCGGAAGGATCTCCCGCGGAGGATGCCGCGCCGCTGGTGAGCCCGGCGGGCACCGGGCGGCAGCCGGTTCCGGCTCGTCCTGGCTGGGCCGAGCCGTCGGCCGCGACCAGCACCGCTGTGTTCGGCGGCTTCGCCGGCGAGCTCGGGCAAGCCTTCGCCACCGCGGCGGCCGCCGGGCGGAAGCTGTATGGCTTCGCCGAGCATTCGATGGCATCGACGTTCCTTGGCACCTCAGCAGGGCTGCGCCTGCGGCACGACCAGCCGGCCGGCAAGGTCGAGCTGAACGCCAAGTCGGCCGACCTGACAAGATCCGCCTGGGCGGGCGCCGGTACCCGCGATTTCACCGATGTCGACGTCACGGCGCTCGAAGCGGGTCTGGCGCAGCGGATCGGCTGGGCGCAGCGGCGGATCGAGCTGCCCGCTGGCCGGTACGAGACCCTGCTTCCGCCCAGCGCGCTAGCCGACCTGCTCATCTATCTGTACTGGTCGGCTGGAGCGAAGGATGCGCTGGACGGCCGCACGGTGTTCAGCAAGCCCGGCGGCGGGACCAGGGTCGGCGAGCAGCTTGCCGCCCTCCCGCTGACCCTGCGCAGCAACCCGGCCGAGCCGCGCCTGGAGTGCGCTCCCTTCGTGATCGCCCATGCCTCCAGCCGGGAGTCGTCGGTATTCGATAACGGCCTGCCGCTGCGCCCCACGGACTGGATCTCGGCCGGGGTGCTCAGCGCGCTGACCCAGACCCGGCATTCGGCGCGGCTGTCCGGGCTGCCGGTGACGCCGCCGATCGGGAACCTGATCCTGGAGGCCGCCGGCGGGGCCGCGTCACTCGACGAGATGATCGCCGAGACCAGCCGCGGCCTGCTGGTGACCTGCTTGTGGTACATCCGCGAGGTCGACCCGCAGACGCTGCTGCTGACCGGGCTCACCCGCGACGGCGTCTACCTCGTCGAGAACGGCGAGGTCGTCGGCGCGGTGAACAACTTCAGGTTCAACGAGAGCCCGGTCGCCCTGCTCGGCAAGATCTCCGAGGCGGGGGCCACCGCGGTGACGCTGCCGCGCGAGTGGAGCGATTACCTCACGAGGGCGGCCATGCCAGCCGTGCGGGTGGACGGCTTCAACATGTCGTCGGTCAGCCAGGCGCGCTGACCCCCGCCGCGGTCAGGCGTCCTCGAGCCGGAACCCGACTTTCAGGCCTACCTGATAATGCGCCACGTCGCTGTCGACGATCTGGCCGCGGACGTAGTCCACCTCGAACCAGTCCAGGTGGCGCAGCGTCTGCCCGGCCCGCTGCAGCGCGCTGCGGATCGCCGGCTCGACGCCATCGGGCGAGGTACCGACGATCTCGGTGACGCGGTAGGTGCGGTCGCTCATCTTTCCTCCAGGTGGACAGTGGTGCGGGCTGCTGGGCGCGCCGATCAGTTTCGTGCGCCCTATCGCTATGGCCGCATGTCCGCCCGGGACGCAGAACTGGCGGGCGCGGCCAGGGCAGGCGTCTTGTGTCCTGAGCACCCGCAGTTCCCGCCGGATCGAGGATGTGGCCGGCGTCCTCGCAGCCGAAGGCGGCAGCTGGTGGTTCCAGGTATACATGCTGACCGGCCGGTCGCTTGCGGCGGCCCTGCCGGAAACCCGGCGCGCGGCCGCGTTGGTCCTGGCCGGACGCGCGGCATACCTTGGGACGGTGAGATCCTCCTATCGGGCACAACGTGACCAGGCACACCTGGTTACCGAAGCGCGGCGGTCGCTGTCCGACGACATCGCCTACCGCCAGCGCCGTTATCTCATCATGATGGGCATCCGGGTGGCCTGCTTCGTGGTCGCAGTTGTCCTTTTCGTGAACCACGCAGGATGGCTGACCGCTATACCCGCGGCCGGAGCCATTTTCATTCCCTACTTCGCTGTGGTCTTCGCGAACGGGGGCCGGGAGCCGACCGCGAACCGCGGATTCCGGGAGTACCAGCCCAATCTGCCCGAGCGTTCCGGGCCGTCGCAGGCCGCAGGTCCGCGGACATCTGGGCAACCGGGCAATACCGGCAATGCCGGCCCGCCTGTGCGGAAGGCTCCATCAGGGACGGAAACGGGCTAGCAGAACGCATGATCCAAGGACCGGCCGGTCGTGATCACGAGATTGGCTCGTTATCCGGTCTTGACGCACTAGGGGGAGGTTCGGTGTAACATGCATACCGGTGCTCTGGTCCCCCGCCGGGGCACCCTTGCCGGCGTTCCGGGCCCCCGTCGGAGCGCCGACGTTATGCGACGCCGGGTGGTTTGCCCCCGTAGCCACCCGGCGTCGCTCTTATTTTCTCCGGCAACGCTTTCCCCTTAGCCG
>DATJZH010000216.1:0-18758 GCA_035499215.1 Streptosporangiaceae bacterium | reverse complement strand
CCGCGGGAGGTTTCATGCTGCCCTGGTCTTCCGACCTAGCCGGGCGGATGGAGGAGCACACGATCGCCAGCGAGATGCTGCGCGGGAATCCGCTCGGCGACCCGCACGAGCGGCCGCTGTGGGTCTACCTGCCCCCCGGCTACGACGAGCAGCCAGAGCGGCATTACCCGGCTGTCTACGTGATCCAGGGCTACACCGGCTACCTCGCCATGTGGCGCAACCGGGAGCCCTACCGGCAGCCGTTCCCAGAGGCGGCCGATGCCGTTTTCGCCTCCGGCGGGGCGCCGCCGGCCGTCGTCGTCTACGTGGACGCCTGGACGGCCTACGGGGGCAGTCAGTTCGTGGACTCGCCGGGCACCGGGCGCTACCACTCCTACCTGTGCGAGGAAGTCGTGCGGTGGGTCGACGGCCACTACCGCACCCAGCCGGACGCCGCCCATCGCGCGATCATGGGGAAATCAAGTGGCGGATTCGGTGCGATGATCACGCCGATGCTGCGGCCTGACCTGTTCGGCGCGCTGGCTACCCATGCCGGTGACGCGCTGTACGAACTCTGCTACCTACCGGGATTCGGCCAGTGCGCACGGCTGCTGCGCGCGTATAACGGTGACATCTGGCGCTGGTGGGACGATTTCCGGTCCCGGCCTGCCTTCACCAAGGACGCAGACATGCACCTGCTGGCGATGCTCGGAGTGTCAGCGTGCTTCTCCGCGCGCCAGGACGGTACCGTCGACCTGCCATTCGAGCCGCGTACGGGCATGCTGCGGCCGGAGGTGTGGCAGCAGTGGCTGGACTGGGACCCCGTCCGGATGGCACCCAGGTACGCTGGCGCGCTGCGCTCGCTGCGGGCAGTGTGGATCGACGCGGGGACCCGCGACGACTATTACCTGGACCTCGGGGCCGCCGCCTTCCGCAATTGCCTGCGGGAAGCAGGGGTGGCGGATGAGGTGGTCAGCTTCGAGCTCTTCGATGCCACGCACCGGGGGATCGACTACCGGTATCCGCTCTCCCTCGCGTGGCTGTGCCGCCATATGCCGGCCGGCCGCTGAGCCGGTCCGGCTCGTAGCCAGGCGACACCCGGTGAACGATCACGGCGGGCGCTACGTGGTGCTAGACATACGCCAGGGCAGGTCACGAGAACCGGGAGAGAATTCCATGCAGAACCGATGGTGGGCGGCCGCGAGCCTCGCAGCGGTAACGGTGATCCTCGCCGCCTGCGGAAGCACGTCCTCAACCAGCTCCGCTGCATCGAGCAGCCCCAAGGCTTCCGCCGCTGCGAGCCCGAGCTCGAGCTCGACCATCTCTGGTGCCGGCATCAAGACCGCCAGCACGAGCATTGGCACGGTGCTGACCACCGCAAGCGGGTTCACCTTGTACTGGTTCGCGCCCGATACCCCGACAGCCTCGAAGTGCAACGGCTCGTGTGCCGCGTTCTGGCCGCCGGTGATCGGCGCTATGACCGCAGCGTCCGGCGTCTCGCTGCCGGGGAAGTTCGCGACGATCAAGCGCGCGGACGGGCAGGTGCAGACCACGTACGCCGGTCATCCGCTCTACACCTTCAAGGGCGATGCCGCCGCCGGGCAGGTGAAGGGAAACGGAGTGAACGCCTCGGGCGGCCTCTGGTTCGCGGCGACCCCATCGGGCGCCAAGCCGACCGCCGCGCCCAGCGCATCCGCAAGCTCAGCCGGTAGCGGCGGCGGGAGCGGCTACTGACGGCACGCCGGCCGTGCCCGCCCGGCGTCATCGCCGGGCGGGCCGCTCGTCGCCGGCGGCGGCATGTGCTCCATGACACGTCCGGGCCTGCCGCTCGTCGCCGGGGCGGCGGCATGTGCTCCATGACACGTCCCGGCCCCGCTGCAAGCGCCGCCGCGGGTGATTTATGACGGCGCGCGGGGTAGTTCCGCGTCATGCAAGAGACAGCCGAGAGCGCTGCGGCCGCAGTCAGGCCGCGGGGCGGGCTTCTGATCATCTACTCGGCGCTCATGCTCGCGATCTTGCTCGCGGCGCTTGACCAGACGATCGTCTCGACGGCGCTGCCGACGATCGTCGGCGACCTTGGCGGACTGAGCCACCTGTCCTGGGTAGTGACCGCCTACCTGCTGGCGAGCACGGCGTCGACCCCGCTGTGGGGCAAGCTCGGCGACCAGTACGGCCGCAAGAACCTGTTCCAGGCGTCGATCGTGATCTTCCTGGTGGGCTCGGCACTGTGCGGCCAGTCGCGCAGCATGATCGAGCTCATCTCGTTCCGGGCGCTGCAGGGACTGGGCGGCGGCGGCCTGATGGTGCTGGCCCAGGCGATCATCGGCGACATCGTGCCCGCCCGCGAGCGGGGCAAGTACCAGGGCGCGTTCGGAGCCGTGTTCGGGGTGGCGAGCGTCGCCGGGCCGCTGCTCGGCGGGTTCTTCGTGGACAACCTCAGCTGGCGCTGGGTCTTCTACATCAACTTGCCGATCGGGGTCATCGCCCTGGCCGTCATCGCGGTGGCGCTGCCTGCCACCGCGACCAGGAGCAAGCACCGCATCGACTACCTTGGCGCGCTGCTGCTCGCGGCGACCGCGACGTCCCTGGTGCTGGCGACATCATGGGGCGGCACGGAGTACGCGTGGGGCTCGCCGGTCATCATCGGCCTGCTTGTGCTCGCCGTCCTGCTCGGCTTCGGCTGGTGGCTGTCCGCCCGGCGCGCGGCCGAACCGGTGCTCCCGCTCAGGCTCTTCCACAACCGGGTGTTCTCGGTCAGCTCGGCGATCGGGTTCGCGGCGGGATTCGCGATGTTCGGCGCGCTGGCGTTCCTGCCGCTGTTCCTGCAGGTAGTGCGGGGCGTCTCGGCGACGATCTCCGGCGTTTACCTGCTGCCGATGGTGATAGGCCTGCTGATCACCTCGATCGGCAGCGGGCAGCTGATCGCCCGGCTCGGCCACTACAAGGTGTTCCCCATCGCGGGCACGGCGCTGCTGGCCGTCTCCCTGTACCTGCTGTCCGGGCTCAGCGCCACCATCTCGTCGCTGGTCATGGACAGCTACTTCTTCCTGCTCGGGCTCAGCCTCGGCCTGATCCTGCAGGTGCTGGTCATCGCCGTGCAGAACTCGGCGGACTACGCCGATCTGGGTGCCGCGACGTCGGGCGTGACGTTCTTCCGGTCAATCGGCGGCTCGTTCGGCGTCGCCATCTTCGGCACGATCTTCTCCAGCCGGCTGGCCGGAAATCTTGCCGCGGTCCTGGCCGGAGCGCACGCCAGCCTCCCGCCCGGCTTCAGCGCCGCGAACGCGGAGTCCAACCCGCAGCTGCTGGCGAAGCTGCCCGCGGCGATACATGCCGCGGTCCTGCACGCCTACTCGCTGGCCATCGACCGGGTCTTCCTGTCCGCGGTGCCGGTGGCCGCGGCTGCCTTCGTGCTCTCCTGGTTCCTGCACGAGCTGCCGCTGCGGCAGACCGCCGGCGCCGCCGACCTCGGCGAGGGAATCGGCGGAGGGTCCACCCAGCGGTCGTCGTTCGAGGAGATCGAGCGGGCACTGCTGCGGCTGGCGGACAGCGACCTGCGCAGGCGCGGCTACCAGAAGCTGGCCGACATGTGCGGCCTCGACATGCCAGCCGGCAGCTGCTGGATACTGACCCGGCTCGCCAAGCACGGCCCGGAGACGGGCCCCGCGCTGGCGAAAGAGGCCGGCGTGAGCCTGGCGGCTGGCAGGCCCTATGTGGACAAGCTGGTGACGGCCGGCTACGTGCAGCGCGCCGACAGCATGCTCATGCTGACTGAGACTGGCCAGGTGGCCGCGGGCCGGCTCTTCTCGGCCAGGCGGGCTGGCCTGGAAAAGCTGCTGGCCGGCTGGTCGCCTGAGCAGCACGCGGATCTGGCGCAGATGCTCGACCGCCTCTCCCGCTCGCTGCTCGGCGAAGACGCTGACCGTAACCTCATAGCCAGGTGACGTCTTCGGCCCTGGTCCGAGATGGCATCTGGCAATACGCGCATTATTACCACCCGGCGTGCCGTCTGGCCCGGCCATGAGGCTCGATGCCTAGTTTGCGTAGACAATGGCGGCCGGCTCGTCAGCAAAGATCAGCAGGAACTGATCGAGGCTGAGCTTCAGCAGATCCTCGTACACCCGCGTCGGGTACACCCGCACCATCATCGGATCCCCCTAGCTGCGCTGCGTGTCATCGACGTCCCCCGACTGTTCCGGCCTGCCGCGCTGCCTGTTTGCTGCTGGTCAGACAGTCAGCTTCCGGTCCGCTGGTATCGGGGCCGTTCGCTGCCGGTTGCACGCCGGTAGCAGCGTGCCAGCGCGTTCTGGCGGGCAGCTCACCGCGGCGCCAGGTCGATGCCCGGGTGACGCTGGTCAGTCCAGGGGCCGGCCCTTACGTCGGCCGGCCGGCTCGCAAGGGTCCGGGCGGATCTTGGCCTGCCGGTCAGCTGGTCCGGGCAGATGTTGGCCTGCCCGTCAGCAGGTTCTCGAACGGAGCCGCGCTGGCGTAGCCATCGCGGCGTGCCGGGCGGTCGGACCGCGTGATCGCACGGGCGAGCTCGGCGGCGGCGCGGCCGATGCGCCGGCCCAGGTCCTGGCTCTCGCCGCTGCCCGCGCCCCAGTCAACCGAAGCCGCATACACCGACGTGGGTACCGTTTCCGCGCGCAGGTAGCTGAACAGCGGCCGGATGGCATGCTCCAGGGCAAGCGAGTGGCGGGCCGTGCCCCCGGTGGCGGCGATGAGGACCGGCTCGCCTGCCAGCGCCTCGACGTCCATGATGTCGAAGAACGACTTGAACAGGCCGCTGTAGGACGCGGTGAAGATAGGCGTCACGGCGATCAGGCCGTCGGCGCCGACCACCGTATCGATAGCCTGCTGCAGCGCGGGGCCGGCGAATCCGGTGAGCAGGCTGTCGACCACGTCGTGGGCAAGCTCGCGGAGCTCGATCACGGTCACCTCGGCCGCTGTGCCGCCTCGGGCCAGGTGCCGCCTGGTAGCATCAGCGAGCTTGTCGGCAAGCAACCGCGTGGACGAGGGCTGGCTCAGGCCAGCCGAGACCACAGTCACCGTGCGCCTTGCCCTCGGCGGCTCGGTCATCGGCGGCTCGGTCATCGGCGGCTCGGTCGTCGGCGGCGCTCTGCCAGCGCAGGAATCTCAACCGCCGCCATCGCGGCCGGCAGCAGCGTCGTAGCAGCATCCATCGCATCACCCACGGTGAAGACGCCGAACTGCACGGCGGCTCCTTCTTGGCTCCGTCATAGTCATCCGCGGCCGCGAGACCGGCATCTTCTTGCGCGCTCAACTATTTTTGCGGTCCTCCTATTCCCTCGCGCGCACCAGGCCTGAGCACCATGATCGTGGAGACTTCTCGCGGCGCGCGGGCCCGACATTACCGGCCTGCCAGCACGACGTTACCGGCCCGCCAGCATTACCCATGCTGTGCCAGCGCGACGCATCCCCGCTCCCGGTGATCGCCCGCGCACCCTGGTCATCCCCGGCGTACGATCAGGTCCCATGGCGGGCCAGGGCAACGCGGCGGGCACAGAGGCGCAGTTTCTCCAGGTGCAGACGGCGACCGACTCGCGCGCGGAGGCGATGGAGCTGGCGCACGCCGCCGTCGCCGCAAGGCTCGCTGCGTATGCCCAGGTAGCCGGGCCGATCGCGAGTACCTACTGGTGGGACGAGAGCCTGGAGCGAGCCGAGGAATGGCTGATCATGCTGAAGCTGCCCGCGGATCGTTACGACGAGCTGGCCGAGTTCCTCGCCGAGCGGCACAGTTATGACGAGCCGGAGATCATCGCGACGCCGATCGTGGCCGGCGCACTGGGCTACCTCAGCTGGCTGAAGGAAGAGACCCGGACGGAATGAGCGGCCGCTGGCGCTCAGGCGCCAGCCGCGGGAGGCAGGTTCAGCGCGAGGACCACCGGCTGGCCGTGCTCGTGCCCCAGGGTGGACAGCGTCCCGGTGTCCAGGCAGAACAGCCGGCCGCCGGCCGGTTCGAGCCGCAGCCAGCGGGCCGTGAGGACGCGCAGTGAATGCCCGTGCGCCACCAGCACCACGTCGCCCGCCGGCAGCAGCGGCGTCACCCTGGCGAGCACCGCGTCGACCCGCTCGCCCACCTGCTCGATGGTCTCGCCGGGATGGCCGCCTTCGCCGGGAATGACCCCGTCCCGCCACAGGTACCAGCCCGGGCGCTGCGACCTGATCTGATCTGTGGTCAGCCCCTCATAACCGCCGTAATCCCATTCCTGCAGATCCGGATCGGGCCTGGCGTCGGCCAGGCCGGCGAGCTCAGCAGTTCGCGTTGCCCGCTTGGCCGGGCTGGTGAAAGCCGCCCGGATGCCGAGCCGGGCTAGCGCCGGAGCCAGTGCCGCGGCCGCCGCCTCGCCACGGTCGGTAAGCGCGACATCGGTGCGGCCGGTGTGGCGGCCGGTCGCGCTCCATTCCGTCTCGCCGTGCCGGATAAGGATCAGGTCACCCATGGGTCACCATCATCGCTGACGCGGCTGGCGAGCTGGTACGGCGGCCCGCACAAATCGCCGCAAAACCTGCCCGGCGAGCGCAGCCAGCCCGGCTCTGACGGTACTTCGAGGGAACTTCCGGCCGCCTCGCTCGCTGATCCAGTATTACCTGACATGCATGTCAGCCATATGACAGGCTCGTCAGTCATTCCCCGGTATCACTGAGGCCTGATGGACGAGCTGCTGAGATCGCCTTCGCACGAAACCGCCCGGCACCGCCGCCGCGGGAACAAGCCCCTGGTCGAGCGCGCGGCCCGGTGGAGCATACGGCACCGCAAGACTGCCGTGCTCGGCTGGCTGGTACTCGTCGGCGCGGCGATGCTGGCCGGACAGCTGATGGGCACGCACAGTGTGCCGCAGTATGACCCGGGCCAGGCCGGGCACGGCGAGCAGATCCTGCACCAGCTGAACGTGAGCAGCCCGCCGGCCGAGAGCGTGCTGATCCAGCAGCGGGTGCCCAGCCCCGCCGGGCATGAGCCCGGCGTCTCGCACCAGCTGCGGCGCGCAATGGACCAGGTGGCTGCCGCGCTGGACGGAATGCCGCGCGCGGCGGAAGACGTCGCCTTGCCGCGCTCGCCGGATGACGCCATCCGCGCCGGTCCCGGTCACGTCTCGGCGGCCGGGCGCAGCGCGCTCATCACGTTCAAGGTGGCCGGGCCGCAGGGTGACGCCGATTCCACCGTCAGCGCCGACATGCGGGCGGTGGCCAGGGTGCAGGCCAGGTTCCCCGCGCTGCTGGTGTCGGAGGCGGGTAATGCCAGCGCCGACGCGGCGGGTAACGCGCTGCTGGCGTCCGACTTCCGCGAGACAGAGCTGACCTCGGTGCCGATCACGCTGATCCTTCTGGTCGTCGTGTTCGGCGCGCTGATCGCCGCTGGCATCCCGGTGCTGCTGGCCGGCACCGCCGTCACCGCAGCCGTATCGCTGCTCGCCATCCCGAGCAGGTGGCTGCCGATCGGCTCGGGGACGGCCGAGATGGTCCTGATCATCGGGATGGCAGTGGGCGTCGATTATTCGCTGTTCTACCTCCGCCGTGAGCGCGAGGAACGCGCAGCAGGCCACGGTGACGCAGACGCCCTGCATATCGCCGCCGCAACCTCCGGCCGGTCGATCGTGGTGTCGGGGCTGACCGTGATGATCTCGATGGCCGGGCTGTTCCTCACCGGGATCGACGCATTCACCGGCATGGCCTGGGGCACGATCACGGTGGTCGGCGTGGCAGTGGCCGGCTCGCTCACCGTGCTGCCCGCGCTGCTGTCCATGCTCGGGCCCTGGGCCGACCGGTGGCGGGTCCCGATTCTGGGCCGCCGCGGCACGGCAGCGGGCCCATCACGGCTGTGGGGGGGCCTGGTGCGCCGCGTGGTGGTGCATCCCCTTGCCTGGGGGGCGGCGGCCGTGATCGCGCTGCTGGCCCTGGCCGCGCCCGCCCTCGGCATGCGGGTCGGCAACCCGCAGGTCGACCTGCCGGCGAGCCTGCCCGTCGTGCAGACCCTGGACAAGATCTCACTCGCCTTCCCCGGCCGGCCGGCACCGGCCGAGGTCGTGGTGACCGGCCAGGACGTGACGGGCCCCGCGGTCCGGGGAGCAGTCGAGGCCCTTGCGGCCCGGGCGTCGGCCAGCGGCCCGATCAACGGGCGGGTCACCGCGCACACGGTAGCCGCCGGCCGCGGGATGATCATCAACGTGCCGCTGGCGGGCAGCGGGCTGGGTGCCGTTTCGAATAGTGCTCTGCAGACGCTGCGGGACCAGATCCTGCCCGCCACGCTCGGCAGGGTCAGCGGGGTCAGCTTCGCGGTGACGGGAGACACGGCGGTCAACCATGACTGGAGCGCTGTGCTGCGCGCGCGCGCGCCCATCGTGTTCGCCGCGGTGGCGATGCTGGCGTTCGGCGTGCTGGCCCTCGCGTTCCGGTCCATCGTGCTGCCGGTGGTGTCGATCCTGCTCAACCTGCTGTCCCTCGGCGCTGCTTACGGCCTGATCACGCTCATCTTCCAGGACGGCCATCTGCAGGGCATCCTCGGTTTCACCTCTTACGGCGCGATAGCGCAGTGGGTGCCGCTGTTCATGTTCGTGTTCCTGTTCGGGCTGAGCATGGATTACCACGTCTTCATCCTCAGCAGGATCCGCGAGCGCTGGTCACGCGGCGCGAGCACGTCAGAAGCGGTCGTCGGGGGCATCTCCGGCAGCGCGGGGGTAGTGACAAGCGCCGCCATGATCATGGTGGCCGTCTTCTCCATCTTCGCCACGCTGTCCTTCGCGGACGTCAAGACCCTCGGCGTCGGCCTGGCGTTCGCGGTGCTGATCGACGCCACCGTGGTGCGCGGGATCCTGGTGCCGGCAGCCATGACGCTGCTGGGGGAGCGGAGCTGGTACCTGCCGGGCTGGCTGAGCTGGCTGCCGGGCGGCGGTCACTGACCCGGCGCACCGGCGCGGCCAGGCGGATCGATGTTCGTGACTGGCAGCAGGGGAACTGGTTCCCGCCCGGCTGCGGCGGGGGATCCCCGGCCGCGGCAGGGTATCCCGGTTATGGCAGGGTCAGGATCTCATGGCCGGTGGCCGTCACCAGCAGGGTGTGCTCGAACTGAGCGGTCCGCTTTCTGTCCGTCGTCACCGCGGTCCAGCCGTCCGGCCAGATGTCGTAGCTGATGGTGCCGAGCGTGAGCATCGGCTCGATGGTGAACGTCATGCCGGGCTCCATGATCACCGTGACGTCCGGATCGTCGAAGTGCGGGACTATCAGGCCAGAGTGGAACGTGGTGCCGATGCCATGGCCGGTGAAGTCACGCACGACCCCGTAGCCGAACCTGCGCGCGTAGGATTCGATCACGCGCCCGATCGCGTTGAGCTGCCGGCCGGGGGCGATCGCCCGGATGCCCCGCATCATCGCCTCGTGCGTCCGCTCGACCAGCAGCCGGGACTCGTCGTCCACCGAGCCCGCCAGGAAGGTCGCATTGGTGTCGCCGTGGACGCCGCCGATGTATGCGGTGATATCGATATTGACGATGTCGCCGTCGGCGATCACCGTATCGTCCGGGATGCCGTGGCAGATGACCTCGTTGAGCGAGGTGCACAGAGATTTGGGATAGCCGCGGTAGCCCAGAGTGCTGGGGTAGGCGCCATGATCGCAGAGAAATTCATGGCCGACCCGGTCGAGCTCGTCGGTCGTGACACCGGGAGCCACATGCCGGCCGACCTCGGCCAGCGCCCGGGCGGCGAGCCGGCCGGCGATGCGCATTCGCTCGATCGTGCCGGCATCCTTGACGTCAGGTTCGCCGGTACGCGGGACCTTCCGGCCGACGTACTCTGGGCGCTCGATTTGCCCGGGTACCGGCCGCAGCGGGGATATGCGGCCGGGCTGGAGCGTCGTTGCCATGATCTGGAATTGTAGTGCCCATGGACGATGAGCAGCACTGGTGGTTCTGCCTGAAGCACATGGCAGCGGAGCCCGATGACGGGTGTCCTGGCAAGGACCGGCTTGGTCCGTACCCGACGCGGGAAGCCGCCGCGCACGCGCTGGAGACGGTGCAGGAGCGCAACAAGGCGTGGGACGCCGCCGACGACGATTGAGGCCCGGGCTCACTGCGGAGCGCCGGCCGGGCCCGTCAGGTCAGCCGCCCGCTGGCACGCCCGGTATCGTGAGCGGCAGCGGCCAACTGGGCCGGAAGGGGCGTGCTGTGACGCAGGATCAGCCCGGCCGGGAGCTGCCGCCGGCTGCCGAAGCGCGGATGGCCGAGATCAGGGGCAGTGGCACCTGGGGATCCGCGCTGTCATCCGATGAGTTCACCGCGATCAGGAGTGCCGGGTTCGAGCCGGTCGGCCAGGTGCTCGGGGCCGCGGTCTACAACATCGGCTACACGGGGGGATTCAGCTGCCCTGGCGGCTGGGCCGGTTACGGCGGCTATGTCACGCCGTACCGCAGCGTGACTTCCGTCTCCGGGGCAGGGTCGGCCGGATCGTTCGGTCCGCTGGTGCGCACCCTCTACGAGGCGCGCCGGAAGGCAATCGGCCGGATGGAGGCTGAGTGCGCCGAGCTCGACGGCCATGGCGTCGTGGGAGTCCTGCTGACCATCGGCGGCTTCCCCGCGGGCGGGCTGGAATTCAAGGCCATCGGGACGGCGGTCCGGGCGCCGGGCGGAGTTCCGCTGAAGCGGCCGTTCACCTCGGACCTGTCCGGCCAGGACTTCGCGAAGCTGATCATGGCCGGCTGGGTGCCGGTGGGCCTGGCCCTGGGCATCTCCGTCGGGGCACGGCACGATGACTGGCTGACCGTCAACCAGACCAGGTGGACAAGCGGGAACGCCGAGGTAACCGGCTACGCTGAGCTGGTCAATATGACCCGGCACGACGCCAGAGTCCAGCTGGAGCGAGACGTCAGCCGGATGGGTGCCGCCGGGGCCGTCGTAGGGTCGATGGACATGCGGATTCGCGAGCGGGAATGCACGATGCAAGAGCACAGGAAAGACCACATCGCCGAGGTCACCATCATCGGCACCGCCACGGCGCGGTTCGGCCGCGAGCGAGCGGCGCGCAAGCCCAGCCTGGCCATCCTGTCCCTGGACCCGCAGCGCCGCCAGGCCGCCAGGGTCCGGCTGGGCGCTGCGCCGGCAACACCGGCCGGCAGGCAATCATGACCGGGCAAGACCCAGCCGAGGGAATGCGATGACCGAGCAGCAGGGCACTGGCCTCACCGAGCAGCAGAGCAACGAGCTCGCCCAGCAGCAGGGCAACGAGTTCGAGGTTCTCGGCGTGCCGCAGGACGCGATGCGGCGCCTGGCCGAGCTGCGGCCTGGCCGGCCCGGCGCCATCTTCACCTCGGACCTGTCGGTGAACGAGTTCCTGCTGGTGCGGGAGGTCGGCTTCCGGCCGCTCGGCCTGGTGCTCGGCAGCTCCATCTATCACGTCGGCCTGCAGGTCGGCCGGTGGGGGAAGAACCAGGAACTCGACGTGCTGTCGCAGGCCATGTATCACGCCAGGGAGCTGGCGATGACCCGGATGGAGGCCGAGGCGGAGGCCCTGGGCGCCGACGGGGTCGTCGGGGTCCGGCTCGATGTGGAGATGAAGGAGTTCGGCGCCGACATCGCCGAGTTCATCGCGGTGGGCACCGCGGTGAAGGCCGAGCCGGGCGCGGGCGGCGGTGGCGTCAAGGAATGGCGCAACAACAAGAACCTGCCGTTCACCTCCGACCTGTCCGGCCAGGATTTCTGGACGCTGATCCGGGCTGGCTACGCGCCGCTTGGCATGGTGATGGGATCGTGCGTTTACCACATCGCCCACCAGCGGATCGGCGGGAAGATCGGCAACATCGGGCGCAATGTGGAACTGGAGCAGTTCACCCAGGCCTTGTACGACGCGCGCGAGCTCGCGATGAGCCGGATGCAGGCCGAGGCCGAGGCGCTGCACGCCGAGGGGATCGTCGGCGTCCAGCTGCGCCAGCACAGCCACACCTGGGGCTCGCACACCACTGAGTTCTTCGCGATCGGGACCGCGGTGCGGCCGCTGCGCGCGGACCACGTCATCGAACGGCCCACGATGGTGCTCAGTCTCGACTCCTGAACGCGCCTGGCGGGCGGGCGGCTAATCCACCGGAGTGCCGCTGACCGCGTCGAGCATCCGGGCGAGCCTGCTCCGCAGGCCGGCGCGCGGTGCCTGCGGCAGGCCGTCGGCGGATCCGTGCCGCCCCGCCCGCGGCCGGTCACGTTCCCCTGCCGCCGCGCTCACCAGGTGCTGGGCGGCGTCGAAGGACAGCGGTGCAGCGCCGCTCGGCACGGGCAGCGATTCGTGCGCGACCGCCTCGAGCTCGGAGTCATCCCGATCCAGCGCGAAGATCGCCGCACCCGTTCTCCTGGCTTCGTCGAGCCGCTCGAGCATCGAGGCCGGCACAGCTGTGGGGCTGACGACCAGCAGGGTCTCGCCCCTGACGACGGCCTCCAGCCGGTCGATGCCGATGCTCAGATGCGCCGGGCCGCCGGGCCGCGGCGCCCATCGCAGGAGAACCGGGGCAAGGCCCGGCAGGTCGGCTAGCCGTGCCTCGTCGGCCAGGTGCGCCGTCATGTGCCAGGGCTCGTCCTGCGGGGTGCCGACGATCAGCAGGCCGGCGGGCGTGCGGGCGGTCTGCCGCAGCGCCCTGGCGAAATAGCGCGTCCGCTCCAGCCATCCGGTCGGGCCCAGCAGCACCCGCAGGGCTGCCACCTGATCGGCATTCATGGCTTCATGGTGCCCGACGCGCAGTGCGCCCGTGCGGGAATACGTGACCGGGAGGTTACCGCTGGCCGGCGAGCGGGCACTGAGCGCAGGGCGGCGGGCCGGGCTGGCGCCCTGGCTGGCAGGATCGGGGGATGCCGGAAGCTGCGACTGCGCCTGACCCCGCCGTGCAAGCGGCCCGCCTCGTCGTCGGGATGCTCGGCGGCACCGGCGACCAGGGCCGCGGACTTGCCCGCCGGCTGGCCATGGCGGGCAATGAGGTCATCATCGGCTCGCGCGACCCTGGCCGGGGAGCGGCCGCAGCAGCAGGCCTTGACCTGCCGTCACGGGTCACCGGCGGAGCGAACGAGGCCGCGGCGAGCGCGGCGGACGTGGTAATAGCAGCCATGCCGTGGAACGGGCACGGCGCGCTGCTGGGCCAGCTTGCGGGCCTGCTCGCGGGCAAGATCCTGATTGACTGCGTCAACCCGCTGGGATTCGACAAGCACGGCGCCTACCCGCTGCCGGTAGCGGAGGGCAGCGCAGCCCAGCAGGCCGCCGCCATTCTGCCGCGCAGCCGGGTGGTCGGGGCCTTCCATCATGTGTCGGCAGCGCTGCTGCTCAACCCGGACGTGGCCGTGATAGACCTCGATGTGCTGGTGCTCGGCGACAACCGGGCGGCCACCGACCTAGTGCAGGCCCTCGCCGGGCGGATACCCGGCGTGCGCGGCGTGTACGCCGGCCCGCTGCGCAACTGCGGCCAGATCGAGGCGCTGACCGCGAATCTGGTCTCGGTCAACCGCCGTTACAAAGCCCACGCTGGCCTGCGGATCACCGACATCTGACGACCTGGCGCAAGCGCCGCCAGTCCCGGCGGCGGCGGTGCCCGCACGTCAGCGGTAGGAGTACTCCGGGGTCGGGTAGCTCCCGGAAACGACGTCCGCCGCGAAGGACGTGGCAGCCCCGCGCAGCACCGACGCCACGTCAGCGTACTTCTTGACGAACTTCGCCGTCCGCGGTGACAGCCCGGCCATGTCCTGCCAGACCAGGACCTGGGCATCGCAGCCCGGGCCGGCGCCGATCCCGATCGTCGGGATCGTCAGGGTCTGCGTCACCCGGGCCGCCAGGCCCGCGGGCACGCACTCGAGGACGACCGAGAACGCGCCAGCGGACTGCAGCGCCTTGGCGTCGTGCATCAGCCGGTCGCCGTCTTCGCCGCGGCCCTGCACCTTGTAACCGCCGAACGCGTTCACCGACTGCGGCGTGAGGCCCAGGTGCGCCATCACCGGGATGCCCGCCGCGACGAGCTCCTCGACCTGCGGGAGTACCCGGAAACCGCCCTCGAGCTTGACCGCCTGGGCACCGGTTTCCTTCAGGAAGCGGGTCGCGGTAGCGAGGGCGGCGGTCGGTGAGGCCTGATAGGAGCCGAACGGAAGATCCGCGACGACCATCGCTCGCCGCGTGCCGCGGACCACGGCGGCGGTGAGCGGGATCAGGTCATCCACCGTCACGGGAATGGTGGTGTCATGGCCGAAGACGACCATGCTGGCGGAATCGCCGACCAGCAGGACCGGGATCCCCGCCTCGTCGAAGATATGGGCGCTGAGTGCGTCGTAGGCGGTGAGCATCGGCCACTTCTCGCCGCGGCCCTTTGCCGCCGCGATGTCCCGTACGGTCGTCCGCCGGGCTGAGCTGCCTCCGTAGAGGGGCTCAGGCGGCACGGTCCGCGCATTTGTCGCGGCCGCTGGCTGGCCAGCCTGATCTGCAGTCATGTCGGTCCTCCGCGTCTCGAGTCGCCCCAGCGGCGTACCCGGAAAGCCCTATTTTGGCACGAAGCGCGTATCGACAATAGGGACCTTGGCCCTTAGCTGCCCCGGCCGTCGATGCGATAAAGTTTCAGTTTGTATTGCCATTTTTCGCCGGTCCTGAGGAGCCGGCTGCAGGTACGTCAACGCCCGGCGCCGCACGGGCCTTCCCGGCCGGTACGCAGGCCGCTGGCAGGGCCGCTGGCCAGCGGCCGGAAACCGGTTACGCCAGCGGCGCATCGCCGGGCGAGCCGTCCGCCGCCTGTCCGCCCGCTGAGAGCCCGCTCAGGGCCTGGCGATCGCCGCGGCCGGTCATGCCGGCCCCATACAATCGCCGGGTGGCCTCCCCCGGAACCGGCATGGACCTGACCGACGTCCTGGGAACGCTGCGCCGGGTCTTCGGCTACGACTCGTTCCGCGGATCGCAGCAGGAAGCCATCGATCATGTCGTGGCCGGCGGCGATGCGCTGGTGCTGATGCCGACCGGCAGCGGCAAGTCGCTGTGCTATCAGATTCCGGCCCTGGTCAGGCCGGGCACCGGCGTGATCATCTCGCCGCTTATCGCCCTCATGCAGGATCAGGTTGACGCGCTGACGACCCTCGGGGTCCGGGCCGGGTTCCTCAACTCCGCACAAGGCCCCGGCGAGCGCCGGGCGGTCGAGTCCGAGTTCCGCGCCGGCGAGCTGGACTTGCTGTACCTTGCGCCGGAGCGGCTGCGTGCCGAATCGACTCTGCGGCTGCTCGACTGCGGCGCGATCTCGCTGTTCGCCATCGACGAGGCGCACTGCGTGGCCCAGTGGGGACACGACTTCCGGCCCGACTACCTCGCGCTTTCCGCGCTGCACGAGCGGTGGCCGGATGTGCCGAGAATCGCGCTGACCGCCACGGCGACCAGGGCAACCCGGGCCGAGATCGTCTCCAGACTTGGCCTGGAGACGGCCGCTCAGTTCGCGGCCAGCTTCGACCGGCCCAACATCCAGTACCGCATCGAACCGAAGGCCGAGCCCGCCCGGCAGCTGCTTGAGCTGCTGCGGGCCGAGCACCCGGGCGACGCGGGCATCGTCTACTGCCTGTCCAGGGCCTCGGTCGACAAGACCGCCGAGTTCCTTGGCCGCAGCGGGATCACGGCGCTGCCCTACCACGCCGGCCTCGACACTCCCACCCGCAGCGCCAATCAGGCCCGGTTCCTGCGCGAAGACGGCCTGGTCATGGTTGCCACGATTGCGTTCGGCATGGGCATCGACAAGCCGGACGTACGGTTTGTCGCGCATCTCGACCTGCCCAGGTCCGTCGAGGGCTACTACCAGGAGACCGGCCGGGCCGGACGAGATGGCCTGCCTGCCACCGCGTGGCTCGCCTACGGGCTGCAGGACGTCGTGCTGCAGCGCCGCCTGATCGAAAGGTCAGAGGGCGACGCCGCGCACCGCCGGCGGCAGGCTGCGCACCTGGAGGCCATGCTGGCGCTCTGCGAGACCGTCGAATGCCGCCGCGCGCAGCTGCTCGGCTATTTCGGCGAGACTGCCGCCCCGTGCGGCAACTGCGACACCTGCCTGTCACCGCCCCGGTCCTGGGACGGCACCGTCGCGGCGCAGAAGCTGCTGTCGGCGATCGTCCGGCTGCAGCGCGAGCGCAACCAGAGGTTCGGCGCCGCCCAGGTTATCGACATCCTGCTCGGCAGGAGGACAGCCAGGGTGATCAGCCATGATCACGCGTCCCTGACCGTTTTCGGCATCGGCACCGAGCTGCGCGAGGCCGAGTGGCGCGCAGTGGTCAGGCAGCTGCTGGCGCTGCGACTGCTAGCGGTCGAGGGCGACTACGGCACGCTGACGCTGACCGCCACCAGCGGCGAGGTGCTGGGCGGGCGGCGCCAGGTCATGCTGCGGCGCGAGCCCGAGCCTGCGCCGCGAGCGGCCAGGACCGCCCGCCCTGCCACCTCCGCCGCGGCGGCCGCGGAGCTGCCCGCCGCGGCCGCTGGCGTGTTCGAGCAGCTGCGCGCCTGGCGGGCAGGTGCCGCCAGGGAGCAAGGCGTGCCCGCGTACGTGATCTTCCACGACGCGACCCTCCGCCAGATCGCGGCGCGGGCTCCCTCGACCCTGGCCGACCTCGCGAGCGTCAGCGGCGTGGGCGAGACCAAGCTGGCCAGGTACGGCCAGCAGATCCTGGACACACTCGCGGCCGGCTGACCTGCCCGAATCAGCCCGTGCCCGGCCGGGGCGCCAGGCGGCCGCCGTCCCGGTCACCGGCTGGCCGCCGCGGCACGGCGGGATCGTCATTTCGTGAAGTACCAGAATTCCGGAGTGAGATACGACTGGGTCAGCGACTCGAACGAGGCAGGCGGCCCGGAAATTGCGGTCTTCCAGGTCGCGAGCGCTGCCGTGCCCATCGCCGCATCCACGTTCGGCTCGAACAGGCTGGGCTGGTCATCCGTGAGAAATGCTGCCTCATTCGTGACCGCCTCAGGGTCGGGGCTGGTCAGTGATGCGCGGATGAGCTTGTCCGCCGCCGGGCTGCTGTAGCCGCCCACGTTACCGGAGCCGCCGGTGTTGAAGACGCCGAAGGTCGTGGGATACGTGGAGTTGGTGTCGCCGCCGAACTCCTCCATCGCCCACCTGCCCAGATTGTGCTGCCCGGCGGGGGAGGCGTCGTTGTAGTTGCTGATCATGTAATTGAAGTTGCTCGAGGCCAGGCTGATCTGGATCCCGGCCTTCCTCGCCTCGGAGGCGAGCGCGGTGTCCTGCTCCGGGTGAATGTCAGGCGAGGCGTTGTAGATCAGGTTCCAGGCAAGCCTGGTGCCTGCGGGGATGCCCGCACCGCAGTCGCTTGCGCCGGTACCCGGCCTGGCACAGGTGTCGGTGCCGCCGGGTACCACTTTCCAGCCGTGTGACTTGAGCAGGCTGACCGCGTCGGCCACGCTGAACGGGTACGGGTCGGCAGTGGCGTTCTTCGGCGTGTACGGGCTGACCGGGACCTGAGGCAACGGCCCGTAGCCGGGCCCCGCGGCGCCATCGGCGAATGCCCTGATGATGCCTGGCTCGTCCTCCAGGTGCGCTATCGCCTGCCTGATGTAGAGCTGGCCGATGATGTGGTCGAAGTCGCCCGTGCTGTCCCTGAAGTTGTAGACCGCGAACGTCCAGCCGAAGTCCGGGTAGCCGAAGACGTTGTAGCCCGCGGACTTGATGCTCTGTACCTCGGGCACGCTGGTCAGCGGGATGTACCCGACATCGACGCTGCCCGCCCTGATCCCGTCGAGCTCGGCCGTGCCTGAAGTGAACGGCACGTCCCTGAACGCAGATTCCCTGGCTGCATGCGGCCCGCCGTAGGCGTGATTCGCCGCCATGGTGAACGCGCCGGTGGTGGTGCTGAATGCCGTCAGCTTGTACGGGCCGTCGACCACCTGCCAGAGCGGATCGGCGGCATAGCTGGACTCGTTCCTGGACTGGGCGGCAAGGAAGTTGTAGATCCGCCTCGCGTCAGCCGGATTGGTAAAGCTCAGGGCCGGGCCGGCGGCCGACGCCCTGGCCCAGACGTGGGCCGGCATCGGCTGGATCGCGCCGATCTCGTTCTCGGTGAACCAGGCCGGATTGACCGCCGTCTTCAGGCGGAACACCACCGTGCTCGCAGCGGGCGTGGACACGCTGGCGACCTGGTCAGGCATCCCGAGGCCAGGGGTGTAAGCGGCCCAGTTGCTCGGGCTCTCCTTGACTGCCGCGACCATCATGTCGTACCAGAACAGCACGTCCCTGGAAGTGATCGGGGCTCCGTCGGACCACCGGTAGCCGCTCTTCAGGGTCACGCTGACGGTCTTGTCGCCATCGGACCACACCGGGCCGTCCGCCAGGCTCATCGACGGCGCCTGCCTGGGCTGCACGCCGTTGACGTACCAGTAGAGCGGCCGCCACATCTGGTAGTCGAACAAGGTGACCGAGGCCACCGTGTTGTCGGCGGTGGTGATGAGCGGAAGGATCCACGAGGGCGCGGCGTCCGGCGGCATCGCCACGCTGATCGTTCCGGCGTGCTCCGGGCCAGTCGCAGCAGGCGGCACCTGGCCGAAAGCGCCGAGCGGGCCGGCCTTGACCGCGCTGGTGGGACTGCTGCCGCAGGCGGCAAGGGCCGTGGCGCCGACGACGGCCAGCACGATGGCCTTCGGTAACGGCCTGCCGCATGCCCGCGCTAAGAACGTCTCAGATCTCATCAGCGGCCTCCCGGATGGTCATGGTGCGCACAATCAGCCAGTGATCTGACTGCCACTGTAGGCAGCCCGGCGTCGCGATGCGGATTCGGAGAGATCACA
>DATJZH010000215.1:0-3929 GCA_035499215.1 Streptosporangiaceae bacterium | reverse complement strand
CGCATGATCAGCCGCGCGCCGGCTGCCAGCGTCGGCAGGATCTGCTCCAGCGATGCGTCGAAGCTGTACTGGCTGAACTGCAGGACGCGCTCGCGCGGGCCCAGCCCGTACTCGCTCAGCATCGCCCGGCAGTGCGCCGTCAGCACCGCTCGCTCCACCATCACGCCCTTGGGCTGACCCGTCGAGCCGGAGGTGTAGATCACGTAAGCGAGCCGCCGGAGGCCCGGCTGCTGCACCAGTTCCGCGTCGTCCTGCTGGTCGATCAGTCCCCAGTCCCGGTCCAGGCTGACTACCTGCGCTCCGGTGCCGCTCACTTTCCGCTGCAGCGCGCGGCGGGTCAGCACCAGCGGCATCTGGGTATCCTGCAGCACGTACCGGATCCGCTCTGCCGGTGCTTCGGGGTCCAGTGGCACATAGACCCCGCCAGCCTTCAGGATCGCCACCAGCGCGATCACCTGGTCCAGTGACCGCTCCAGGCAAACTCCGACGGCCGCCTCCGCTGCAGCCCCCTGCGACTGCAGGTACCGCGCCAGCTGGTTGGCCCGCGCGTTCAGCTGCCGGTAGGTCAGCTGCTCTCCCGCGCAGATCACCGCCACTGCCTGGGGTCTCGTCTTCGCCTGCCCGGCGATCAGCTCCTCGATGCTGCCCTCAGCCCGCGCCTGCGGCCCGGTGCTCCAGTCCCCGAGCAGCTGCTCTGTCTCCTGATCTGCCAGCAGGTCGAGCTCGTCGGCCCGCTGCCGCGGCTCGGCCACCATCCCTGTCAGCAGCATGCGCAGGTGCCCGGTCATCCGGTTGATGGTCTCCTGCTCAAAAAGATCGCGGTTGTAGATGAACCGCCCCCGCAGCCCTTCCGTCCGCTCGTCCACTTCCAGGCACAGGTCAAACTTCGACGTCTGCGCGCGGACATCCGCCTGCGCGACCTCCCATCCGGCCCGCAGCCGCGGCGGCTGCGGATCGAACGTCAGCAGCACCTGCGCCAGCGGCTGGCAGCTCAGGTCCCGTTCCGGCTGCACCGCCTTGACGATCGCGTCAAACGGCGCCTCCCCGTGACTGGCCGCCGCCTGGCTCGCCTGCCGCATCCTGGCCAGCAGCTCCCGCACGCTCGGCTCGCCGCGCAGATCCGCGCGTAGCACCACCGTGTCGCGGAAGCAGCCCATCACCTTCTGCGCGCCGGCCAGGCTGCGCCGCGACGTCGACAGTCCGACCAGCAGGTCCTCCTGCCCTGTGTAGCGACACAGCAGCGCTGCCACGGCCGCGGTCAGGGTGACCTGCAGCGGCACCTGCTCCTGCCTGCTCAGCTCCCGCAGCCCCGCGCTCAGGTCGTCGCTCAGCTCAAATGCCTGCGTGCCTGCCCGGTAGCTCTGCTGCCGTGGCCGCCGGTGATCGCCTGGCAGGTCCAGGACCGTCGGCGCGCCCGCCAGGTACTCCTGCCAGAACAGCAGGTGCGCCCGTAGCTCCCCCTCCCGCTGCCGTCCCCGCTGCCGGTTCGCATAGTCCGCGTACTGCAGTCCTGGCTCATCGAGATCCGCCGGCCGCTTGTGCGTCCTCGCCTCGTAGAGCTCGCGCAGCTCCGGCGCGAAGACGTGCGTCAGTGACTCCCGGTCGCCGATGATGGCGTGCACCGTCATATACAGGCGGTGCTCCTGCTCCCCCAGCCGCACGAGCAGGGCCCGCACCAGCGGCCCGCGCGCCAGGTCGAAGGGCTTCCTCGCGGCCTCCTCCGCCAGCCGCAGCGCCTCCTGCTCGCGCTGCGCCGCTGCCAGCTCTGTCAGGTCCGCTGCCGCCCAGTCCCACTGCCCGTGCGCCTGCACCACCTGCACCGGCAACCCGTCCTGGCTGGGAAAGATCGTGCGCCAGATCTCGTGCCGCCCGATGAATGCTGCCACGCTTTCCCGCAGCGCCCGCTGATCCAGCCCCCCGCGGACTGTCAGCGTCACGCGCTCGCTGTCAGCTGGCGCGTCGGGCCTGAGCTGCTGCATGAACCACAGTTGCTTCTGCTCATCCGACAGGGGCGCCGTCCTGGCTCCCCGCAGCTCGGTGGTCGTATCCATTCCTGTTCCTTCTTCCCCCGGCCGATCCTGAAGATCACTGCGTGCTGACCTCGGTGGTCACCGGCGCCGGTGGCTCGCGGTCGCCGGTCAGCACCTGCCAGAGGCCCGGGCTGATCAGCACGGCAATGACCGCCTGGCTGGCAAGAACGGCCGCCCCGGCGCCGACAGTGCCGATAACGCCCGTCAGGACGACGGCCAGCCCCAGCATCAGCGCGAAGCGGACCGCCTGGATGATCGCCACCAGCGTGGTCCGGCTCTGTGCGCGCAGCGCTCCCAGGTACAGCTCGGTCGCTGCCGTGGGAATCGTGGCGATGGCGAGCAGCTCGAGGACCGGTGCGCCCTGCGCTGCATAGGCAGGCCCGAAGAGCCGCAGCCCCCAGGGCGCGAGGAGGGCGACCAGCGCGGCGCAGGGCACCAGCATCAAGGCCATCTTGCGGAATGCTTTGCGGCAGTTCACGGCGAGCCTGCCAGCGTCGAAGGCCCCCTCGACGGTCAGTGACATCCCCATGTTGATGCCGATCATTTCGACGATGGACGCGATGATCCACGCCATGTAGAAGTAGGCCGTGGATCGCACGTCGATCCGGGCGGCCACCACGACGGGAATGAGGCTGCCGGTGGCGAGAAGGAACAGTGCCCCGGAGTAGTCACCGGCCAGGAACCGGCCGATCTGCCTGTTCGTGGGGGGCTCGCGATCACCGGTCAGCGTCATGTGGCGGGGCACCAGACGGCGGAAGATCAGCATGTTGACCAGCGGTACCGCAACGACGACCGGAAGCATCCACGACGCGTAGATCCCGACGTGGCGGGGAAGGCTCGTCGCGAACAGCACCAGCAGGATGATCTTGACGATGCCGAATATGCCGTTCTCTGCCAGCACCCAGGATGCGCTGCGCAGTCCGACCAGGACGCTGTCCTGCAGTGTGAAGATGGCCCAGGTGACCACGCAGCCGGCGAAGACCGCGCCCGCGAGAAGACCGCCGAGGGCCGAATAGGACGGCCCCCACAGGCTGATGGTCAGCAGGAACGGAATCGTCACGCCGACTGATGCGAGCGCGCTCACGGTGTAGGCGCGCAGGACGAACGTTCTGGTCTGCTGGCCGGACTGCGGGATGAAGCGGGTGAGGACGCCGTTGAAGTTCAGCGCCGTGAACCCGGCCAGCAGGTTCATCGCCGCGTAGATGGCCGCTGCCCGGCCGACGTCAGCGGCCGGGTAGAGGCGCGCCATCAGCAGCCAGTAGACGAGGCCGAGCATGCCCGTTGCCGCGCTGTTGGCGATCAGGGCGTAGCCGTTGCGGGACAGCGGGTCGGCGAGCTGCTCGCGGATACCGAGCAGCTTCGCGGCGGCGAATCCCCGCCGCTGCCGCGCAGATCCAGGCGGCACCGCTGGCCCGAGGCCGGCCGGCGCGCTGGGGGCAGCTGTCCTATTCGCCACGCGCGACACTGCCCAGGGCTGCCCTGGCGTGACGGACCATCGCCCAGCCCTTGGTCAGCGCCCGGTCCTTGAAGAACATCATCGGTATGTCACTGCCGCGCATCATCTGCCGGAACGCCGGCATCCCGGTGGACCGCCGGACGGTCAGCCGCGGCAGCGCCAGCAGATCCGGTCGCGGACCCATGATCACGTTGCCGACGGCGCACGCGTACTGATGACCGAGGGCGCCCGCCTGCTGCCGGACCCTGGCGCTGGAGTAGCCGAACGGGTAGGCCAGCCCGGCCACCGGAAACCCCAGCTTGTCCTCCAGCTGCGCCTTGCTCGAGCGGAGCTCCTCGCGGAGCAGCCTGTCGGGCAGCTGGTCCAGCTGAGGATGCAGGCGGCTGTGCGCTCCGACCTCGATGCCCGCCTGCGCGGCCTCCGCTATCTGGCTCCAGCTCAGC